>CAYQUF010000049.1:13394-27446 GCA_964420595.1 uncultured bacterium
AGAACGCTCAGGCGCGATCGCCCATGATTCGGTTGGGTAAAATTGCCCCGCCTAAATCGGCTCCTTTCAAATTCGTTCCGGTTAAATCGGCATCGGAGAAATCCGCCTCCCGCAGAATCGTCCCGCTGAGGTTGGCATAACTGAGATCGGCTCCTCGAAAGCTGACGCCGCTGAGATCGGTGACGAATCCCTGTCGGAAACTGGTACTGAAGTTCGCCCGACACAGTTTCGTGCCGTTGAAGTTGGCTCGGGGCATGAAAACGCCGCTGAGTTGGGCGTAGCTGAAATCCGCGCCGCTCAAATCGGCGAACCCCAGATCCGTACGCTGGTCGGAGGTCGGGCGCAAATCGATTTCAATGGCGAGCGCGCCGATAAATTTGGCTTTGGATAAGTTCGTGCCGTTGAAGCAGGTTTTGACGAGATTCGATTCGCTCAAATCTGCCGCCACTAGATTGGCACCGCTGAGGTCGGCTTCTCGCAAGAGGGTGCGAACAAATTGACTATCGGTTAAGTTTGCGCCCCACAGGAGCGCTTCGCTCAAATCGGCAGCGTTGAAAATGGTGGCGCGAAGGTCGGCGCGACCCAATTGAGCTTGTCTGAGATCCGCTCCGGTAAAGTCGGCTTCGGTGAAGTTAACGTTAATGAGGGCAATTTCGCGAAGGTCGATGCCGCGAAAACTGCGATCGCCCCGAGCGTATCGCCGCAGCATCTCGTTGATTTCCATGGTATTTGCCCCTTCCTGGCGTCCTAAAGTTGGTTCTCGCATCTGTGGTTCCCATAGAGTGGTCAGGGCGAGTGTCCCCAAGTGCAGTTGGGAACGCCGAGTTGCGGACAACCTGCCAGTGTCGTTCGAGGCATTACGGTGCGGGGGCTGTGGCAGTCGGACGGGTTAACTCTGCCATTAATTCGGCAACGGGCATAATTCGGTCGGCACGTCCGGCGTTACTTCCAGCAAAAATCAATCCGTCTTCGACGTCGCCTCGGGCAGCTTTATCGAGTACCCGAACGATGCAGTATCCTTCTCGGTTGTCGCGACACTTGCAAACTTGCAAGCAGTTGGCAAGGCAGCGTCGTTCCAGTTCGTCGGAGCCAGCAATTGCCTTGCGCGCGAATGCATTGTTTAACGCTCGCCCTGGCAATCCTACTGGAGAGGGAACAATGACCACATCCTCCGATCGGGCGTTTAAATGATACTGTTTGTAACGAATATCGGCGTCGCATTCGTCGGTGGTGATGAAGCGAGTTCCCATTTGCACGCCTTTGGCTCCTAATGCTAAGGCGCGATCGATGTCGGCGCGATCCCAAATCCCGCCAGCGGCAATGACGGGGATATCGACGCCCAGGTCGTTTTGAAGGTAATCGAGCAGTTGGGGAATAACGCGATCGCCATCGAGGGCAGTATCGCCGAGTTCGTCGGCTTTTGCGCCTAAATGTCCGCCAGCGCTATTGGGATTTTCGACCACGAAGGCGTCGGGGAGGCGATCGTACTGACGCTGCCATTTGCGACAGATGAGTTTTGCCGCGCGGGAACTCGAAACGATCGGGACGAGTGCTACGTCTGGGTTGGCGTTGGCGTATTCGGGTAGGTGCATGGGCAATCCCGCCCCCGAAATCACCAGGTTGGCACCGTGTTCGACGGCAGTGCGGACCAACGTTTCGCGATCGCGGGCGGCTTCCATGGCGTTAATGCCGATAATGCCGTCGGGACTGAGTTGGCGGGCGCGTTTGAGTTCGTCGATCGAGGCGAGGCGGTTGGCTTCAAAGAAATTGCCCTTGCGGGTTTTGGGGTCGTAGTAGGGAGAATTTAACCCCAGTCCGACCGCCGAGATGATGCCAATTCCCCCAGCGTTGGCGACGGCGGCGGCGAGATTCGCCCCAGAAATCCGGATGCCCATTCCACCTTGAACGATCGGATAGCGTGCCACGAACTTGCCGATTTGTAGGGAGGGAAGGGTTGCGATCGCGGTTGTCATAGCAATAAAACGTTTGACGATGGACAGTCGATTCCCAGGTCGAGATGGATCGCCAGCGCGATCGCTCGATTGCCTTTCCCGGGCGATCGAAAATGTTAAATTTCAGTTCTCAGCCGGGTGCGGTCGGCTACGGGCGAGTGCCGCGTTTGAGGCGATGTCCGGCTTGCTGCCATGCCATGCAGCCCCCTTGCAAGTTGTAGACTTTTTCGTATCCTTGCTGGGCGAGCCACTGGGCGGTCGGTTGGCTGCGGGTTCCCGACAGGCAGGTGACGGCGAGGGGTCGGTCTTTAGGAACTTCTTTGAGAATGCGACCGCGACTCATTTGGCGCGCGCCGGGAATGTGTCCGATGAGGTATTCCAACCAGCCGCGCACGTCGATAATTAACAGTTGAGACTGGCGAATGTTGAGTTGGGCGGGGGTAATGGTTTTGGGTTTAAGGGTTCTTTTTTTGGTTTTAGCCATGAGAATTGACAGTTAGTTTTGAGTCTTCAATGATTTAGATTTGCTCGGGGCGCACCGGACGGGAATGCCGGTTGCGGATTGAATGTCTCGGGCAAATTGTTGCAACCGCTCGGGCGACAATTGTTTGAACGTCCGCACGCGATAAGGGCGATCGTCGGCGCTGCTGTGATTGCCCCGGGCGTCAAATTCGTGTTTTAGAGGTTTGGGACGGGTGGGGGTATTGAGTTGGATTTCGTGGGGTTGCAGGGTTTTAATGAGATCGATATAGGCTTGTTGGGTGTTGCTTTTCCAGGGCGACATCATCATGGTTTGGATGTCGAGCCGACCGGGATAGGTCGCGCTAAATTGTTGCAACCCCGCCCAGAGTTGCGCCCAGTTAATGTCGGGGGTGGGTCGGTCGATCGCCTGGAGGGTTTCGGGGGAGGTGGCGTCGAGTTTGGCGGCGACGATGTCGGCGTGGGAGAGGGCTTCGCGCACGTCCGGATCGCTCAGGAGCGTGGCGTTGGTCAGCACGGCGACGGGTTTGCCCGTCATGGCTTTGACGCCAGTGATGATGTCGTGCAAGTTCAGTGCCAGGGTGGGTTCGCCGCTCCCGCTGAGGGTGATGACATCGATGTCGTCCCAGGGGGCGAAGGGTTGCAGGTCTTGCAAGATGCGATCGGTGGGGACGAAAATTTGGCGATCGCTGGTTTTAATTTCGATTTCGCCGAGCTGGCAATACACGCAATTAAACGAACACGCCGAGGTCGAACCGATGGGATCGATCCCGAGCGATCGCCCGTATCGCCAGGACGAGACGGGTCCGTAGACTGAAGTAAAGGCTGGCGCGTTTGCGGTTGCACTCATAAACGATCCTCTCTTAAGCTGACTGCGCCAATGGCAGGAGGATACGCGGGTTCCTCCTACCTCCATTATTCCTCCGAGTTAGGCAACCTGTCCCATGACATTGAAAGATTTAATAAACGGTCCGACCATGCGCGGGTCTTTGACGATCGCGCCGTAGTCGCCGACTTCAAATTTGAGTTTGCCTCGGGTGTATGCCATGCCCAGGCTCATCATGTTTAAGCCTTTGTTCAACCAGTTATTCCAGTCTTGTTCGTCGGCGCGCAAGTCCCAGTTGAGTTGTTCGCCTTGATATTCGCCGGCGTTGACGGCTTTGCCGTTTTCGACTTTGAGGACGCCTTTGGGGGTGTCGTCGCCTTTGAACCCGTAGCCGATGACGGCGTTGAAGTTAATTTGTTCGAGGGCGTCGGAGAGTTCGGGTTCGCCGTTCCACTTTTGTTGGTAGGCTTCCATCCATTGGGGGGAGAATAAGTTTGCCATAATTGGTAACCTCTTTGAATGTTGGCTGCATTGACCCGCTCGGGAATCCGAGATCGGGAAATTTGTTGCGTATTGTCTGAAAAACAGGGATTGGCTCGTTCTGCGATGCGCGTTCGGGTTATCTGGCAATCCAAACGAGCGCTTGGTTTCAATACTATAATCAACTATATATCTATTTAGTTATTTAGTCAATGCTGGAAGCTAATTTTTTCGATGGAGAGGCGCAGAGAGAGCCGTAGGGTGGGCATTGCCGATCGATGCCCAATCGTACCGATCCATTGAAACTCACAATGCCCACCATTCCATACCCAGAGAGCGCAGAGAGAACGCGATACAACAAAAATCCCCCTGTTTGGTCAAGGGGGATCTGGGATCTAGGGGGTTTACAGGGCGACACTTCGAACAAACAGCGGGCATTACTCGTTTGCAGGGGATCGGCACAATTTCCAATTAATCGGTAATTCCCACCCGACAAATGAGGTTCCATTGAGTGCCAAGCGATCGGCTGGATTCCAGATCGAGACACAATGGGGGTTAGAGCGGAAAAATTTTCTCCCTATCTCCCGCTTCGACTTAGCCGCGATCGGCCACTTTCTGCCATTCCTGCATGACCACCGGGGAGGCGGGGAGTTCGAGGGCACCCGATCGCGTGGGGAGAATCAGTTCCACGTCGAGAGAGGTGGGCAAATCGTCGAGAATGGGCTTGAGGTCGTACTGACCGACGTTATCGGGCGCGCCCGTTTCGACATCGGCGAAGGCTTGTTCGGTCACGTCTTCGGCTTCTAGGGTTTTGCCGGTCACGTTGCGAATTTTAAGGGGTTGAGAATGGTCGATGCGATCGCGACCGGGGAAGCCGACCAAGCGAACTTGAAAGGACGTGTCGCCGTCGGGACGGATGCGTTTGAAGGCAACGGCTCGCCACGCATTCCCGGCGCGATCCACTAATTTTTGCCGGGATTGATACAGAACTTGGTTTTCGGCTTCGTCAATGCGGCGGATGTCGGCGGCGGCGGGTTTGGCGTCCAGACCGCCAAGTCCGATGAAAATCAGTAGGACTAAGGCACCGACGAGCAGCAACCACGAAAAAATTTGTCGAATTCGACACCACATAGGGCGATTTCTCCTTAATGTTAATAACTGAATGGTGCTAGAGCAGTTGTTGGTGAGGGGCGCTACACCTCAATGAAGGCAACCGGCGACCCGAAGGCGTCCCCGATCGACCAGGGATTTAGCGGCGATTGCGACCGCTCCACAGGGGAATTCCAGATTCGTCGCGCAGGACGATAGCGCGTTCTGGGGTTTGAATGGATGCGGCAATGAGAAACGAGGTGTCATCTTGGCTGATTCTCGATCCGGTAATTTCTACAGAATCGCCCGATCGCAGGTTGAACTGGTTGCGATCGAGATACCACTGGGGACCGAGGTGAACTTCGATGGTTTCGGTTTCGGTGCGGACGGTGGCATGAACGCCGTAACCGCGACCGCGCCTTGAGGGGATGCGATCCACGCGAACGACTTCGCCGCTGATGGTTTCGACGGTGGCGGTGTCGTAAATTCTGGCGCTGGGGGCGGTGGGATTGGGACGACCTCTCATTCTGCCTTGGGCAAAGGCATCGGTTGCCATGACAGTCGCCAGCAGCGAGGTAACGGTAATGAGGGTGATGAGTCGTTTCATTAGAATTTCCTCCAATTGACGACGGTTAGCGTTTCAATTTGGGCGGAGGTTGGTTGCCGTTAATTCTGCAATGCCTGTTGCATGGCGGAACGGACTTCGGGAATGAAGGCAGCGTACATCCCGCGCAGGTCGCCGACTTCAAAGTCGTAGGCGCGATCTTGAGGGTATTTGTCTTTAACGAATTGAGGGCGAGAGGCTTTGGCACCGTGACAGGCGAGACAACTGGCTTCGACGTCGATGCGACGGTAGTAGCGGACGCCTTCGGTGCCGTCGAGGGTTTCGTGCTGCCAAAATCCGATCAGGTCGGGATTCTCTTGGAACCGTTTCAGGGCAACTTCTGCTGGTTCGGTGTCGGGTGCGTGAGCGGGATTGCGGTATTTGCCTGCGAGTTGCTTGACTTGCCAGGGGTTTTCCTGACTGAGTTGCTTGGCTCGCATTCCGACGGGCTTGCAGACTTGCTTGAACGTTTGCAGGGTCGGTTCGGCGTCGCGACCTTCGAGGGTGGAGGCAAGATTGGAGCGCATGCGATCGAGGTTTTCCAATTCTTGCACGACGTTGGAGAGTTGTTGCGGATCGACGCTAGCAGAGGCGATCGCGGGATGGGCAACCCAGGCGAACAGGGCGATCGCGAAGGCGATAAAGGCTGGGGCGAATCGTTTCACGGGACATCTCCGATAGCTACAAATAAGGTTAGATTCAGTCGAACTAATACCTGACGGGGCGACCGTCGGCGAGTTCGGAGGAGGGATTGACGACAATGCGATCGCCATCTCCTACCCCCGAGAAGATTTCGATTTCGCCGTCGTGGGTGGCGCCGGTGGTGACTTGTTGGAAGTCGGCTTTGCCGTTTTCGATTTTGTAAACGCCAGCGATGCCCAACCGTTTCACCAACGCCGTTTCGGGTAAGGTGAGAATTTGGCGATCGCTCGTGTCGAGTTTGAGGCGACCGAACATTCCGGGGATGGCGTCGCGATCGGCACTCAATCTAATTTCAATCGTAAAGTTGCGCGATTTGGGATCTGCCGAAGGGATGATTTGGTTGACGCGACCGGAAATCGAGCGTTGCAGGGCGTCGATGTAGACGGAGACGCGATCGCCTTTGGCAAACTGACCGATCGCCGATTCGGGCACCGGAACGCTAAAGTCGAGACGGTTGGTACTCTCGATGGTGACGATGGGTTGTCCCGCTCCAGCCATGGCACCGATTTCGGTATGCTTGCGGGTGATGACGCCATCAAAGGGGGCGGTGAGGGTGCCGTAATCCAAGTTGGCTTGGGTTTGCTCGACTCCCGCGATCGCTTCGTCTACCCCAGCACGGGCGCGATCCACTTCGGCTTCGGCTTGTTGCACTTGGGCTTCGGCTTGGTCGATACGCATATTCGCTTGTTGGATGCGGTTTTCCGCTTGTGCCAGTGCCGATTTATTTTGCTCGATGCGGGCTTGCATTTGGTCGAGGTGTGCTTCCAGGCGGGCGACTTCGGTGTTAGCGCGATCCAGTTGCGACTGGCTGACGGCACCTTCCGATTGCAACATCTCCATGCGCCGTTGGTGCAGTTTGGCGTCGGCGAGTTCGGCTTGGGTTTCTTCCCGTTGCGCCCGTGCTTCTTGCAGTTTCGATTCGGCTTCTTGCTTGGCGGCGATCGCTTCGTCTCGCGCCGAGAGGGCTTGATTTTGCTGGGATTGCGCCGTGATGTAGGCTGACTGTGCCACCGAAACTGCCGCGCGAGCTTGGGGAATGGCGGCTTCGGCTTGGTTGCGTTGGGCTTGAATGTCGTTGACGTCGATCTCGGCAATCAATTGACCGGCTTCGACGTAGTCTCCTTCATCAACGGGCAATTGTTGGATTAACCCCATGACCCGACTGGCGAGGGTGACTTCTTCGACGGGTTCGAGAGTTCCGGTCAGGGTGCGCTTTCCGGCGGCGGCAGATTTAGAGGCGAGGACGGTATTGACGCGCAGGGGTTGTTCCCCTTGTTCGGTCGCTTCGGCGACGGCGTCGGAATGACGGGGGGCGGCACCGAGCCACCAGCCTGCTCCTCCGGCGAGGAGAATGGTGAGTCCGACCAGACCGATCGTTTTTTTACCGGGAAGATATTTATAAAGTTGGGGCGGGCGAATGACTGAATTTTGCATAATAGTTTTCTCCTTAAAATAGTAAGTTTGATTGATGGGGCGAGTGGGAAAGGGAGAGCGGGGAATGGGTAAGGGGGCGTCTCTCCCGATCTCTCGGCTTAGAGCAGCGATTGAGGAAGGTTACAGGCAACCCGAGGGCGTCCCCCATCAACCTTGGAAATGCTCTAGTCCCCTTCGCGATACGTTCGTTCCGAACACGCTTCGCGATCGCTAATGTTGTGACGCGCTCGGACGCACAGGTTTAATAAATCTGCGTCGATGAGGCGGTAGTAGCGACACACTCCCTGGCGGCGACAGGCGACGACCTTGGCATCCTTGAGCAAGCGCAGGTGTTTGGAGACGTTGGCTTGGGATAGTCCAGTGCGATCGCAGATTTCGGCCACGTTGCACTCTTGGGCGCAAATGGCGGCGAGAATTTGCAATCGAGTGGGTTCGCTGAGGATTTTGAAGCGACTGGCGAGCCAGTCTAGTTCTTCAGAAGGAAGCGTCATCGACCGATTTGAATTGGGCACATCGAGAGCATTGGTAAAACGAGTCATAAAACCAATCCCGGTTAAGGGGCGTAAGTGGCAACCTCTTCTTCTTCTTGGGCTTCACTCATCGGTTCGATCAGGGACAAGCCCATGGCGCGCAAGCCCCAACGCTCGAACCAGGGCACTGCCAACCCAAAGCGCATTTTGTTCATGAAGAAGATTTCAAAGGCGAGTTTCGACCAGCTCACCCAACGACCTCGCATGGCAATAGCCCGACGGCGGGTTCGGGTGACGGGGTCGGGCAATACGGGGTCGCCGACGAACAAGATACCGGTGTCGCCGAAGTCTGCCATGCAGATGGCTTCGAGGGTGGGGGTGACGGGATTGCTCTTGATGACGCCGAGTTCGCGGGCGATATTGCGGGCGGCTGCCATGCCCATGGCTTCGGTCATCTGTCCGGTTTTGGGGACGCCGACGGGAAGGGGCGTTTCTTCGGGGGGCGGCAGTTTGACGGCGACGCCGGCGCTGTAGATGGAGGGAAATTCGGGATGGCGGTAGGTGGGTTTGACGGGGACGAAGCCTTTGGCATCGCCAAGACCGGGAACGTTGCGGATGAAGGCGGGACCGCGAAATGGCGGCAGCAGCATGGAGAATTTAAACGGGAGCTGGCGACCGTCGCCGAGGTGGATGGTGTCGGGGGTGATGTTAGTGATGTTGGCGTTTTCGATCAGTTCGATGTCTTTTTGCGCCATTAACTCCGTAACCAGGTGGCGGGAGTTGGCCATACCGCCAATCCCGAGGTGACCGGCGTAGGGTTCGGCGGTGGCGAAGGTGATGGAGGCGCGATCGCGCAGTCCTTTTTTGCGCAGGTAGTAGTCGGCGAGGAGGGCGAATTCGTAAGCCGGACCGAAACAGCTCGCGCCGGGAACGGCTCCGACAACGATGGGACCGGGATCTTTTTCGAATTCTGCCCAGGCGTCTCTGGCGAGTTCGGCGTGGTGGGGATTGCACACGGAATGGGTATAGCCTTGCTCGGGTCCGAGTCCGGGGATGGCATCCATTGCCAGTTCGGCACCGGTGGCGATGATGGCGTAGTCGTATTCGATTTTTTCGTCACCGGCGACCAGCCATCGATCGTGGGGATCCATTTCGGTGACTTTGCCCGAAACCCAGTTGATGCCGCGTCCTTTGAGGAGTTTGTCGAGGTCGAGTTGGATGCGATCCAGTCCGATCTCGCCAAAGGCGACCCAGGGTAGGGAGGGGATAAAGGTGAATTTCGGTTTATCTGAAATTAAGGTGACGCGATGTTCGCGCGGGAGAATGTGTCTGAGTTCGTAAGCGGTGGGCAACCCTGCGATGCCTGCACCGATGACGACGATGTGAGCCATTCTTAAACGCCTCCGATGGTATTGACGATGCAATAATTGCTATCTATCTAAGTTCTGTATCGTTTAGTTCGATTAAGCTTATTGTATAACTAATTGGTTATTCAGTCAAATAGCTTGCTTCCGGGAAAGGTTGAATTTGATATATGCCTTGCAGTGCAGGCGTTTTGGGATTTACGGCGATCGCGATTTTTGAGAATTTAGAGGGTTTGTCGCGATCCATCGTTCGATGTTGTTCGGTCGATCGATGGAGCTGCTCGAGGGACGGAAGTTCGCGCTCGAAAAAATTATCTCATGAATTAAATTTAGGCGATCGCAAACTCGTTAAATTTGGCTTAAAGTCAAAAAATAATATATCTATCTAAAGAATGACGATCGGCAATCGGTTGCTTTTATAGAGTTTTGGGTGGATGGGCACTTTTGCTCGTCTGCGATCGGGATGCGCTCTCGATCGCGATGTTGAATTTGGAGTATCTCTCTATGGTTATGAACTTTTTGATTGTGACTGGCATCGTAGCAGCGGCGATGGCGATGTCGCACCGTCGCTGGAGAAGAGGCGCGATCGCGCTGTTTGGCGTGGCGGCTTTGACTTTGACCTCGGCGGCTCCAGCCATGGCGGCTCAAGGCGGTACTTCGCCACGGGTCTTTGAAGAAACGGTTACGAAGGCGTCGTCGAGTCAGTTTGAAGGGATCGTGATGCAGGTTGGCGGCTCTCAAGCACAACAACGCAGCGATCGCCAGATTCAGAAGGATATTCGCGATATTGTCGGCAAGGATTTAACCATCGATGTCGATAGCGGTGCGGTGATTCTCTCGGGTTCGGTTGCAGACGAAGAAACGGCGCGCGAGATTCTAGAGCAGGTGGAGCAGGTCGAAGGCGTGCGCGATATTACCTTTGAACTCGGACTGACTGGTTAATTTTTGGCAGGCTAGATGTTTGCTTGGGGAGCCAGTTTTTCGCTTCCCAGGCGGCATCGCGTCCGTTTTTCGTGGCTCGCACCTCAAGGGCGAGTCGCTTTTTTGAGGTCGAGCGATGTTCGGATACCCGAATTATAACACGAGGGGTTGGGGGGGAGCAATAGCTTTGAAACCAGGTTTTGAGGAAACGATCGCGCGGATCGGCAACCCGAACCACACCTACACGAGTCGGACTATTTCTGAAAACGATTCCAAATTAACTTGACTAAATTACTATTTAGTTATAGATTGTAAAGTGAAGAAGCATTACAAAACCACACGAAATATTGCAGCCACACTCATAGGAGGATCGACTATGTTTGCCAACGTCGGTATCTTCGATCGCCTAATTCGCGTCGCATTTGCGGCAGTTCTGCTGTCTCTTGGCTTGACCGCCTACAGCGGTTCTGGCTTGGGAATTGGACTGTCCGTTGCTGCCGTCGTTGTGGCGCTCACCGCTGCGGTCAGCTTCTGTCCCCTCTATCGCCTGTTGGGAATTAATACCAATAATGCCCCAATACAAGGCGATCGTTAACCCATAGACGAGCGATCGCGTTCCTCAATTTTCTCACCCTTCCCTCGATTGGGGGAAACCGGGAATGAGCGATCGCGAACGTCCCTCTATCGCTTTTAAGGAAATTACACCTGGCATCAGTTCATTATCTTTAAGGAGGTCGATCGACCATGACAGAAAGTTTGCCACTCAACCAAGATCAAAGTCCGTCCATGTCGCGGCGGAAACTGCTGAACTTCATCAGCGGTGCTGCGGTCGCCGCTACCGCCGGTGCGGCACTTTATCCGGCGGCGAAATACTTCGTTCCGCCAAAAGAAGGAAGCAGTGACGGGTCGATGATTGCCAAAGACAAGATGGGTCACCCGATTCCGGCATCTCAGATTTTATCAGAACCCGTGGGAACCCGCGCCTTGGTAACGGGACTCGATGGCGAACCGACCTATCTCACCGTCCGCGAAGGGAAGACCCTGGACGAACTGGGAATTGTGGATAACTGTACCCACTTGGGGTGTACCTTCCCGTGGAATGGTAACGCCGGACAGTTTCAATGTCCGTGTCACGGGTCTCGCTTTGGTCCGGACGGGTCAGTGGAACGCGGACCCGCCGACCGTCCGTTGAAATTGGCACGGGTCAGTTTGGATGGCGATTACATTCGGCTGTCGCCGTGGACGGATCTCGACCCCCGCACTGGAGAGAAACCTTGGTGGGTCTAGCAATCGATCGTTGTAGAGACAAGGAGAAATCATAATGACGACGACTACTTCAACGCCGCAACAGCCGATGGTAACCGACTTATCGCCGCAGGAGTACGTGCAGCAAACCCATCCGCCGAGATTAATTGACGTGCGATCGCAGTTGGAATACCGCTCCGGTCACGTTCCGGGTGCGCTCAATCTCAGTTTGCCCAGAATCCTGCTCGGCGGCATTCCCGGCATTCGCAGATGGGTGCTACCGGAGTGGTTCAGACAGTTGCCGCGAGACGAACCCGTAGCGGTGGTTTGCCTGAGCGCGCACCGATCGCCCTTAGCTGCCGATCGCCTGGCGAAATGGGGCTTTCAGCAAGTTTACAACATTTCCGGCGGAATGCTCGAATGGCAGCGATCGGGATTGGAAACGGCGAAAGGGAACGAGTAAGATCGAGATCGTTTAATAAGCGATCGGCAATTAATGGGGTGGGTTGCCAATGGGGAACGCGCGCAATCTGCCCCGATTTTCCCTCACTTGCAAGTTAAATTGGAGGAATTTATGAGACTGACTAAGAAAAATGTAAGCGAACAGAGCGATCGCATTTATGACGTGATTATTATCGGTGGCGGTGCTGGCGGACTGTCGGCGGGAATTTACCTGCAACGCTACGATCTCGATAGTTTAATTATCGATAAAGGTAAGGCGCGATCGTTCTGGATGCAAGAGTTACATAACTATTTGGGATTGCCGCCAGATACGCCGGGACGGGAATTGTTAAAGCAAGGTCAAGAGCATTACGAATCGCTGCTCGACGGAGACTTTCTCAATGGATTTGTGGAAGAAGTGACCGACGAAGGCGATACGTTTGCGGTGCGGGTGAAAGTCGGTCGGAGCAAGAGCATTTATCCGACGCTTCGCGCTAAGTATATCATTGCGGCTAGCGGGATTATTGATAACTTGCCGCCGCTGGAAGATATGCGCAACGTCTACGAATATGCCGGGTACAACTTGCACGTTTGCATGGTGTGCGACGGTCACGAAATGCGCGATAAGAAATGCGGTTTCTTCGCCGGAAGCGAATCGAGTATTGAGGAGATGGTGTTTAACCTGAGTTGGTTTACGCCGTATATCACCGTGTTTACCCACGGCGCGTTTGAGGTGAGTCCCGAAATGCGGCAAAAGTTGAGCGACCACGGCTATCAGTTAATCGAAACGCCAATCGAGCAATTTTTAGGAGAACATCACCACATGACCGGGGTCGAATTAAAAGACGGAACGGTGGTAGAATTAGAGACAGGTTTAATTTCGATGGGATCTCGCTACCACAATACCTATCTCGAACCGTTGAATTTAGAGCGCAAAGGTGGTAATTTGGTGACCGATAAAGTGGGTCGCACGTCCCATCCGCGCATTTTCGCAATTGGTGACTTGAAAGTTGGATTGAATCAGGCGATCGTGGCTGCGGGGGATGGTGCCTTGGCGGCGACGCAGATTTGGAAGGATATTCGCAAGGAAGCGACCCCCCGCCGTTGGGAGGAGAACCTCAAGGTTACGGTTTAATTTAAGTTTGGAGAGAGGAGACACATTGGCGTGGCAGCGGTTTGCTGTCGCGCTTTTTTCTGTAATTTTTACCACAAAGACACAAAGGACACAGAGAGAATTGGACGGTCTATGAATAGAAGCGATCGCGATTGGGAGAAGCGAGGCGTTTTTCGATCGCTTGGAAGGCGGGACGATAATCGACGTTATTGAAATCTGTTGTATCGATCGCGATAAATTCCGATTCAATGGGAATTGGTTCCGATTGACCCCGTATAAGGGTATCTCGGAGATACGGAAAAAATTCCATTCCTCGGTGTCCGGGGTGCATTTCTCCAGATTCGGCGCGTTGTTTGAATCGTTCGATTAATACTCGTCCATCGCAGTAACATTGGATTTGAACGACATCGGGATTGAATTGTTTGGCAATTGCCTGGAATTGTTCGGCATGGGTCGGTTTAAAATTGGCTTCGAGGATGTGGGGAATCCGGCGTTGCAGCAATTCTCGACCCACTAAAAATAAACTGGCGACGCTGGTTTGACTGCACCAACGGGAGGTCTGCCAATCGAGATTGTCGGTCTGGTCGAACATCATTTCTTTAAATAAATCTTTATAAAAATACGGTAAATCGTATTGGTTTGACAGCCAGCGTCCTAAATGCGATTTCCCCGTAGCGGGGAGTCCGGAGATAATGACGAGGAGGGGTCGATTCATTTGGCTTGCAGGCGATCGCGACTGAGTGTATTATCGATCTTTCTCCCCACTAACAAATAGGTTGTCATCTCCCCTTTGCCTTTCACGCGAATCGTACCGCGACGTTCCAATTCAAATCGATCGTGCAAGTGTTGGTAAGTGGCTTCGGTGACTTGAATGCACCCGGCAATTCCGTGAGATTCCATGCGACTGGCGGTGTTGACGGCATCTCCCCA
>CAYQUF010000050.1:0-24004 GCA_964420595.1 uncultured bacterium
CGAGGGGTATGATAGCGATCGCCTTTCAGCCACGACCCCGTCCATGAAACGCCTAATCTCCATCGCCGTTAGCGTCGCACTCCTGGTTATCCTCTACAGTCGCATCGACCTCCCCGGCTTAATCGCGGTATTTCGAGATAGCGATCGCCTCTGGATGCCAATTAGTCTGGGAATGGTGATTCCCATTACCATACTAACCGCGTGGCGGCTGCAACAACTGGTTCCGACCGGGGAAGGGTTGCACTTCGGCGAAGCCAATCGCCTGATTCTCGCCGCTAGCGTGTTAAATATGGTACTCCCCTCCAAAATGGGAGATATCGCCAAAGCTTACTTCATGAAACAGCGGGGACATCTCGACGGGTCGCTATCCCTGTCGCTGGTGGTATTTGAAAAATCCTGCGACTTGCTTTCGCTCTTACTCTGGTGTGCGTTTGGCTTACTGCTCTATCCCCGCAAAGATCTTCTCTTTTGGACGATGACTGTCGGCGTGGTGGGAGGATTTGTCGTCGGGGGATTGTTGCTGGGGTCGCGCCAATTCGCGCAGGTGTTTTTTCGGATTTGCAAAACCCTAGCACCGCGAAAATTGAAGTTAAAATTAGAGAAATTACAGTTCTCTTGGGGAGAAATGCACGCCTATTTCTGGCGGGATAAAACCCAACTGGCAAAAATTACCGGACTCTCGGTTTTTATTTGGCTGTTGCACCTGTTGCAAATTTGGTTTTTTATTTTGGCGCTGAACGCCTGGACGCCATTTTTAGCAAATCTAGCACTCTCGCCGCTGGCAATTTTGGCGGGACTGTTACCCCTAACGTTTGCGGGAGTGGGAACCCGCGATGCGGCATTGATTTTGTTTTACCAACCCTATTTCAATCCGGCGACGGGAGCGGCGTTGGGACTGCTGTGTACCTCCCGCTACTTCCTTCCGGCGATTGGCGGTTTGCCGTTTTTGGGACAGTATTTAAGCCAAGTGCGAACCTTTCGATCCAATGTCAATCGCTAAGGTATCGAGGGAAAATGTAGGGATTTGGTCTCCAAACCTTTCCTATTCTCGGGTGGCGCTGGCAACTTGAAGCTATTCGTATCCAGGAGGTTTAATTAAATAGGTTGCCCAACTGGAATTCCCCTGCCGATTTTGCTCCAGCGGACGCGCCAACCGCCAAGTTTTATTCTCCTTTTGCCGTTGCAAATACAGTTTAAACGGATACTGGCGGCGAACCACGCCTTGAGCGGGTAGATCGATCCGCAATTCGTAAGTGCCTCGAACGAGAAAACTCGATAAATTTTGAATTCTCATCGGCGTTTCTTCGCGAATCGAAATGCGAGTAATTTCCCAATCCGGCGATCGCGCCAGGTGCAACTGACGGGTGAGTTCGGCTTGCGTCTGGCTGACTTGCATCACCAATGCTTGGCGAACCAGTTGGCGGGTGGGAAACGGCGCGATATCGGTACACGCAGCGAATAGTAGCGCCAAAAATGCGATCGCCAATCGTCGCGCGATCGCTCGGCTTCGATCGATTCTCGGTAGGATAGGCGGTATGTAGCATTTCCCAGGTGGTTGAGAAACGTTCTCCCGATCGCCACTCGCCTGTTGCTCAATCTCCACTAAGGTATACTGTACGTCCCCAAAAATTGCTCTAGAAATCCCAAAACTCGTCATGTCCAAGCAAACCCTCGGTCTGAGCGATCGCCTTTACGATTATCTCTGTTCGGCGTCCCTTCGCGAACCCGATATTTTAGCGCGATTGCGCCGCGAAACGGCAAAATTCCCCCTCTCGCAAATGCAGATTGCACCGGAACAGGGTCAGTTCATGGCGTTGCTGGTGCAGTTGATGGGAGCCTCGAAATTGCTCGAAATCGGCACGTTTACCGGATATAGCGCGCTGAGTCTGGCGTTGGTACTCCCACCGGAGGGTAAAATCGTAGCGTGCGACACCAGCGAGGAGTCTACCGCCGTGGCGCGTCGCTATTGGCAGGAGGCTGGCGTGGCGGATAAGGTAGATTTGCGCTTGGCGCCGGCGTTGGAGACGCTGGACGAATTGCTGGGGTCGGGACAGGGGGAAACCTTCGATTTTGCCTTTATTGACGCCGACAAGGGCAATTACGATAATTATTACGAGCGATCGCTGCAATTGTTGCGTCCGGGGGGACTGGTGGCGATTGATAACGTCCTGTGGTCGGGACGGGTGGCGGACGAGCAGGTTCGAGACGAGAGTACCCAGGCGATTCGCGCCTTAAATGATAAGTTACGCGACGACGAACGGGTGTCGATGAGTTTGGTTCCCATCGCCGATGGCGTCACCCTGGCATTAAAACGCGGTTAAATGGTTGTTGATTTTGCATTAGTGCGTTATGAAAGTGACCCTCGATATGGCTCAATATTTTTCTATAAGTTCGTCCCGATGCAGGATCGCCGATGGTTCGCGCCGGTCGCCAAGTATTGCAACCATTAGAGCAAACTTTCTCGCCTGAATAACTGAACTGCGGCTTCGGGAGCGAGGGGTTTGGCGAAGAGATATCCTTGACCGAATTCGCAGTTGAGTTGCTGTAAATGTTGGAGTTGCTGGTGGTTTTCAATTCCCTCGGCGATCGCTCCGAGTTCCAACCGATCTGCGAGCGCAATGATAGTTTCGACAATTCTATAATTGCGATGGTCAACTTGCATTTGACTGACAAAGACGCGATCGATTTTTAAAGTGTCGATGGGCAAACGATGCAGATAGCTCAAGGACGAATAGCCGGTACCAAAATCGTCGATACTAATTTGAACGCCGCGTTGTTTTAACACTTCGAGCAATTCGATGGTCGCTTCGATATCTCGAATTAACATACTCTCGGTAATTTCGAGGTTCAAACAGTGACTGGCTAGTCCTGTATTGTCGAGGACTCGATCCACTTGTTCGACGGGTTGCGCTTCGAGTAAATCCCGCGCGGAGAGATTGACGCCGACTTTCAAGTTTGAAACCTGTGAAAACTGATTTTGCCAAGCGACCAATTGCTGACAGGCGGCTTGAAGCACCCAACAGTCGAGCGGTACGATCAGTCCCGTTTCTTCGGCGAGGGGAATAAATTCTCCGGGCGAAACAAATCCGCGATCGGGATGGTTCCAGCGTACTAAGGCTTCAAATCCCACTAAGCGACCGGGATTGAGGGAAACAATTGGCTGATAGTACAATACGAATTCGTTTCGGTCTAAGGCGCGGCGCAGGTCGTTTTCTAAATGCAGCCGTCTCAAGGCGCGATCGTGCATTTGGACGTTGAAAATTTCGTAGTTGGCGCGACCGCAAGCTTTGGCGCGATACATGGCAATATCGGCATCCCGTAGCAGGTCGGAAGAACTGACGTTACCGTTGTTTCCCAAGACAATTCCGATGCTGGTGGTGACGAATACTTCGCGACCGTCGAGTTGGATGGGAGTTTGAAGTTGGGCAAAAATTCGCTCGGTGACGCGAACGGCTTCTTGAATGCCTTCGATATCGGATAAAACGAGGACGAATTCGTCGCCTCCCAGTCGTGCGGCGATATCGGTGGATCGCACGATCGCTTTTAATTTCTGCGCAATGGTGACCAGCAAACGATCGCCTACTAGATGTCCCAAACTATCGTTGACGGTTTTAAACCGATCCAGGTCTAAAAATAAAACTGCAAAGCGATAATTGGGCGATCGCTTGATGCGATTTATTTCTAATTCCAACCGCTGCATTAATTGATTGCGATTGGGAAGATCGGTTAGCGTATCGTGCAAGGCATTATAAATTAGTTGTTCTTCAGCCGCTTTGCGATCGCTAACATCTAAAATTAAGGTATCCCAAACCACGTCGCCGTTTGGTTGTCGTTCGGGTTGTCCGGCGGATTGCAACCATTTTAATTGACCCGATGGCGTGGTAATTCGCCATTCCCAATACCACGGTTCTAGGGTGCGAGCTGATTCGAGAACCGATTCGGACATGGCGGGTAAATCCTCGGGATGTACCATTTCCCAAAGAATCGCCGCATTTTCTTCAACTTGCGAGGCTTCGACTTCCCATAAACCGTAACAACCAGAACTCATATAAATCACGCGGTTAGAACCATCGGGGTGCAGGACGTAGCGAAAGATCGCTCCCGGTACGTTTTCCGCCATATTTCTAAATCGCAATTCGCTTTGCTGTAAAGCGAGTTCGGCTGCCTTGCGATCGCTGATATCTGTTAAGATTCCGTTCCAAATAATACTATCATTCTCTTGCTTGTTAGGAACGGCTTCTCCTAAAATCCACTTAATTCTATCAGTTGTTTGAATACGAAATTCCAGATGCCACGGTTCTAGGGTTTGTGCCGATCGCGCGATTGAATCGTGCAGCGCTTCAATATCTTCATCTATAACTTTGTTCCACATCAATTGAGGATTGTGAGTGACATCTTCGGGCAAAATTTCATGTAAATCTCGAATTCCTTGACTGACAAACAAAAATTTTTGTTCGCCATTGGGTTTTAACTCATACTGATAAACGGCACCGGGAATGGCATTGGTAATTTGACGGAGTTTGCGTTCGCTCTCTTGTAGTGCTAGAGCGGCGTGCTTGCGATCGCTAATATCTTGAAAGGCGGCGATGGCGTAAATTAATTCATTCCGTTCGTTATAAATTGGGGTTGCCCAAACTTCTAACGGAATCGAGCGATCGCGATTGCGAATTTCGAGATCGTCCGCTCGGACGGTCATGCCATTTAACGCACGGACGATGGGAAGCTGTTCGATGGGATAAGGCTCGTCTGTATCGGTACGATAAATCTGAAAAATATTTGACATTTCATCAATCGTACAATTTGGAAAAGATTGAATTCCTAATGCATTTTCTCCAAATTTATTGGTATAAATCAACTGTCCGTTGGTGTCGTGGACGGAAACGCCGACGGGCAAAGCTTCGAGAAACTGCGTTAACTTACTTTCGCTTTCAGATAATGCCTGATTCAACGATTGCAGTTGGGTAAATGAAGATTGCAACTGCAACGCCATGCTATCGAACGAGTTGGCTAATTCGCCAATTTCATCGATGCGATCGCTTTTAATTTGTTGTCGAAAGTTACCCCATTCAATTTCTTTAGCTGCTTCATTTAAGCGCAAGATCGGTCGCGAGATCCAACGTGCGGTTAAGATTCCAGATCCGGTCGAAATGACTAAGGCGATCGCGCATAAAATAATCGTTAATCTTGTATTGGCACGAATCTGCGCCATAAAGTCCGATTCTGGAATGACCACCACAATTAGCCAGTCCAGTCCGAGTCGATTGGTATAGGGCAATACTTCAACAAAATAGCGTTCTCCGTCAATCAATATTTGTAAATGCTGCTCGGAAATCGTCTGAAAACTATTAAACTTTTTAATCAATTTTCGAGAAAAACTTCTCAGAAACTTGTCTTGACTTTGAGTGACTGAAATTCTCCGCGTACGATCTCTTATGGTTAAAAAGGGTCGATCCAAACTCGAACTTGCCACTAATTTACCATTACGCTCGATCACAAAGGTTTGTCCGGACTTTCCAACTTCTAAAGTTTGTAAAAATTCGCTGACCGAACCGAGTGCTAAATTCGTCCCTAAAACTCCAGTTATCTTCCCCTCGCGATCGCGCACTGGAACGCTAGCGGGTAAGTCGATACGCGGCACGACTTGCAAGGCAAAAATATTGCCCCACGTAAACGTTCCTTCTCGCTTCGCCGCCACATACCAAGGACGCTGGCGAATGTCGATAAAATTTTGAATATTTTTTTCAAATTCACCGATTTTCCCTTGTTTTGTGGCTCGATACACCATCGCATTGGATGGAGGCAGCTCCCGCTTCACGAAAATAAACGAGTCATCTTGCAATCGTTGCGCGGCAATGAATCGTCCTCGCTCGTCTCCAAAATAAATCACTCCCATCGATTTAAATATTTGTAACTGTCGCCAAAAATGTTCTCCCAATTGTGTTAAATCTTGAGTGGTGACATGGTCGAATTGAATGGCTTCTAGATTAATTCGATTAACAAGATGAGAATTTTCCAGTTGCGCGTTGAGGTGTTGTTCGATCCGATCGCTCGTTTCGTGGCGCAGTTGAGTGGCGACATCATTAACGGCTTGCTGTCCGTTGCGAATGGAGAGCCATCCCGTCAATCCCACCGCCGCTGAGATTTGCAGGACGAAAGGAACGATCAGAACGAGTCGGAGGGGAATTTTTTGAAAGAATCGTTCGATTTTAACGGGAAGGCGATTGATATCCATTACAAGGCTCTTGCTAGCGATCGCCAGGGGAGCGGCGGTAACTGAGAGGAAAGGATTTGCTTACCATTATGCGCTTTCCAGCTTGTGATTTCGAGAGCAGGGATCGATTGGAGTCCGCTAATTTTGTTATTACACCTTAAATTCAGTCGTCCTCGATTTGAACCCATTCGCGCAGTTGCACGCCAGACGAATCAAGATCCCCGTAGGGAGCAAAGCGACGTAGGATAGTTAAGAGTTGCAACGGAAAAGTCGATGGACGCACAAAATTGGCTCGTTACCGACAGCGGACAGTGTCGGAAATTAAACCCCCTCCCGCGCGATCGCGACTGGGTCAGTCCGTACCGACTCTATCGCCTCCTCACCGAACTCGAAGACATTCTGCGCGATACCGACGATAACGTTCGCCGCTTGCAACAGTTATGTCCATTAGTACGCCAATTTCTCAACGATTCCCCTTGGCTTCCCCTACAATACATTCTCGCCGAACCCGATCCGAAGCAAGGGTGGTCGGTGTCGATGCTCTACGATGAAACGGACTATCCCCTCACGGTGCAAATGGTGACTTGGAATCCCGGTATTGTTTCCCCCGTCCACAATCACGCCACCTGGGGATTGGTGGCATTATTGCACGGTAGCGAGAAAAATACCCTCTGGAGGCGATCGCCTGATTCGGAGGCTCCGGATCGCGTGGAAGCGACTGGCGATCGGATCTTAGAACCCGGCGAAATTATTACCTTTTTACCCGACGCCATTCATTGTGTCGAAGCATTAGGCGACGAACCGACGGTTTCGTTCAACCTGTACGGCGAAACAGACTATTCCCAACGGTTTGAGTTCGATCCCTGCGCGCAAACAGCGAGGCTGTTTTAAAAACGATTGCTTGAGTTATGGTTGTTTGACTTGAGCAACTTCTACACGATTTCTGCCATTATTTTTGGCAGCATACAAAGCGAGATCGACTTCGGAAATCAGTGCCTCAATGTTAGGATGGCAATCCTGGAACGCGGCGACGCCTAAACTGATGGTATAAGGGATTAAGCCGTTAGCAGCCGGACTGGTTTCCACACGATGTCGGAGTCGTTCGGCTACCTGTCGTGCTTCGTCAAGTGGCGTATTTGGTAAGAGAATTAGAAATTCTTCTCCTCCCCAACGACACAGAAAATCGCGCGATCGCAAAATTGTGGGAAGATCGAAAGACAAATGCCGCAGCACGGCATCGCCGCCGTCGTGTCCGTAGGTATCGTTAATGGACTTGAAGCGATCGATATCAATGAGGATAATGGAAAAGGGGATTTGATGGTGCTGGAATTGCGCGATCGCATCCTGAAAGTAGGGAGGTAGCGCTCTGCGATTGGGGAGTTTGGTTAGAAAATCGATACAGGCTTGTGCTTTTAAATCTTGGTACAGTTTTTGAGTCACCATCATAATAAATCCGCTACTTCTGAAATATCCCACAACGAAAATCAACAAAAAGCTAAATATATTGACATATTGACTTTCAAATAAAGCATTAATCTCAAATATGGGAAGTAAAATTATACGCAAAATTAGAAAAATTGAACACAGGAATAATGTTGAAGCGACAAAATAGTTGGAGGTCGGTCGGTACGAACTCTGGGTGCGCAGTAATTCTAGACCGGCAATTGTATAGGAGACAGCCAAAACTGAAATGATGCTGATATTCCGCATGAGGTAGTTGGAATCGACATAAATATAGTAAACTTGAGCCATTGTTGATAGAAAAATTACAAAATAAATCCAAAATTTACACTCTTTTTTTTCTAAAAAACGGAGAATACCGACTGCATAACAAATCTGTGCTGAGATAAGGCTCATATTACCGACAAGGCGAAATATGAGGAATTCGGGGTTGAGCCATCGCAACACAAAGCAAGAAAATGCCAGTGCCGAAAGTAAAGTTCCGATCGTGTAAATTCCAATGCCGCGATATTGATTGGCGAGGAAATACAGACCCACCAACGCCGTTGCATGTAAAAGCGAAGCAAGTGCGACCAGGAAACAAACGGTTGCAATATCGATTTGCATTAAATCCGATTTGAATAGGATGACTCATCTAGCATAAATATTTTACGCTCGAAAAGTTATAGGGCGATCGCGATTTTCACAAAATAGGTTTGCTAGATTGAGTTTGAGTACCGTCAAAAATTCCCTAAAAAGATTGATAGTTGAAAGTTTAAGTACGCCGTGCGATACTCCTGTCGCTCGCCACAATCGAGAGTGCGGCTAATCAGCGAGCTTTTGCCCATCTGTCGGGGTGCTTTGATGCGAATCCAGGCGTTCGGTTGCGCGATCGCCTCTTTCCCCAGTTCTAACACCTCTATTTTTATCGCGTATTCCTCACGATCGGTATTGATTTTGTCAGTCTTGAGTTATATAAAGCCGAAACAATATAAAAATATTGGCATCCTAGCTCGAAATCCAACGATCTCCGATGTAGACTGGATGCCAATTTATCGTTTATCCTCCGCGATCGCCCTATGTTCCAAGACCTTGCAGACCAACTTCTCCAACTGTATCGCTTTCTCGGGGGCGGAATTCTCGTCGGTCTGATTGCAGGACGGATCCTTCCCCCCATCGCTCCCGTCTACGTCGGCAAATTTCTGTTTTGGTTCGGGATCCCCATTAGCATCGTTGCCTTTTTACGACGCGCCGAACTGTCCCAGTCGGTGTGGATTGCTCCCGCGATCGCCTGGATTGCCATTTTTTTCGGGATTCTCTTAGCGTGGGGGTGGATACGGTTGCGCCAATCTGCTCGCGGCTCCTCCGAGCATCGGTGGAAACCCGACACCCAAGGCAGCTTCCTGCTCACCTCCATGGTCGGCAATACCGGCTATCTGGGATATCCCGTCGCCTTAGCCTTAGTGGGAGAAAAGTATTTCGCCTGGGCGCTATTTTACGACTTGCTCGGCACCGTTTTGGGCGCGTATGGGTTAGGAGTGGCGATCGCGGCTCGGTTTGGCAAAGGAGCGCAAAAACCCTGGCAACTCACCCTCACCCTGCTGAAAAATCCGATCTTGTGGGGATTCGGCTTCGGTCTGGTCTTCCGCCAAGTTCCCCTGTCTGAACCCGTCGAACAAAGCTTTCAAAAATTTGCCTGGACGATTTTAGCCCTATCGCTGGTGCTGATTGGAATGCGCCTGAGCCGACTGTCTTCTTGGCAAAATCTCAACCGCAGCGCCATCAGTTTGGGCATTAAAATGCTATTGGTTCCCCTGGTGATGGGAATTGCCATCTCCAGTTTTGGCATGGACGGCGCGCCGCGATTGATTATGGTGCTGCAAATGTCGATGCCTCCGGCGTTTGCGACTCTGGTGCTGGCGGAAGCCTACGATCTCGATCGCCAATTAACCGTCACCACCCTCGCCGTGGGCACCATTGGCTTACTCTTAACCTTACCGATTTGGATCGCCATCTTCGGCGTGCGATAGTTTTATTGTGCCACTTGCTCCAATTGCGCCGCCAACTCCGCCGGACTGGTACGTTCGTAGACCTCAAACGGCTGGTGAATCCAAGGATCGTCGGGCAAATAATCGACGTAATAATCCGGCGCGATAACCGAGCAACTCTTGTACCACAGCACCGCCGTGCGAATTTCGTCGATCTCCTCGCCGTAGCGATCCTGGAGCCAACGGAGCGTTTGTTGCAGCGAGACTCCCGAATCTACTAAGTCATCGACCAATAACACGCGGCGTCCCAAGCGAGGAGCGGTCATGGTGAGTTCGCGCGAAAAGGCGATCGCGCCCCGGACTTGACCGGTTGCGCCGCCATAGGACGAGACGGCTAAAATGGCGAGGGGACAGTCGTACAGTCGCGAGAGAATATCACCGACGCGCAAGCCACCGCGAGCGATACAGACGATTTGGTCGAACTTCCAGCGATCGCGATAAATATTCACCGCCAGTTGCTCGACGGTGCGATGGTAGTCTGAGCGGGAGACGTAGAGATCGGGCATGGTTCAATGGGAGTGAAACTCGCGTTTTGGTTGAAACTATAGTCCAAATTTGCCCGAACGAAAACGAGGAATTTGACCCCGACGCGATCGCTCCAACTTCACCGCTTACCGCCAGCATCGGTAAGATGGCTTAAAGGAAGGAGGAAGGGACTCATGCAGATTTGCACGCCAGACTGGGTGAAACACGCCGTTATTTACCAGATTTTCCCCGATCGCTTTGCCCGCGCAACATCCCCCATAGCCAGGATCTCGACCCAATCGATCTCGCTCGAATCTTGGGATGCGCCGCCAACGCTGCAAGGGTACAAGGGGGGAAATTTGTGGGGCGTTATCCACAAACTCGATTACTTGCAAGATTTGGGGATTGATGCGATTTATTTGACCCCCATCTTTCAATCGGCGTGCAATCACCGCTATCACACCCACGATTACTATCGCGTCGATCCGCTCCTCGGCGGCGACGAGGCATTTTTCGAACTGCGGGATGCGGCACACCAGCGGGATATCAAGATTATTCTCGACGGCGTGTTCAACCATGCCAGTCGCGGCTTTTACTTTTTTAACGACATTTTGGAAAACGGTCCTTATTCCCCCTGGCTCGATTGGTTCCGGGTGATGAAATGGCCCGTGTGCGCCTACGATGGCGATCGCCCGGCAAATTATGCCAGTTGGACGGGAAATCGCGCCTTACCGCAATTCAACCACGACAATCCCGACGTGCGCGAGTACATCATGCAGGTAGGCGAATATTGGATGAAGCAGGGAATCGACGGCTGGCGGTTGGACGTGCCGTTTGAGGTGAAAACACCGGGATTTTGGCAGGAATTTCGCGATCGCGTCAAGACGATCAATCCCGAAGCTTATATCGTCGGCGAGGTCTGGCGAGAGGCGGACGAATGGCTCGACGGCACCCAGTTCGACGGGGTAATGAACTATCTGTTTACCGAGGCGACCATCGCGTTTGCAGCGGGCGATCGCCTGGTGCGAGAATTGGTCGAGGAACCGGAATACTATCCCTATCCCGCCCTAGACGCCGAAGGCTATGCCGACAAAATCCAACACCTGCTCGATCGCTACCCCTGGGAAATCCAACTCACCCAGTTGAACCTACTCGACAGCCACGATACGGCGCGGTTGCTCAGCGTGGCAGGGGACGATCGCGCTTCGGTGGAATTGGCGACGCTGCTGATGATGGCGTTTCCCGGCGCGCCGTGCATCTATTACGGCGACGAGGTTGGCGTCAGCGGCACTCTCGACCCCGACAGCCGCCGCGTCTTCCCCACCGAAGACCACTGGGATCGACCGCTGCTGGAAATGCACCGCCAGCTCATCGATTTGCGCCACCGTTACCCCCTCCTCTGCACGGGGGACTACCGGATTCTGTTCGCCCAGGACCATACCTATGCCTTTGCGCGAACCTCTGCCGAACAAACCTGCATCGTGGCGGTCAATGCCGGGACGAAATCGGTCAAGGTGAGGATCGACGCCAGCCACCTCCCCGCCCAGCCGAATCGCCGCCTGTTCGGTCCGGGCGAAGCCAGTTGGGACGGAGACGAGCTGGAGTTAATCCAGCCCGAGCGCAGCGGTTGCATTTTGGGATGAACCTTCTATAACACATTTTGTGCTAAAAGTCAATATCCAGCGGCGCGCGCGGAAACGGAATCACGTCGCGAATATTGCTCATCCCGGTCATAAACTGTACCAACCGCTCGAATCCCAGACCGAATCCGGCGTGGGGGACGGTACCGTAGCGGCGCAGGTCGAGATACCACCAGTAATCGGCGGGGTTTAATCCCTGCTCGCCAATGCGGCGTTCGAGGATGTCGAGCCGTTCTTCCCGCTGGGAGCCGCCGATAATTTCGCCGATTTGGGGTGCGAGGACGTCCATGGCGCGGACGGTTTTGCCATCGTCGTTCAAACGCATGTAGAATGCCTTAATCTCCACTGGGTAATCGGTGAGAATCACGGGTTTGCCAAATAAGTCTTCGGCGAGATAGCGTTCGTGTTCCGATTGCAGGTCGAGTCCCCATTCGACGGGATACTCGAATTTGCGATCGGCTTTTTCCAATTGCGCGATCGCCTCAGTGTAGCTCAAGCGCTCGAATTCGCTGTGAATGATATTATTGGCGCGATCGAGTACGGTTTTGTCAATCCGCTTGTTGAAAAATTCCATATCTTCGGGACATTCGTCCAAGACAGATTGAAACACGAATTTGAGAAATTCTTCGGCGAGATCCATGTCGCCATCTAAGTTGCAAAACGCCATCTCCGGCTCCACCATCCAGAATTCAGCCAGGTGGCGCGAGGTATTGGAATTTTCGGCGCGAAAAGTGGGACCGAAGGTGTAGACGTTGCTAAACGCCATCGCCATGACTTCGGCTTCGAGTTGACCGCTGACGGTGAGATAGGCGGGTTTGCCAAAAAAATCGCGATCGTAATCCACCTCTTCGTTATCCAAGCGGGGAACGTCTTTGAGGTCGAACTGGGTCACCCCAAACATCTCCCCGGCTCCCTCGCAGTCGCTAGCGGTGATAATCGGGGTGTGAATCCACAAAAATCCCCGCTCTTGGAAAAATCGATGGATGGCGTTGGAGGCGGCGTTGCGGACGCGAAACACCGCACCGAGGGTATTCGTGCGCGATCGCAAATGTCCGATAGTACGCAGAAACTCGAAGGAGTGGCGCTTTTTCTGCAACGGATAGGTTTCCGGGTCGGCGACCCCAAACACGTCCACCCGGTTGGCGCGCATTTCGATCCGCTGTCCCTTTCCGGGGGAGGGAACCAACACGCCGCTGGCTTCCACTGACGACCCGGTGGTCAGTTGTTTCAAGATATTGTCGTAATCGGGAAGGTCGGGATCGAGAACGACCTGCAAATTTGCCAGGGAAGACCCGTCGCTGACCTCCATAAAGGCAAAATCCTTTAACTCCCGCTTCGTGCGCACCCATCCCCGAATGGTCAGCGATTCGTCGGGTTGACCGTGGCGCAGAATGTCGATAATCCGTCGTTGCTCCATGATGTCGCGTCTTCTAGCCTGCACATGATTTTAAAATCCAGCCTATAACAATCCCCAAGCCACCGAAGCGAACGGCTTGCCAAAAGGGTTCCTTAAAGCTGCTCCAGGACACCAATTTGCTTTCGAGGTTGACTTCGAGAGCGTCCAATTGCTTGCCGATTTCTGCTAGTTGCGCTTGTAATTGAGCCTGTCGCCGTTGCAATTCGCTGCGCCGTTGCGTGTCGCGGCGAACCTGCTCGTGGCGCTGTTTCAGCTCTTGCAGCGACTGCTCCAGTTCCGAGATGGCTCGATCGAATTCGCGATCTTCGGCGTCGTTGGGTGGAGAAGAATCGGGGGGCGATGACATAATGGCACTATAGCGATCCCGGTGCCAAGGATACACCATCGAGGGCGATCGCTATACCGATTGATGATTCGTACCGATTGAGTGCAATCGCTCGATTATTAACTTATGACAGACTCGACTCCAATGCCTCCCCTCTCGTTTAGCGACATCCGCGATCCCAAGTTCGACGACTTGCAAGGACTGAGCGACCTGGAACTGGCGCAAGCTCTCGCCGAACGCTTGGCGTTGAGCGAACGGGATTGGCACAAGCTCAAGTCCAATCGCTCGGTGCGTGCCAAGGAACAAATTGCGGCGGCGTTGGTTCTCTTGCTCAGAGATCGACCCACCGAAGCCTTGGAGCGGTTGCAGCAAGCAGTGGGGTGGCTCGATCGCTCCATTAGCGCGCCTCCCTGTCCGACCCACGGTCGCGATCGCTAGAGTCGGAAAAACGAACGCGAACGGGAGGCAATCCGCTTGCACAAGCTCAATTCCGTTCCCGTTTCGTTCCAATCGACGCGATCGAAAATCTGGTACAGGATAAACAGTCCGCGACCCCGTTCGGAACAATCAGACGGGAGTTGGTTGGGATCGTCCTCCTGACAGCAGCAGGGGTTGACAAAGCCGTTCCCTTGATCCGCAATTTTCCACCAGTACGTATCTTTTTCGTTGGTAAATCGGACGAGAATCGTTTTGCTCGGATCGAGCTGGTTGCCGTGTTTGGCAGCGTTCACCAAGGCTTCCTGCAACCCCAAGCGCAGTTCCGGTCGGATTTCCTCTGGAATTTCGGCTAAGAGTAAATCTAAAATGGGGCACAGGTAAAGGGTGGACGCAAAACTAATGGTTCCCCAGTTCCGTACGGTCGGACGTTTGGAAATAGCAATCACAGAAAATACTCCGTCTTTTTCAGGTAACTAGACATCAACCAAGACGTGCGATGACCCTGAAAAGAATTAAAGATCGACAATGCCTATCGAGATAAACCACTCAAGTCATTCGCTCGTTAGATAGGCAAGAAGCGTTAAAAGCATCTCGCTCCGGGCATGAAGTCTTTAGGCGCGATCGCTTCCTTTAGGGATATAAAAATCCAAACTCAGTCTTAACCAATTGACGATCTTGGCTCGATTTTGGGTTCGTCTAAATACCTGGAGCATAAATTTCACTAAATATTAACTCCCCACTCCCTTATTGTATCGAACTTCTCTAAAAAATTCACCATGCTAGGGGATAGGGGGATGAGGAGAGCAATTCCCCTGTTGCCTTCTCCCCCCTGTTGCCTTTTCCCGCCTTACTCCTTCCCTTGCCGATTCATCAGCACCTGCATCTGCGACTTAAACGTCTCGATCGCTTCTGGCGTCGGTTGCGTGGTTTGCCAGCTCTCTCGCGCCATCAGGCGATCGCGCCACTGCTGCAATTGCGGGAAGTCGTCGAGGGGAATCCCCAACTCCGGCAGCCAAGGCACTGCCGTTCCCGCCACGATATCCCCCAAGGAGAGCTGGTCGCCGCCAAAATAAGCGCGATCGCCCAATAGAGACGTTAAAAAGTCGAGGCTCTGTTTCACTTTCGGCGCGGCTCGATCTGCCGGTTGCGACGCTTGGGGGGCAAACCCCATCGCCTGACGAATCAGCGGATTCATCGCCGGAACCAATTCGTTGACCGTTACCATTTCCACCATGCGTACCCGCGCCACCGCCTTGGGTTCGACCGGCATTAACGGCGGATTGGGATAGCGAGCTTCTAAATAGTCCAAAATCGCCAGCGACTCGACGACATTCAAATCGCCATCTACCACCGCTGGAACGTGATTGAACGGCGAGATCGCCTCGAACTCCTGGCGAAATTGGTCGCCGTCTAAATTGAGCTGGATCGGCTCGAAGGGAACTTGCTTTTCAAGCAGGGCAATCCAAACCCGCCGCGCGTTGGTCGAGATCGGGTGATAGTAGAATTGAAGCGTTGCCCGTTGCTCTGAGGTCTGCGGCTGCACCGTTCCATCTGGCAAGGTGGCACCGTCTAAATTCGCTCCGGCAATGCTTGCCAAACTCAAATCCGCTTTCAAGAGGTTGGCTCGGCGCAAATCGGCGCCACTTAAATCGGCACGAATTAAAATTGCCCCGCGCAAATCGGCTTGCTGCAAGTTTGCCCCGCTCAGATCTGCCCAACTCAGGTCGGCTCCGCGCAAATCGGCTTTTTGCAAATTTGCATCGTTTAATAACGATTCGCTCAAGTCGATGCCGTGCAGGACTCGACCGTGCAAGTCGGCGGCGATCAGGTTGGCTTGCTCGAAATCTCGCTCTCCGACCGCATACAGTTTCAACAGTTCGCTGATGTCGGTAATGTGGCTGTGTTGCGAACCCATAGCGCCTCTCGTATCTCCCGGCTCAGTTTGCCACTCTCTAGCTTATCGACAAAGGGGAACCAAGGGAAAATGCTTCAGCGCAACCATTGATTCACCCACGGTTGCAGTTTGAGTTCGATGAGGTAGCACAATCCCAGCAAAATTCCAAATTCGATCGCCCCCCGCCAAAGGGGATGGGGAATGTAAGCGTTGAGATCCCATTGCAGCAATATCGGGTATTGTAAGATGTAGAGAGAATAAGAAATTGGAGCGACGCGGGCGACCCCCCCAAATATGGCATTGAAATATTTGAGTTTGCGACGATACCACATCAAACCGAGTTTTAAAAGGGCGAGCGACATGACAAAGTGTCGGAAAATTAAAAAGGGATAGTATCCCAGTCGGATCGAATCAACGGCGAACAGGGGAACGGCGCTCAATCCGACCATAACGAGCAAGCACGAGAAGATCGGTTGCATGGTCTTGGCACTAAATGTTCCCCGATTCAAGTAGTGGCGTGCGGCTTCGACGCCCGACCACCAAATGATAAAATGGCAGCCGATTAATGCAATGGTATTGGGCGCGATCGCGTAAACGATATAGGAGATGGCAGAAAAAATTAAGACGAAATAAATGGTTCGGGGGCGATCGCCAAACCAATGGTAGGCGGGATAAAATAACATATAAAACCACCATTCATAAGAGAGCGACCACAGCGGCAAGTTATCGAGAAAGGGATCGAACCACGTCCCCGGTTTCACGAGGTCAAAGTCTTGCAGCATGATTAAGTTGCCCAGCAAATCTTTAACTGAAAAGCGATCGCTTAAGTTGCCATTCCAATAAAAAACCAGGATTGAAATGGCGATCGCGCATAAGAATGGAACGTAAATTCGGCGAAATCGCTTGATAAAATACCGACGCCAACTCATGTGGGGGTCTTGGCGAAACGAGAGGTAAATCACAAAACCACTAAGCATGAAAAATGCCATCACGGCTTCTGCACCGGCTGAAAATAGCAGCCGAACTTGCCGGGAAACCACTTCATCGCTATACAAGCTGTAAATATAATTGTGGGTTAAGACATAGATACAAGCGAAACCGCGAACGGCATTTAATTTTTGGATCTCTGGTGCCATACCAATTCGATCGTACCGACTCGGACGGTACAATCCCCAACCCCCTTGCTCTATTCATTCACAGATGGACGTTGCGATCGCTGTCGAATGATAAAATTACGAGTCGATCGATAGAATACATTAGAATAAAGAATAAGCTGCACGCGCTCGATTCGATCGACTGGAGGACTCCCTAGACCCGTGGACGAACCGTTAGAGATCCAACAACTCACCCAGACCCTGAAGGCAGATCTGCCAACCCTGTTCGCGAAGGATATTTCTTACGATATCTATAGCAACGATATTTATTTCCGCGATCCGGTCAATACGTTCAAGGGCAAGTTCAATTATCGCATTATTTTCTGGACGCTGCGGTTCCACGCCCGATTATTTTTCCGGAATATTTATTTTGACTTGCACGATCTCTACGCCAGCGACGATCGCACGATTCTGGGGATCTGGACGGTACGCGGGACGTTGCGGGTTCCCTGGAAGGCGCAGATCTTGTTTAACGGAACCTCGACGTACAAGCTCGACGAGAGCGGACGAATTTACGAACACGTCGATCGGTGGGATCGCTCTCCTGGAGAGGTTTTGAAACAATTTTTCCGTCGCCGGTCGCCTGCAATGGTCAAGCTTAATCGAGATTGAATGCCATCATCGCGATCGGGTCAACCGCCAAATTGCGTAAATTGGGAAACAATTGCCCAGCTTATGCTCTCAAGCATAGAAATTGCGATCGCCCAATTCCGTCAAACTACGGTATGAAAGGTTGCCAAATAACTTTAAGCTAGAAACGATCGGTTAAAGAGTCCGTAAAGACCCTGACATTCATATCCCGATTTCCGACAAATGAGGATACGCTAACGGATAGCTTCTACACGCGATCGGTACGATCTCGGTCACAGACAAAACTCCATTTATAAAATACTACTTAGAGAGGATACACAATTCGACGAGATGTTCGATCGTTATTAACAAGGAGCGCCAGACTCCGAGCCGGAAACATCGCGATCGACACCTAATATAACTTTTTTTTATAACAAATCGATTTTCTCTGACAAGCGAGCCATAAAACCAACGATTAATAAACGGGTATGTCTACAACGCCAATCGAGCGCGAATCAGTGGCTCTCCGCCAAATTCTCGTTATCGAAGATCCTAAAAACCGACAAGCCATCCCCCTCGATCGCGCGACCTATTCCATCGGTCGAGATCCGAGCAACGACATCGTGATTCGCTCGCGGCTGGTGTCTCGCCATCACGCCACCCTGCTGCGCGTCAAATATCCCGGTACCCGCAAGCACTCGTTCTGGTTGATTGACGGCGATCTCAACGGGAACCGCAGCACCAACGGCGTCTTCGTCAATGGCAAACGCTGCTTGTCCCACGAGCTGCAACACGACGATTCGATTGTCTTCGGCGGTGGCGGTCAAGCGAGCTATCACTCGGTTTTGGCGGACAATGCAGACCGACTCGTTCAACCGGCGAGTCAAACGGACAGGGTTCGAGAATGTCCGACCTTGTTGGGCGGATCGGACGAAGAACTCGATCGCCTCAGTGAAGAAGCGTTGGTTCGATTGGCATCTTTCCCGGAATTACTGCCCCATCCCATTATTGAAATTAGTTTAGACGGTAAAATTACTTATCTCAATCCGGCGGCACTGGTCAAGTTTGACGATATTCAAGAACTGCACGCCGAACATCCCATTTTAAGTGGCATCCTGTCTCAATTTCAGGACGAAACCATTAATTTATTCGTACGAGAAGTCGAGTGCGAATCCCGTATTTTCGAGCAGCACGTCCACTATATTGCCGAAAGTCACACGATTCGCAGCTACATTTTCGATATTACCGAACGCAAGCAAGCCGAAGCTGCTATGCGCGAAAGTGAAGAACGCTATCGTGCGGTGGTTCGCCAAACTTCCGAAGGGATTTTATTGGTCGATGGGCAAACCCAATCGATTTTAGAAGCCAATGCTGCATACTGCCAGCTTTTGGGCTATTCTCACGAAGAAATTCGCACGTTAAATCTGAACGATATTCTCGTTTTTGAGAATACAAACATTAGAAATAAGCTCTACCATAAATTAAACGAAAGTCAAGAATTTTTCGGCGAATCGTTACACTGTCGCAAAGACGGTAGCCTCGTGAACGTTGAGGTCAGCGTCAGTTTAATTTTTTACGGCGGTAAAGAAGTTCTGTGTTTCGCCGTGCGCGACATTACCGAACGCAAGCAAGCTCAAGAAGTGATTCACTATCAAGCTTTTCACGATCTACTGACGGGATTGCCCAATCGGAGTTTGTTCAATCAAACGCTATCCGATGCGCTACAATCGGCAAAGCGGCAAAATAACGCGATCGCGGTCATGTTTTTGGATGTCGATCGGTTTAAAACGATTAATGACACGCTCGGACATGCAGTGGGCGATCTGCTGTTAAAAGAATTTGCCGAACGGCTGACGGCTTGCTTGCGCGAGGGCGATATTGTGGCACGTTGGGGTGGCGATGAATTTACCATCCTTTTGCCTTATATTGATATGGCAGAAGATGCCAGTAAGATTGCCAATCGAATTCTCAAAGCCTTTCAACGCGCGTTTCACTTAGAACAACACGAACTCTACGTCAGCACCAGTATCGGAATCGCGCTGTATCCCGAAGATGGAACCGATGCCGAAACGTTACTGCGAAATGCCGATTCTGCCCTTTATCGCGCTAAAGAACGCGGACGCAATAACTATCGGTTTTACGTCTCGACCATGAACTCGCAGGCGTCGAAACTGTTGCGTCTGGAAAATCGCCTGCACCACGCGATCGAGAAGAACGAATTCTCCGTTTACTACCAACCGCAATTTAACGCTAAAACGGGCGAAATTACGGGAATTGAAGCTTTAATTCGCTGGCACCATCCCCAGTTAGGGGAAATTGCTCCATCGCAGTTTATTCCCCTGGCTGAAGAAACGGGATTGATCGTGCCCATTGGCGAGTGGGTTTTGCGGACAGCCTGCGCTCAAAATCGAGCTTGGATCGAGGCTGGATTGCCTGCAATTCGGGTTGCGGTGAATTTGTCGGTGCGGCAATTTCAGCAACCCAATTTAGTCGAAACGATCGCGCAAATTCTCCAAGAGACTCGACTCGACCCATGCTTGTTAGAACTCGAGATTACCGAAACGACGCTCATGCAAAATATCGATTTTGCTAGAGATGCCTTACACGAGCTTCAAGCGATGGGGGTGTATATTTCGATGGACGATTTTGGGACGGGATATTCTTCGCTGGGATATTTGAAACAGTTTCCATTTCAAACGCTCAAGATCGACCAATCTTTCGTGCGAGAAATCAAAGATGAGCCGAGCGATACGGCGATTATTTCGGCAGTGTTGGCGTTGGGAAATGGCTTGAATTTGAGAGTGGTCGTTGAAGGTGTAGAAACGCGAGAACAGTTAAGATTGCTCCAGCGGTTGCAATGTCAAGAGATGCAGGGATTTTTGTTTAGCAAACCGCTGCACGTGTCGGATGCGACTAAATTCTTACACAAGCACAATCGGCGACGGAAAAAGATCTTATCTCGCCGCCAACATTCGCTACAACTCGAATCGAAAGTGGTGTAATGGTTGACTGCTCAGTGTCTCTAGCCGACAGCCACGAAATCGACCCCGAGGCGATATCCCCAATGGTGCAATTTCGAGGAAATGAGCGATCGCGCGCCGTGATTGGTGACGTAAATGAGGACAAAGGGACGCGGGGTGCGATCCAACCATTCGGGGGGATGGATGGGAAGATCCCAAAGGGTGCGTCCGATTTGGTGCGGGTCGATGTCGATCCAAGCGTTGAAGGAAATTCCGCGATCGCGCAAGAGTCGAACTCGCCGTCGGGTCTTCTTTCCCGCACCCCAAACCACTAATTCTCGCTTGGCTTGCACTCTCGGGTCGCGACTGAGAAAATCGGCACGCAAGCGATCGAAGGCTTGGCGGGAATAACGGGGGTCGGTGCGGGAGGTGCGATCGCCGCGATCGCGCCAGTAGAGCAGGGTTTGCGGCACTTTTGCCATGCGATCGCCTCGTTGGTGCAACCGCAGCCACAACTCGTAATCTTCGGGAAACGCGCCGTCTCGGTAACCGCCAACGCTTTCTAATACGCTGCGTCGGATGGCGACCGAGGGATGCGCGAACGGCGATTCGACGTAGATATTGGCGGCGATGCTGTCGGGGTCGAGACATTGATTTTGCCAGCGGATATACTCGCGATACCCGGCGAGAATCGGTTGCGAGCCGAATAATTCCACGAGTGAGGCGACCAGAGCCAGGTCGGGACGATCTCGCAATCGGTGAAATTGCACTTGCAAGCGGTTGGAAGCCATGCGATCGTCGGCGTTCTGGCGCGTTCGATGGCAAAATTGAGCGATCCGACCAATCCCAGCCGTCCGGGTTGCAACAGGCGAATGCGGGGGTCTTGGCGGGCAAATTTACGGGCGATCGCGGCGGAGTTGTCTTGCGATCCGTCGTCAATCGCCAAGACTTCAAAGGGTTGGAACGATTGAGCGAGAATCGACTCAAAACACTCGCACAGGGTGGCGGCGGCGTTGCGAAACGGGAGAAGGACGGAAACCTCGGACATGGGGATGCGACAAACGACAAGGGAGAGCATCTCGCGAGCGATTGGGTGCCCGACGAAACCCTCTCCCAGGGTAAGATTGAGATGTCAGTTTCGGTACGTTAGTGCTGAATTAGCGTCGCGCATCCGCCGACATCTGGGAATTGCAGCCGAGTCCGATTAAACTTTGCTCTCGGTTTGGTAGGATTTTTCCAGCGTATTGCGTTGCTCGGTTTGTTGGCGTTGTAGGCGATCGCGCAACCAGCCGGAAATCAAAGCGTCGAGGGAATACTGACCCGCACCGTTAACGGCGAAGAACAGGAAACACGCCGCATACAGCAGCGACAGTTCCAAGTAAGCGATGTTAAATCCCGCCACGCTAACGTGATGGTACATCGCCACGGACATGGTTGCCAGCAACGAAAGTGCCGCCGGACGCGCTAAAACTCCCAACGCCAGCAACGGCGCACCGATTAACTCGGCGAAAGCGGCGCAATAGGCGAAGAAGATCGGAAAGGGTAAGCCGATAACTTCGACGTAGGCTTGGGCAAAGTTTTCGATATCGGCGAGTTTGTCCAATCCGTTGTGAATCATGACGATTCCAACCACGACGCGCAAGACTGTCCAAGCCAGATTCAATCGGACGTTGGGTGACAGGTTCGGTTGGAATAAGGCGGTCGTTCGAGAAAGCGTGTTTTGCACGATGTCGATACTCCTTAAAGTAGTAAAATGTAAAGAATTGTAAAGTTACATGACAATCGCGTTTCCAGAACGAGGGGACTCGATCGCGGATCGCATTGTTTGCAAACGGTGTCTATGTCAGATTTGGAAAGGTATCGAGACGATTATCACGATTGGAACGCACCTTAAAATACGCACACAATTCTTTACATCTATTCATATTGTAACTAAATATTAAATATAAGCCAGTCTAATGTCGGGGCGATCGCAAAGATTCGAGCTTAATGCTGCCCATGACCCTCGCTCCGCTACGGCTGTGGACGGTTGAGGCGTATCGCAGTGTGGGTATTTCGCGATCCCCATCCCAACGGATATGGCGACCGACGCCAGGTAGAGCGCGGTGAAATCCTGTCGCCAGCATTTAGCGAGTTTGGCATTTCCACTGTCTGAATGGGTCTAAACGCCGAGCCACCCTTCGCCTCTCATCAAACCCGTTACAAAAATTAACCCGATCCCCACGGTCTGACACTTAAAAAAGTGACACAAATCACCCTAATCTCGCGTCCGGCAAAACCATAATCGGATAAATATTGGGTTATCTAGCCCCCAGACTCTGGGGGAAGCGAGGAGTGTGATGGGAGAAAAATTATTATTAGCCGTCGCAGCAACATTTTCACTGCACCTGTTTGTCGGGATGGGAACGCCGAGCCAGCCGCAAACTGAATTACCCGTCGTCCTGAAAGAGCGTCCGACCCTTTACGTCATTGATTCCAACGAAGATCGTCTCCTCGAACCGAAAACGTGCGAGCTGCCAGCACTCAAGCGCGTTCTGTCTTCGTGTCCGTCGAGTTAAGGGTACCATGGGCGATCGAAAATTGGGCTAAACTCCAGGATAGAGATCGCACTGTATCGAGATCCCTATCCCGACACCAGCCATGAAACTCGCAACTGCCTTCAGTACCGCCTTAGTCAGTACCGCTTGCATCGTCGCTCCCGTGGCGGCTGAAAACATCGAACACACGCAACAACTGCTCTCGACCAAACAATGTCCCCGCTGCGATTTGAGTGGGGCGGGTTTGGTCTTTTCCGACTTGACGGGGGCGAATTTATTTGCAGCCAACCTGGTTCGCGCCAATCTTTCCCAAGCCAACCTCAGCGGCGCCGACCTCAGCAATGCCAACTTGACGGGAGCGTCGCTTTCTAGTGCGAATTTAGCCGGTGCCAACCTGCGCAATGCCAATTTAACCGGAGTGGATTTGCGCGGAGCGTATTTGACCGGAGCGGACATGGAAGGTGCGGAGCTGACGGGAGCGAATTTGAAAGGTGCGAGTGGGATTCCCGTCTATGCGGTCGAACCGATGGATTTGTATTATTGGGGCAATCAAGAAGCGCAGCGGGATAATTTTACGGGGGCGATTGCTTACTACGATCAGGCGATCTCGCTGGATCCGAATCTACCGTTAGTGTATATGGCGCGCAGTAACGCCTACAACCGAATTGGCGATCGCAACGCCGCCTTGCAAGATGCCCGATACGCAGTGCAACTATTCGAACAACAAGGCAATATGCAAGGGAAACAAGCCGCCGAAACGTTTATCGCGGTTGTAGAAGCAGAGCAGGAAGCCGCAGCTAAGGCGAAAAATGGTGGCGGTTCCAATTTCATGAATGCAGTGAGTGGCGTGGCGACAATGCTGTTGCGGTTGGTGTTTTAAACCTTTCGATGCGATCGTGTCTAAT
>CAYQUF010000050.1:24104-27338 GCA_964420595.1 uncultured bacterium
GCGACAATGCTGTTGCGGTTGGTGTTTTAAACCTTTCGATGCGATCGTGTCTAATGAGTGCCATCTTTAAACTGATGTGAAATTCGGATGTAGATTTTCTAAGTTCATGGGAAGGTGGGCATTACTAATTTCCATGAATCGACTCAATTACAAATCGATCGACAATGCCCACCCTACGGTTGTGGTTGAATTAAGGGTGAAGTCATTAGCCGGATGTTATAGAGCAGTTATTAGTCACGTGAGGTACGCCTGAGCGGATGAAGGCAACGAATATACCTCATGAGTTTAGGAAATGCTCTATTCAATAAAATTCTTACCGGAACGTCGGTCAATTTTATCTGCCCGAGAGTCTGATACAATCGGAACGTTTCAGCATTGAGGATCGATAGTCGTGCGAGCCGCAGTTCTCTACGGTCGGGAAGATTTGCGATTGGAAACGGTAGACGATCCGACGCCGCAAGCCGGGGACGTGACGATTCGGGTAGCGACGGCGACCACCTGCGGCACCGATTTAAAAGTGTGGCGGCGCGGCGGTCATGCTAAAATGCTCAAACCCCCGACCCTGTTCGGTCACGAGGCGGCGGGAGAAATCGTGGCAGTGGGGGAAGGCGTGACGGATTGGCAAGTGGGCGATCGCGTGGTAGCGAATAATTCCGCCCCTTGCATGAATTGTTTTTTTTGTCAAAAACAAGAATATTCCCTCTGTCCGAATCTAACTTGGAATAACGGTACGTTTGCCGAATATCAAACTATTCCAGCGGCGATCGTGCGGCACAATTTACTCCCAATTCCCACAGATTTGCCCGACGAATTGGCGTCGCTGACCGAACCTTTAGCGTGCGTGTTGCATGGAACGGCGCGATCGCATATTCAACCGGGCGATTGCGTGGTAGTCTTGGGCGATGGGGCGATTGGCTTGATGTTTGTGGCGAACTTAGCTCATCGCTATGATGCCAAAGTGTTGCTGGTTGGCGGACATGAGACGAGATTGCACGTTGGCGAGCAGTTGGGGGCGTTTCAGACGTTTAACTATCGCCATCTCGAGGATATGGGTTCCCTGGTGCGCGAGTTTACCGACGGTTTGGGTGCGGATGCGGTCATCGAAGCCACTGGAATTCCCGCCGTGTGGGAACAGGCGATTGCTTGCGCGCGTCCCGGTGCGACCGTGAACCTGTTCGGCGGCTGTCCCCGCGATACGCAGATTCGCGTCGATACCGAACCGTTGCACTACAGCGAACTGACCCTCAAAGGCGTATTTCACAATACTCCGACCTACGTGCGCGAGGCGCTATCCTTGTTGGCGTCCCAGACGATTCCGCTTGACTTGCTGCTGAGCGATCGCCGTCCGTTGAGCGAGTTAGAGACGGTGTTTCGCCAAATGCGCGATCGCAAGGTCATCAAAGTGGCGATCGATCCGCACCTCGGTTGAATCGGGGGAAATTCCATCGGACAATGGCAACTAGACCCACTCCGATCGCGAGGTTTTTGATGACGGTATCGCAAAATTCGCCCACGAATACGCAAAATCGCAAAGCCGACCATATCCGCATTTGCTTGGAAGAAGATGTAGCGTTCCGAGAAACCACCAACGGATTCGAGCGATACCGCTTCACCCACTGCTGTCTGCCAGAATTGGATCGCGGCGATATCGATCTGAGTCTGAGTTTTCTTGGAAAGCCTTTGGAGGCTCCCCTGCTGATTTCCTCGATGACCGGGGGAACGGAACTGGCTCGCACGATTAACTATCGCCTGGCTGAGGTGGCGCAGCGTTACCGCATTGCGATGGGGGTCGGGTCGCAACGGGTGGCGGTGGAAAATCCAGAGGTGGCGGGAACCTTCGACGTGCGATCGCGCGCTCCCGATATTGTATTATTGGCGAATTTGGGCGCCGTTCAACTCAATTACAGCTACGGAATCGATGAATGTCGCCGTGCGGTGGAGTGGCTGGACGCCGACGCGCTGATTTTGCACTTCAATCCCCTGCAAGAGTGCATTCAGCCGGATGGCGATACCAATTTTCGCGGATTGCTTGACAAAATTGCCATTTTGTGCAATAAACTTGAAGTGCCTGTCATCGCCAAAGAAGTAGGGAACGGGATTTCCGGTCGGATGGCGCAACGGTTCATCGATGCAGGAGTTCGCGCCATCGATGTGGCTGGAGCGGGGGGAACCTCTTGGGCGAAGGTGGAAAGCCAGCGGGCGAAAACGGTGCGACAGCGGCGGTTGGGGGCGACGTTTGCCAATTGGGGGTTACCGACGGCGGAGTGTTTGACTCAAATTCGGGCGATCGCTCCTGAGATTCCGCTAATTGCCTCGGGAGGGTTGCGCGACGGACTGGATGCAGCTAAAGCGATCGCCTTGGGAGCGGATTTGGCGGGACTGGCGCGTCCGTTCCTGCAAGCGGCTTGCGAGTCGGAGGAGACTCTAGACGAGTTGGCGGGGGTATTGATCGACGAAATCGCCACGGTTCTGTTTTGCACCGGAAACGCCACGTTAGGGGATTTAAGGCGATCGGGGGCGTTGGAGCGGACAAACTAATGGATTTGACGGATTTAAATTGGCTGGCGATCGCCCATCCAGTGACGGGGATGGTGGCTTGTATCCTCGCTGCGATTGCGGGACTATTAGGGTTGCGCTATCGAAATGCCAAATGGAGTCAGGGCGATGGCGATCTTGCTCAAACTCATACCTGGAGACAGCAGCATCGTAACGTCGGAATTGCCTTACTCTTGGCGACCGTTTTCGTTGGGTTGGGGGGCGATCGGATTGCGGCAATTTTAGTGCTCAAAGGCATGATTGGCGGGTCGATTCACGAAGCGATCGCGCCGATGCTGCTGTTGTTGGTGGTTACCAGTGGGGCGATCGCGCTATTGTTCGGGGGGCGATCGTGGGCGAATTCGCTCCATCTGGCACTTAACAGCGTCGTCGCAATCTTATTCGTATTGCAATTTTTGTCTGGATTGGAGTTATTCGAGACATTGTTGTAATTGATTGACACTCAGTAGTGGTGCGATACAGCTAAAATAGGGTACGATCGTAGGCTGAATTGAGGCATGAAACCCAGCACGAACAAGGTTTTTTTGGGTTTCCTTCGTCAACCCAACCGACATTTTTAGTGCGGTCAGTCTCACTAAAGTGCAACGACCAACCCCAGTTTGTAGTAAACGCTTTAGCGTTTGCAGTTTGTAGTAAACGCTTTAGCGTTTGCAGTTTGTAGTAAACGCTTTAGCGTTT
>CAYQUF010000051.1:0-225 GCA_964420595.1 uncultured bacterium
TTCGCGAACCGCCCCTACCAAATTATTCGATCCGGTTGAATTGTTAATACACGAGTGCTCGCTGCTATAGAGCAATTCTTAACGCTGTCGTGTACCTCGGTGGAGGAAGGCAACAGGGAAGTGTCCCTTATCAATCAGTCCAGGAAATACTCTATCTAATGTAAAATTCGGTTGTAGATTTCCTGACGCTAGGGGAAGGTGGGCATTGCTGGTTGGAGTGAATCG
>CAYQUF010000051.1:325-26514 GCA_964420595.1 uncultured bacterium
GGATTTAATCGTGCCCCTCAACAAGGTCGCCATTGGGGAGATGATTCGAGCAGTTGTAGATTTCCTGACGCTAGGGGAAGGTGGGCATTGCTGGTTGGAGTGAATCGGCGCGATTTCAAATCGATCGGCAATTCCCACCCTACAATTGGGATTTAATCGTGCCCCTCAACAAGGTCGCCATTGGGGAGATGATTCGAGCAGTTCCAAAGCTAACTTGCCCGTCAAGGGTTTGGCAAACAAGTAACCTTGTCCGAAATCGCAATTTAATTGTTGCAACTGGGCAAATTGCTCCGGTGTTTCGATGCCTTCAGCGATCGCGTCCATGTCTAAAGTATGAGTCATGCTTAAAATTGCCGGAACGATACCTCTCTTATGGGGATTGCCATTCAACCGCTGGATAAAAGAGCGATCGATTTTCAGCGTATCCACCGGAAGTTCGTGTAAATAACTCAACGACGAGTATCCCGTGCCGAAATCGTCGATACTAAATTGAATTTTACGCGATCGCAAGGTTTCGACCGTGGTTTTTGCCGAGTTTCGATCCTCTAAAATTGCCGTTTCCGTAATCTCTAATTTTAAATACTGCGGGTCGAGCTTGCGAGTGGTCATCATGCGATCGATGCGATCGATTAAGGACGGCTGGGCAAACAACGGCACCGATAAATTGACGCTAACGAGCAGGGGTTGGCAACCGTTTCCATAACGCTGCCAGCGACGGCTTTCATTCCACGCCCGTTCGAGAACCCACAGATCGATTTGAGCGATTAATCCCGTTTCTTCAGCGAGGGGAATAAACTTCGCCGGAGACACCAAACCGCGTTGGGGATGCTGCCAGCGGACCAGGGCTTCAAACCCAGCAATTTTGCCCGTCTGTAACGAGACAATTGGCTGATAGTGAATAATAAATTCCTCGCGTTCGATCGCCCGTCGGAGGTCGTTTTCCAGATGCAACAGCGCGATCGCCTCCCGGTGCATGTGCGGGTCGAACACCCGATAGCGCCCTTTTCCCGACCCTTTAGCGCGATACATCGCCGTATCGGCATCTCGCAACAAATATTCCGGTTTTTCGGTGTTGCTATTGCCGTAAGCAATCCCGATGCTGGCATTAATAAACACCTCGTGGCGCGAGAGAGAAAACGGAGAAGATAGCGCCGCAATTATCCTTTCAGCAACCGTCACGGCGCGATCGCGATCGCGATCGTCGAGCAAAATGGCAAATTCATCGCCCCCCAACCGCGCCAGCAAATCGGTTTTCTCCAGCATTCCACTCAGGCGTGTCGCGATCGCTTCGAGCAATTCATCCCCCACCGAATGTCCGAGAGAATCGTTAATCGTTTTAAACCGATCGCAATCGAGAAATAACACGGCAAACTGATAGCTCGGATCGGAGCGAGCGCGATCGAGAACCCGCTTCAACTGCTCCATAAACAGCGTGCGATTGGGCAAATTCGTCAGCGAATCGTGCATTGCCAAGTGTAGCAGTTCGCTTTGCAGCCGCTGTCGTTCGACGACCTCTTGGCGCAACTGAGCGTTGGATTGCTCGAGCTGTTGGGTGCGATCGCGCACTCGCCGTTCGAGTTGGGCATTTAACTCCAAAATTTCGAGTTTCGCCAGCCTCAGCGCCAAATGATGCCGCACGCGCGCCAACACTTCCTCGAGTTGAAACGGTTTGGCAATATAATCCACTCCGCCGCTTTGAAACGCTTTCACCTTATCGGTGGCATCGGTGAGGGCGCTGAGGAAAATCACCGGCACGTCCCGCGTGGCGTCGTCGGCTTTGAGGCGCTTGCAGACCTCGTACCCGTCAATCCCCGGCATCATGATATCGAGTAAAATCAGCTCGGGCACGCTATTGTGGCACGCCGTCAGCGCCATCTGACCGTTTAAGGCTTTGCGGACGTTGTATCCGTTCCGGCTGAGCATTCGAGCCAGAACCCGCAAATTATCGGGGGTGTCGTCTACGATCAGCAAATCGGCGCGGTAGATGTCACTCTGACGATCGTTGTGGGAATCCATCGATCCAAAAAGATAGGGTCTGAAATATCCGAATCGGACGGCTCGAGCGCCGATACTGACTCGAGTTTAGCCTTCGGCAGCGCGCAGCGTAAAATGAAACGTCGTTCCCGCCCCCACGCAAGACTCGACCCAGATCCGACCGCCGTGGCGCTCGACGATCTTTTGGCAGACCGCCAAACCGATGCCCGTACCAGGGTAGTCGCTGGCGGTATGCAAGCGATAGAAGACTTGAAAAATGCGATCGCGGTTCTCCGAATCGATGCCAATTCCATTATCGCTGATGCTAAAGTAGCACTCCTGTCCCTCCCGGCGAGTCGAAATCTCGATCGACGGCGGGACGTCCGGACGGGTAAATTTCAATCCGTTGCTCAAAAGATTTTGAAACAATTGTTGGAGTTGGGTGGAGTTGGCGAGAACCACGGGCAGGCGATCGCGCTTGACCGTCGCCCCGCGCGCTTCGATGTCCGGTTGCAAGGCAGACAGAACCCGCTCTAGGACGGCATTGCCATCGACACTGGCAAGGGCGACATCGCTGCGTCCGGCACGAGAATAATCTAACAAATCTTGAATGAGCTGGCGCATATTGGCGGCAATGTCTTGAATGTCGCCGATATACTCGCGACAGTTTGCCTCCAGCGAGTCTCCGGCTTCGAGTTCGAGTAGTTCGCTTAACGAAGTAATGGCAGCCAGGGGCGATTGCAAGTCATGAGAAGCAATGTAAGCAAATTGTTCGAGGTCGTTATTCGATCGCTTTAAGTCGCTATTTAACTGTTGCAATTGTGAATTTTGTTTGGCTAGGCAAGCGTGGAGGGTGCGAATCGTCAGTTGGTTTTCCACCCGCGCCACCACTTCGGCAGCTTGGAACGGTTTGGTAATGTAATCGACGCCACCGAGGGTAAAGGCTTTGACCTTATCGCTGACATCGTCGAGAGCGCTAATAAAAATAATCGGAATGTCGCGCGTGTTTTCGTTATTTTTAAGCTGCTCGCAAACCTGATAGCCATCCATTCCCGGCATCATGATATCGAGCAAAATTAAATCCGGTGCCGTCGTCTGACAAGCCGTGAGCGCCATTTGTCCGTTTAACGCCTTGCGGATCGTGTAACCGCGCCGCGCCAGCATTGACGAGAGTACCCGCAAATTATCCGGCGTATCGTCAACGATTAAAATATCTTTTTGCGATAGATCTACCCGAGGTAAAGTCATTCTAATTGAATTGCGTCTGGCTGAATCGAAGTCACGATCGTTTCAAACTGGAAATTCCGCGCCAAATGGGTCAGCGTGCGAGCCAAGCGATCGCGCTCGGGAGGCAATTCGTCGATCAGTGCAAAAATCGCATCGTCGCTCCCCTGACACGCCGCATTATAAACTTGTCTGACCCAATCGGGCGGTAAATCTTGCCAACCGGCGCGATCGAGTTCATCCAAATTTTCGCTTGCAAATTCAGATACCTCCATCGCCTCTGCCGAAGCGCGATCGGAGTCGCACTCATCTTCGTAGATATATTGTACTTCTAGATGTTCGGCAATCTCGTGCAATAAAAGTTCGGCTTTTAATGGCTTGCGAATAAAGTCATCGCATCCGACCTCGAGAACCCGCTGGCGATCTTCCTCGAAGGCGCTGGCGGTGAGGGCGAGAATGACCGTCTGTCGGTCTTGACAGCGATTTTTAATCTCGCGGGTGGCGTTGTAACCATCCATGACCGGCATTCGCATGTCCATCAAAATCAGGTGAGGCTGCCATTGTTCCCACATCGCGATCGCCGCTTGTCCGTTTTCCGCTTCCTCGATCTCAAACCCAATGCTGCCGAGCAGTTCGCGCAGCAATCGGCGGCTGTCGGGCAGGTCGTCTACCACCAAGATACGATAGGTCGGCGAGTCGGGGGCAATACCGATAATTTTAGACGACGTGTAGTGGCTTGAGGGAATCGTGCCTGCAATCGGACGCACGCAAACGTCGAAGGTAAAGGTACTTCCCCGTCCCAGCGTACTGCGAACGTCGATTTGCCCGCCCATCAACTCGACGAACTTTTTCGAAATCGGCAATCCCAATCCCGTGCCTTGCTGCGACTGGCGACCGGTGGCGGTTTGTCCGAACGGCTCGAACAAGCAATCGATTTCTGCGGGATCGATCCCGGCACCGGTATCTTCGACCTCAAACTGCAAGCCGAGTTCTCCCGAGGTCGCGGCGGCGGCAGATTGAACGGAAGCGCGCACCACCACCCGACCGCGCTCGGTAAACTTAATGGCATTGCCAATAATGTTAATTAACACTTGGCGGAGTTTGCCTTCATCGGCGTTAACGGTGCGAGGGATAGCGGGCGATACCTCGAAAATTAAGGTCAGCCCCTTAGAACGCGCTTTCAGGCGCAGCATTTCTTCGAGGGTGTGGATCAGGCGCACCAAGTCGAAGTCGCATACGTTGAGGGTGGCACGTCCGGCTTCGATTTTCGACATTGCCAAAATGTCGTCGATCAGTTCGAGCAAGTGTTCGCCGGCGCGGTTGATAATGGTGAGGTGTTCGTGCTGGTTGGAAGAAAGGGAAGCATCCCGCTCCAGGATCTGGCTAAAACCTAAAATGGCATTGAGGGGCGTGCGCAGTTCGTGGGTCATCGAGGCGAGAAATTCGCTTTTGATACGGTTGGCGACTTCGGCAGCTTCCTTGGCAAGTTGCAAGGCTTGCGATTGTTTGCGGGTGCGATCGAGCAATTCGGCTTGCTGCAAGGCGACGCCCAACTGAGTGCCGATTTGGACGACAATGTTGATTTCGGCGGCTTTCCACTGACGGGGACCGGAATTTTGATAGATTGCCAGCAGTCCCCACAGCGTCGAACCGCAAAAGATGGGAACGATAATGTAGGCGCGGGCTTGAAACTGTTCTAAGAGCTGGATGTAGCAGGGTTCGAGTTCGGCGTTGTAGATATCGCGCACGACCATGTAGGTGACCCCTTGGCTGTAAGCGCCCCCTTCGGTGTCTTGCAAGTAGGTATCGTGGATGCTGGTGGAGGTTTCGCCCAGGGAGGGAATATTGCAACCGGGATAGTTTGTTGCCGAACGAGTTAAATTCCGATCCTCGGACTGGCGTTCCATTAGGGATTGCCAGTTTTTGCCGACGGCTTCGGCGACGAAATTGCCGCTCCAATCGGCGTTGAAGCGATAGACTACGGCGCGATCGCACTCGAGCAATTGGCGCAATTCCCGGGTGGTGGCGTTAAAAATAGTTTCGAAGTCGAGGGTTTGGCGCATCCGCTGGATGACGCTGGAGATGGCGCGTTCCCGACGGGCACTTTCGCGCAGGGCTTCTTCGAATTGCTTGCGGCGGGTAATGTCGGTCATGGTGCCGACGATGCGATAGGGGTTGCCGTCCGAATCGCGCACGCACCGCCCTTTCACTTCCATCCACATCCATTGTCCGTCTCGATGGCGGATGCGGTGGGTATTTTGGTAGAGCGACACTTTGCCGCACAGGTGGTCTTGCAGCGTTTCAATGGTGTTGGGCAGGTCGTTGGGATGGATGCGATGGAACCAGGTACTCAGCAGGTGGGGCAATTCCGTTTCGCCGTAGCCGAGCAGATTCATCCACACGGGGGAGTAGTAGAGCTGGTGGGTGCGCAGGTTCCAGTCCCAGATGGCGTCGTTGGTGCCCGAGACGGCGAGGTGAAAGCGTTCTTCGCTCTCTTGCAGGGCGGCTTCGACTCGTTTGCGCTCGCTGATGTCGATCCAGTACCCGACGCATTCGATCGCATTTCCGGCGTCGTCGCGAATCAGGCGCAGGCGATCGTAGAGCCAGCGGTAGGTGCCGTCTTGATGGCGAAAGCGATATTCCAGGGAAATGTCTTCTTGCACCTCCAGTTGCGCGAGTTGGGTGCAGACGCGATCGCGATCGTCGGGATGCAAGCGGGAGATCCACAAGTCGGAATCGACGAACTGTTGCGCGTTATAGCCGACGAGGTGGACGACGTTATCGCTGAAGAAGCTCGCGCCGCCTTGAGTGCCGAATCCACGGGTGTAAATGGCACCGGGACTGGCGACGAGGAGGTATTTTAAGCGTTCGGTCGCCGATCGCAATTGTAGTTCGGCTTGCTTGCGGGCGGTGACGTCGATGACGATCTTGCCGAAGTGGGTCGTCCCCTCGCCTTGGTCGGGAATGGGGAACAACGAGACTTGCCAGTTGCGCTGCTGTCCCGAACCAGGCGGCATTTCGACGTTCAGGTCTCGTTCGAGCAGGGGTTGACCCGTCGCTAACACGGCGCGATAGAGGGGGTCGATTAAGGGCGCGATATGGGGCACGATTGCGTCGATGGGCTGACCGAGATGTTCGGCTTCTGCCACGCCGTGATAGGCAGCCAGTCGCGGGTTGACTTGTACGTAGCGCAACCGATCGTCCACAATTGCCAGTCCCACGGGAGCGGCGGCGAAAAAGGCGTTGAGGCGGGCTTCGCGGATGGCGAGTTCTCGTTGCAAGCGCACCCGATCGCTGATGTCGCGACCTTCGGGGATGACCAAGACGACGCGACCGTCCTCGTCGAAGACGGGTTTGAGGGAAAAGTCGAGGGTGATGGCGCGATCGCCCGTTCCGACAATCTCGACTTCGTAGCGCACGAATTCTCCACTGGCGGCTTGGGCAATGGCGGCTTGCAAGCGCGATCGCTCGGTTTCACAGTCGCGCCACCAGGGAGTTTGCCAAAACGGAACCCCCGCAAACGCGCTGGCGTCGTCGATGCCCAAAAATTCCAACGCCGTGCGGTTGATTTCGAGGACGGTGCCGTCGGGTCGCAGCAGTCCGGCAAATTGAAAGCTGGAGTCGAACAGGGCGCGAAATCGCTGTTCGCTGTCTTGACGGGCGCGTTCGGCGGCTTCGCGGGCGATGGCAATGGCAATGGTTTCTCCCACCAGGCGAACGAGATTGATATCGTCGGGATGCCAGAATTGAGGCGAACGGAGGGTATCTAAGGCGATCGCGTTGAGTCTATCGGGAATGGCGTGGAAACTGCCGCGACTGGAGAGGATCGGACACAGCAATAGGGATTGAATTGATTGGCGCGCTAATTCGGCTTTCGTCGAGGCGGCGTGGGTGGGGAGATCGTCGAGATGGCTGAAGGCGACGTTCTCTCCTTGGGCGAGTCGGGCGCACAACCAGTCAAAGCCTTCAACGGAGAGGGGGGACAGGGTCTGGGTTTCGGCGGTCAAATCCTCGCTCGACCACTGGTGGGTGATGTCGATCTCGCGATCGGTTGGGTTGTATTTCATGATGTAGGCGCGATCGCACCCGAGAAATTCGCCCAAGGTTTGCAGGGCAAAGTCAATGGCGGCGTCGGCGGGACGGTTGAGAAAGGCGCGCGAAATTTCGCCGAGAATGCGATCGCGATCGGCTTGACGCTGCAAGGCGCGATCGGCTTGTTGGCGCTCCAGTTCGGCGGCGGCGCGGGCGGCAAAAATTCTCAGGATGGTTTCGCGATCGTCCCCCAGCTCCAGCACTCGGGAATCGAACACGGCTAACACGCCCAAGACTTGACCGTCCGAGTTAAATAGGGGCAAGCCGATGTAGCTGCGAGCGTCGAACTGCTGCAAGTAGGGATCGTTGGGAAATTGCTCGTGCAAATTTTGAGGATAGTAGCAGAGAGTCTGAGTCTCGAGAACCCGTTCGCAGGGCGTTTGATGCGCCTCGTACGCTCCATGGTCCAACCAGCGATCGCCGTGCCAAAATGCCAGGGCGCGCAGGCGGGGTGCCGCGTGAGGTGGCGATACTAACTCGGCGATTAATGACGATCGCACGTCTAAGAGTTCGGCGAGGTAGCGAGCGCACGATTGAAAAAATTCGTCTCCGGTGGTCGCGGCGGTTCCCTGAGCGATCAGGCGTAGGGCATTTTCTTGCTGTTTGCGATCGCTGATGTCTTTGCCGACAATTAGGGCGCACTGCTGTCCGTCGAGTTCGACAAATTCCACCGAGAGCAGCGCCAAGCGAATTTTGCCCGTTTTGGTGCGGTAAAGACATTCGAGATCTCGGATCCCGTTTGAGTTGGAGCGATCGCGTCGCTGGAGCAGGCGGCGTTGGGGAAGTAGGTTGAGTTCGCCCGCCGTATGACCGATCAGTTCGTCACGCTCGTAACCGAGATGATGGCACAAGCTGTCGTTGACTTCTAAAAATCGCCCCTCCGGGATGCTGGCAAATGCCATCGGGTCGGGGGAGGCGCGAAAGGCACAGGCGAGCTTGGTTTCGGAGGCGTGACGGGCAGCATCGGCGAGTTTTCGCTCTCGCTCGGCAATTGCCAAAGAGACTAAATCGGCGATGGAACGGGCGAAGTTTTCGTCTTCGGCGCTCCAAAAACGCGGGTTGGCGATGCTTTCGAGGCACAGTACGCCCACGATTTTGCCATCGAGGCGGATCGGGGTATCGAGTCGGGAAACGACGTCGTCCGGGAGGAGGTAAGTGGCACTCAGTTCGCAGGTTCTGGCGTCCAATCGGGCGTCGTTTGCCGCGATCGCTGCCCCGTAGTCTAAGGCGTCAAAATAGGCGGGATAGTCCCTCGCACTCAGGTAGCAGTGGGGGGTTTCGATGGGGGGAGTGGCGTGGCGGTTGTATTGGTAGAGGCATTGTAATTGTCGTTTGTCGCGATCGTAGTGCCAAACGCTGGCGCGATCTACGGTTAAGGTATTGGCGATCGCTTCGACGATGGTGGCGAAGGCGGTTTCGAGATCGCCCCCTTCCAAGGCGTGATGGCGGGCGAGTTGCGTGAGAATGATGTTGCGATCGCGCAGTTGCAGCGCCCGAGCGCGCAGTTGGGTTTCGGCTTCGAGGCGATCGCGCACTTCTTGTTGCAATTGCTGGTTTTGCGCTCGCAGTTGTTGTTGCAGCCGCGCCAGATTGAGTTGGTTTTCGACTCGCACCAACACTTCTTCGAGTTGAAACGGTTTGGTGATGTAATCGACGCCGCCGAGGGAAAAGGCTTTGACTTTATCGAGCGGTTCCTCGATGGCACTGATAAAAATCACAGGAATGTCGCAGGTGCGGTTGTCGGCTTTGAGGGCGGCGCAAAGGTCGTAACCGCTGAATCCCGGCATGATAATGTCGAGCAGGACTAAATCGAAGCGCTCGTTCCGGGCAATTTCGAGTGCCGCGCGACTGTCGGACATCAGGCGTACGGTATAACCGTGGTGATTTAAAATTGCCGCGAGCAAGCGTAAGTTTGTTGGATGGTCATCAACAACTAAAATATTAGCCACTTTCTCGAACCGATCGTAATTCATTTTAGGATTTAACTGACTTAGCCGCGATTGAAGTCGCAGTATGTTTTAGGGTTTGATGCTCGGGTTCGGCGATCGCTTGGCGGCGAGGGAACATTGTTTGTGGTCGATCTTTTTGAGAGGATTGGGTCGATCTAAGTTTAATCCTAAATCTTAAGGAACTGGACGTGATTGTGTTTACAAAAATTTTAAGCAATCTTCATAGAAAATTCCGCAGCGAACTAACGCAGCGATTGCCTTACTACAGTGCTAATCGTATCGACGACAAACGTCAAACCCATAAAAAACAAGAGCGTGGTCATCATTCCCGGATAATTAAAACTGCTCGACTGCTCGGTCAACAAGCGTCCCAATCCTCCCGCACCGACCAAACCGACAATGACCGTCGCGCGGACGCACACCTCCCACCGATAGAGAATATAAGCCAAAAAACGGGGAAGAGTCATCGGTAAAATAGCGTAAAGAAACACCTGTCCGCCAGTCGCTCCAAGAGCGTGCAATCCTTGCGCCGGACGATTGTCTAAATTTTCGATCGCTTCTGCCATTAATCTTCCCAAAATGCCGAGGTTGTAAACGCCTAGGGCGATCGCGCCGGGGACGATACCGGGAAACAAGACAAATAAAAACACCAACGCCCAAATTGGAGCGGGAATTGCCCGAGCGACTAACAAGAACAATCGAGTCGCGATCGCTGCAATCTTTCTCACGCTTAAAATTGAGAGGCGATCGGGCGATTTGCGATTCAGTAACGCTAAATGGCTGGTGGCAATAAATCCGAGCACCATTGCGAAAAATCCCGCCCCAGACATGGCTAAAATCGACATTGCTAAGGTTTGACCTGCCAATCGGAAGCGTTCGGAAATTCCAGATAAATCCGGCGGAATGGCTTGGCTGACGATATCGAAAAGTAAGTCTCCGGTTTGAGGCGACCAGAGTTTGGAGAAATCCGCGCCAACCGTCCCAAACGAGACAATTAATAAAACGATAGCGATGAATGCCGATAGCACGACGATCGGATCGCGATCGCCAGGCATTTTGAAAGGGCGCGATCGGTGAAACGATTTTAACTCCAAGCGATCCGGCGCACCTAACCGACGGCGCAATAAAGCGCTCCAAAAATCAATCGCCCCCGTCAATACAATTAACGCCCAAAACAGCGTCCACATTTGCTCGTATCGCAGCGATTGGAAGCTGAGAAAAATTTCGTATCCCAACCCTCCCGCTCCAATAATTCCCAAGATGGCTGCCGAGCGAATCGAGCATTCCAATCGATAAAACGTATAAGACAGCAAGTTGGGGAATGCTTGCGGTAGCAACCCGTACAACAATGCTTTTCCCGGAGAAACCCCCGCATTTAATAGCGCCAATAAAGGTTCGCGAGGTGTCTCGTCGAGAATTTCCGAAAACACCTTCGCCACGATCGCGCCAAATGGAAGGGCGATCGCGATAATTCCTACCAACGGATCCAGACCAAAAATATTCACAAAAAACAATCCCCAAATTGCCTCGTGAATCGCACGGGGAACCGTTAGTATCGCTCGAAATATTAATCGCGGCGACAGGAGAAATCGGATGCGAAACGAGTTCCACCACACCTCAGACGAAAGAATTCCGCCAATCGACCCCAACAAGACGCTCAACGCCGTTCCGCAAACCGCAAATCCCAGCGTTGTCAGGGAAGCTCGTCCGGTTAAGCGTAAAAATTCGCCGCTAAGGTCGGGATGCAAGCTGGCTTGTAAAAATTGCCGTACCTGCGTCCACCCACCGGGATTAATGATGTCATTTCTAAAAATTCCCGCCTGTTCGACACACCAAATTAGAACGATCGCAAAAGTTGTAACGCCGAGCGATCGCTTGACAATTGTCAACTTCAAATTTACAGATTTTACCATCGCTTATCAGTTCAGCTTTCATGTAAAAACCCGCTTTCAAATCGAAAACGGGTCGCAAAGATCGAGTTGCGTCGATCGCGATTAAGCCGTCACTGAAGTTCGCGGTTGTACTTGCAATTCAAACCGTTCTCCCGGCGTTGGTTCGACCAATTGGGTCGGTAAATCAGACTGGACGAATCGATCGCGCAGTTCCGCCGCACTTCCCTTCGCTTGCAAGAGAGAATTCAGCACGCCCGTAAATTCAATATCGCCGCCAGCGGCTGTGGGAATCATGTACTGCGGTTGCAACCATTGCACCACTTGAGATGCCGTTTCCCAACCCTGAATAACCGGACCGAGCAAGGGAACTCTCAAGTCAACAATTGGCGTCACGACGATATCGACTGGTGCAGCAGCTTTGATTTGCTCCGAGTGATGTCCGTGGGGTTCGTAATAGAGCGTTTGACCGCCATCCAATTGTTTAATCAGATACGCATTTTCTACGAGGAACGGTCCGATTGGCGAACCGGGAAACGCCTTCACGGTCACGCGATTGTCGAGATGGTAAATATGACCGTGGGGCATTTCCGTGATGTTTTCATATCCCATTTCCTTGACCACCTTAGTGGCGTTGGGGGAGGCGGCGACGGGAATCGAGCGATCGAGGTGTTTGAGGGTTTCTGGGTGTGCGTGGTCTTCTAACCCTTGCGACAGTAAAATCAGATCGATATTCTCGGGAATTGGACGCGGTTGGCGGCGCATTCCTTTAAATAGCCAATCTTGTTTGCCAAACACTAAATCTCCCACTAACCAGGGGTCGAGCAGGATGCGCTGGTCGGCAATTTCAAACAACCACGAATTACTATCGAGCCAAGTTAAATGCATAATGTCGTTCGGCGAGTCTCCACTTCAATGTTAGAGAGTTTTACATTTATTTACAAACTAGCATCGAGACGATACAATTGCTCGATCGCCGTCGCCGAGACCTGCGTTGCGGGAACGTCGAAGACGAGGCGACCGTGGCGCAACCCAATGGCGCGATCGCAATGACTGCACGCGAAATCAATATCGTGCAAGCTGGTCACCAACGTTTTCCCCGCCGTCTGACTCAGGTGGCGCAATAGATCCATCACGGCGCGAGCGCGTTGCGGATCCAGGCTGGCGATGGGTTCGTCGGCGAGAATAGCTACCGGATCTTGAACCAACACCCGCGCGATCGCTACTCGCTGCTGCTGTCCCCCCGAAAGGCGATCGGTGCGATCGTACAATTTTTCGGGGATTCCCACCTCTGCAAGCGCCTGCGACGCCGTGGGAACCTCCAGCGGGAACACTAACGATCGCGCCGCCTTCCACAGCGACCACCGTCCCAAATGTCCGGCGTTGACGTTGTGAATGACCCGCAGGTTGTCCGTTAAGTGCAATTGCTGGTCAATCGTGCCAATCTGTCGCTGTACCTGACGCCGTTGTCGCGAAGACACTCGAGCCAGGTTGCGTCCCAAAATTCGTACCTCGCCTCGGCTGGGAAATAAGGTGCCGTTAAGCAATCGCAATAGCGTGCTTTTCCCCGCACCGCTGGATCCGACCAATGCGACTCGTTCGCCGGGGAAAATTCGAAAGTTAATATCTGCGAGTGCTTCCAACGAACCGAATCGCTGCGATACATCGATTAGCTCGAAGATGGGTTCGTCGGGGTGTGTTGTCCTCACGCTCTAACGTGTGTCGATTGATTGATTTGAAAGCCGAGTTTTGCTGATGCGTTGGGTTTCGCGGACTCAACTCAACCTACGATTTGGTGGTGAGTGACTCAGGGAGCGATCGCGATTCAAAGATTACTTAATTTTGCCAATCTCTCGCCCGATTTCTTCAATGGTACGGTAGTTAGAATTCTCGGTGGGAATAAACTGATTTGCCCCAAAGAGCGACAGGATTTCTTGATGCTCGGGATTGCTCGGATCCAAATTCAAAAAGGCTTGTTGTACCTTTTGCGTAAAATCTTCGCCATAGCGATCGCTCGCATCGGGGTGCAAAACCCAGTGATAGTCGTAATAGGAGGGCGATCGCCAAATCACTTCAACGCGATCGCGATCGACCTCCCCTTCTGTCACGCGACTTTCCCACACTTGCGCGTTTAACGCTCCAACTTGATAAGTTCCGGCTTCCACCAGTTTAATCGTCTTGTCGTGCGAGCCGGAAAATCCCACTTCGCCTTTAAAATCATCCAACTCGATACTCGCTTGCTTCAGAAAATGTTGAGGCATCAGCCGTCCAGAAGTCGAAGACTCGCTGCCAAATGTAAACGTTCGCCCTTGTAACTGTTGAAAATCCTCAGTTGACTGAATTTTGCCAATGCCACTATTCGTATTGGCAATAAAAACGCTTTGAAATTGAGCATCGATATCCCGTTGGGCGATCGCCTTTGCGCCGGGAACCTGCAATCGCGCCTGTACCCCGGTCAGTCCGCCAAACCAGACCAAATCCAGATCGCCCACTTTAAACGCCGTGACGGCGGCGGCGTAATCGGTGACGGGTTTGTACTCGACGGGAACCCCCAACTGCGCCTCCAAATAATCCGTCAGTTGAGTGTAAAGCCGCTGTAACTTTTCGGGATCCTGGTCGGGAATCGCCCCAGTCACCAGAGGTTCGACCCCCTCGTTCTCCGGTGCGGATGTCTGTTGCGCTAAATTGGAACACCCGCTCGCCGCGAGCAAGACCCCTACGAAGCTAGCCAGTAAAACGTGTTTCATCATCGAATACAAGAGGTGAGGCGACTCAAACCGTTTATTATACGCTGTCAGGTGCCTTGAGGCATCGGCAATTTGGCGTAAACCCCAGTCGCCAGTCACCGTAGCGGCGAACGATCGTTTGCCCGTACAATCGCCAATTTCCCTCTCCCCGGTTGCCTCAAAAATTTAATTTTTCCAGTTCGTCCGGATCTGCCAACCCTCTAGAAGAATACAACCAATAGAGATGCACCCTGATACTCGAAGCCCCCAGCACTTCCCGGCTGGGGGTTTTTTTTTGCGAATTTTGCGCCGCGATTTAGACCTTGGTGCGATCGGTCAAGATTTCGTAACCGTCCTCGGTGACCAACACGGTATGCTCGAATTGCGCCGACAGTGCCTTATCCACCGTTACCGCCGTCCAGCGATCCGGTAAAATGCGAGTGTGTCGCGATCCGGCATTGACAATCGGTTCGATCGCCAACGTCATGCCAGAGCGCAGTTTCACATTCGGCATCTCGCGGGTGCGGAAGTTAAACACGGACGGTTCTTCGTGCAAATTGCGACCGACTCCGTGACCCGTAAAGTCTTCCACCACGCTAAAGCCATTTTCCTCGACTCGATCTTGAATCGCGCCAGCAATATCGAGCAGGTAGCTCCCGGCTTTCACCTGAGCAATCCCTTGATAGAGCGCTTCCTCGGCGATGCGAATCAAGTGCGCCGCCTCCGCCGACACCTCGCCGATGGGAATCGTCACGCACGAGTCGCCGTGGAACCCTTGGAAATAAGCTCCCGTGTCCACTTTCAGCACGTCGCCTTCTTGCAGCACTTTCTTGGGATTGGGAATCCCGTGGACGACCTCGTCGTTGACGCTGGCGCAAATCGAGGCGGGAAACCCGTGATAGCCTTTGAAGCTTGGCGTCGCTCCCATCTCCCGAATGCGCTTCTCCGCATGAGCGTCTAAGTCAGCGGTGGTCAGTCCCGGCGCAGCCATTTGAGAAATTTCTTTCAATACCGTGGCGACGATCCGAGACGACTGTCGCATAATTTCGATTTCGCGCTTCGACTTAATTTCGATGCGCCGACGCTGCTTTTTCGCCGAAGGCTGTTGCGCTTTGGCGCGGGCGGCTTGAGAGGTTTGAGACAGTAAGTTACCAAGAAGATTCATAAGATCGGGATGGGATTAGGGGTAAGCGAATTAACGTGAGGATGACGGCAAGAGCGACTCGATGCGAACATCGACGCAGATTTCAATGGAGCAAAACTCTTACCAGGACACCGAGAGTTGGAACAATAACCTTTAGTCTAAGGTAACAGATTCCGTTAAGATTCCCCACCGAGGCACGCCCTCGAACTCGAAAGCGGGGCGATCGCCCCTAACGGACACTTATTTGCAATAACGAACGAAGGGGCAAACCGAAGTTCGCCCCTGGATGCTAGGTTATTGCCTTAGCGATTTAGCCGCCGCCAAACCGAGCCACCGGCTCGAAGCTGGGAACCACTAAATCTTTATTTTGCTTGGTGAGCTGGTTGTACAGCCGTTCGGTATTCGGGAAGTTCGCCGCCGGAAGCGTCGGGTAGCGACGGAAGGGAACCGTATCTTCGCCGAAGTTCTCCACGTACTCGATCGAGTTGACCATGGCGCTGATAAAGGCGCGGATGCCTTGAGTCGCCAAGATCTGGTTGTACTTGCGAATTTCGGCTTGATCCAGCGGCGCGCGACCCAAGAAGTGCTTGGTGCCGAGTTCGATGACCTTGGTATTGGGATAAGGCGTATAGAACTCGCGCAGGTACAGGCTGGAGTTGCCCAACCCTTCGATGAATTCCTTCACCGTAATCTCGCCGTTGCTCAGCTTGCTTTCGAAGACGGTGAACTCGTTTTCGACCAGGTACGGATCCAGATCGCGCTCGAAGATCTGGCGATAGGCTGCTTTGATGGTATTTTCCACCATCACCTTGTCTTGGTTGCTGGTGAGCTTGAACATCTTGACCTGTTCGCGCCGCTTGTTGACCCCTTGATCGACGCGGAAGCGAACGTCGGGTTCGGTGCGCATCTCGCCTGCTGTCCCCAGTTCCACGAACCGAGGCGTGGAGGGTTGCTCGACGCGGGTTCCGGTATCGCCGATGCTGCCGACACGCAGCGATCGCAACGCTTGTCCCGACGGCGTCAGATAGCGCTCGTACGGCACCGTATCCTCGCCGAAGGATTCTTCGTATTCCTTGCTATCGAGAATCAAATCGACCAAGGCGTAGAACCCGTTTTTGGCGCAGGTATCGAAGTAAGCATTAATTTCCTGGCGACCGTAAGTCGGACGACCCAGCAAGCGACGGTGGATGTATTCGATCGCCTTGCAGATATACATCGAACTCCAGTACATCTTGCGGAAGACATTCGACTTCGCCAGTTGGCGGATAAACTCGCGCAGGGTAATCTCGCCGTTTTCCAGCTTGATTTCGGCAACCTTGAGCCGCTGTCCCTCGTACAGGGGACGACCGAACACCTGTCGGTACGCCGCATCGATAATCGCCTGGGTCGAGGTTTCCGAGAACTTGACGCTACTGCCGTTGGTTGTCGGACTGGAGATGCTCGGCGTTTGATCCAGCTTGAACACCTTCGGTCCGAGCGAGCCGGGAACCTTACCCCGAGCGCCCGGATTGCTCAGTTGATTGTCGATTCCCGCACCGCGACGGATCAGGATGCGGCGGGTATCTTTACTAAACGGAGCCGGAGCGTTCTTCGGATCGCGGGTTTCTTTCGGGAAGATCGCGCCGAACTGAATTTCGAGGGGATCGTTGCCCTGACCGTACGGATGGCGATCCGGGAGGGGTTGTTCGTAAGCCGCGTACAGGGTAACGAGCTGCGGCACCTTGCGGAACGGCGCGCTGTAGTTAAACAGGTCGATCTGCGGACCCCAGTTGCGGCACTCTTGCGCCTCCTGACCCAAGCCGCGCAGGTAGGGCACCGTTTCCTCGCCGAAATAGTCGGAATACTCTTGCGAATCGACTAGGGCATCCACCAGGGCGGGCAATCCGCCGTCCGAGACGATCGAGAAGTACTGCTGTACCTCTTGGCGCGACGAGGGGGCGCGTCCGAGAATGTGACGGAATGCCAGTTCTAGGGCGCGACTGTTAATGAACGGTTCGTAGAACTGCTGGCGATAGAGGGGAGATTTGGCCGCCCGACGGACAAACTCCTTCATCGAGATTTCGCAGTTTTTGACCTTCGACTCCAACACCGAGAGTCCCAACCCGTAGGCGCGGGTGATATCGCGCTCGAACAGTTGTCGATACGCCGCTTTGACGACCGCTTCTTTTTCCGAGAACGACAGTCCCGGCTTCATGACGAACTTCTGACGGCGTTCGGCGGCGTTGAAGTAGATTTGCGGCAGTTGCAAGCCTTGCTGGTCGCTGCTTTGGCGCTGGCGCAGCTTGTCCGAGGGGGTCGGTGCCTTAAATTCGGTCAGCAGTACGTCAAAATACTGTCCGACGATCTCGAGGGCTTCTCGATCTTGCCGGAAGTAGCTCGACGAGGCTTGTCGCATCTCTTGCAGGGCGACGATGGTGGCGTCGGAGGAGCAGGCGCGTTCGATGATTTCGCGCAAGCTGCGCACGTTAACGGAGATGATGTTGGGATCTCCGGCAACGATCGCGTAGGTGACGTAGCGCAAGAACCAGCTCAAGTCCCGCAAGGACTTGGACATATTGCTCGGTCCGTAGCGCGAGACGTTGATCGGGCGGAAGTTAACGGGCACCGGACCGCCGCCACCGCCACTGCTGGTCGCCGTGCTAAACAGCGATCGCAGTCCTTCCAGGAAGCCGCCGCCACTGCTTTCGACGTAGGTGACGTTGCCCAGCTTCATCCCCTCTTCCATTTGAGAGGTGCTGGTCATCGCCGCCATTTCCGGTTGTTCTTCGGGTTTCTCCAAATACGACATTGGAGATCCGCCGATAAAGATGCGGTTGGCGGCGCGGGAAACGATGGACTCGGAGTTTTGGGTCAGCGCCTCGGCAATTTCGAGTCGCTTCGTTCCCGATTTGAAGTAGGTGTCGAGTTCGCCTAACTCGCGCTTGTCGGGGAAACGGTCTTGTTGTTCCGCCTGAGAGATGGTCGAAACTGCGACGGTTTGATAAAGTTGAGGTCGCACGAGCGAGCTTCCACCACTTGCCTTTACACTCATTGGATTACTAAAGAATTAAATAACGACAAAACGACAGGGATTTGACACGCACCAGTCTTTTCGCTGGCGAGGTAGACTGGCAGGACCTGTTTCGCTACATCTTCGGGCTTCTCGTCCCCTGACGTGCCGGTAAGGTCGAAGGCGATCGAATCGGAGTTCGATGCGCTGTGCCAACCGCACGCGGGAAATAACGAGCCAGGGATTCGCGCTGAGCGAACTGGGAGCGACCTGGAGATAAACCCTAATTGCAAACAACTGCTCGGATCGCACCAAGCTAGTTTTAAGATTAAAACGTTTCGGGCTTACCGTACGATTTTATTAACACTACCTGTCTTGCTCCCTCTAGATTTACTGCGCCATCATAGTGGATTGCGGGTACCTTTATGAGAAAAAGATAATTTTTGTTACGTTTCTAGATGTTATTCCATTCCCCAGGTTGCTCGGGGACGTTCTCCTGCCTTACCTCCACTGAGGGATACGACGTAACTCCAAATTAGCTCTATGGAACACGATCCTCAAATTAGCACTGCTGTCGAACGGCTGTACGACACCTATCCGTTTCCCCCCGAACCCCTGCTCGACGAACCGCCTCCAGGCTATAACTGGCGCTGGAATTGGCTGGCGGCGTACCACTTCTGTACGGGGGTCAAACCGAAGCAATCCCATCCGCGCATTCTCGATGCTGGCTGCGGGACGGGGGTGGGCACCGAATACCTGGTGCATCTCAATCCCGGCGCGCCGGTGGTGGGAATTGACTTGAGTGCGGGGGCGTTAGAGGTGGCTCGGGAGCGCTGTCGTCGCTCGGGTGCCGATCGCGCCGAGTTCCACCATCTCAGCGTGTACGATGTAGATCGCCTCGAAGGGGAGTTCGATCTAATTAATTGTGTCGGCGTGTTGCACCATTTGCCCGATCCCTTGCGGGGGTGGAAGGCGCTGGCGTCGAAGTTAGCCCCGGGCGGTCTGATGCACGTGTTTGTTTACGGGGAGTTGGGGCGCTGGGAAATCCGGCTGATGCAGCAGGCGCTGTCTCTGCTGCAAGGGGAGCGACAAGGCGATTACGTCGATGGGGTAGGCTTGGGTCGCCAAATTTTTGCCGCTCTGCCCGAAAACAATCGCTTGCGGCGGCGGGAGCAGGAGCGTTGGTCGCTGGAAAACCAGCGAGATGCCAATTTTGCCGATATGTACTTGCACCCGCAGGAGGTCGATTACAATATCGATACCTTATTTGAGGCGATCGCGGCGTCGGGGTTGGAATTTGTCGGATTTTCCAATCCGGAATATTGGAAGCTGGAGCGGTTGTTAGGAAAAGCCCCCAAAGCGTTGGAACGGGCGCAACAGTTGAGCGATCGCCAGCGCTACCGCCTGATCGAACTGCTCGATCCCGATATTTCCCATTACGAGCTGTTTTTAACCCGTCCGCCCCTCCCCAGAGCCGATTGGTCGTCCGAAGATGCCTTGCGCGCGGCAATTCCAGAACTCAATCCCTGCATGCATGGGTGGCCCGGTCAGCGAGTGTTTAATGCCGATTACCAGATCGTGGATCTCTCGCCATCTGCTTTTGCTTTTATGCAAGCGTGCGATGCCAACGGCGAGTCCGGGCGGTCGGTGGGGGAGATTTTAGCCGAGATTGAGGGAATGGGAACCGACGAGGTGCGATCGCTGCTCGAACGGCAGCTCGTGATGCTCTCGAGGGCGTAAAACGGCGATGCGATCGCCCGAGAGAATTTCTCGATTGAATTTTAAGGATTGTTACCAGCTCGTGATATGATGGCTCCTGGCTTGGACACCCGAGTCAGACCAAACGGCGGGCAGACGGGTCGATCGGTCGATTTCTCCGACAGTTCGCGTGCGTTCTTGTCGGAGTGTTTTTGCGGGAATTAAACCCCAATTCAACTAAAAAGTCGTACTTTGAATCCGTCTGGCTGGTTTTGGGCGAGATGCCGCGAGCGATCGCGTCAATGGCTACCTTTAAAGTGCAACTGTGAATTTGCCCGATCCATCCCTTGAATCCACACCCAATTCAGTTGAGAATTCCACCGGGGATTCTCCCTCGCCAGAGCCCGATTCGTCGATGCAAGACTACTACCAGCTCCTGTGGGGGCTGTATGTGGGGACTTTGGCATTGAGCGGTTTTATTTTTGCGGGCGTCTGGACGTTTTATTCTCTCAACATTGCTCTGAATTACGCGATCGGAGCGTGCGTGGGTATGGTTTACTTAAGGATGTTAGCCAGAGATGTCGAACGCCTGGGAACGCAAAGACGCAGTATCGGCAAAAGTCGATTTGCGATTTTCATTGGGTTGATTATAGTGGCAGCTCAATGGAATCAGCTACAAATTCTCCCGATTTTTCTGGGGTTTTTGACCTATAAAGCGGCGATCGTCATCTATGCTTTGCGGCTGTCGTTCTTGCCCGAGCTGAAATAAGCCAGGCAACGAACCAGCCAACCCGCCGATTGATTGTTGGGGAAGACTCCTGAATAGACATGCTGAATGTTTTACAGACTGTAAATGCTCTCCCCCTCGCTAATTTAGAAGTCGGCCAGCACCTATACTGGGAAATTGGCAATCTCAAGATCCACGGACAAGTGTTTCTTACTTCTTGGTTCGTGATTGCCGTGCTGGTCGTCGCTTCGATTGTGGCAACTCGAAATTTACAGCGAATTCCCAGCGGCTTCCAAAACTTTATGGAATACGCGCTGGAGTTCGTGCGAGATATAGCCAAAGGTCAAATTGGCGAGAAAGAGTATCGCCCTTGGGTACCGTTTGTCGGTACGTTATTTTTGTTCATCTTCGTGGCAAATTGGTCGGGGGCACTGATACCGTGGAAGCTTGTCGAGCTACCTGAGAGCGAGCTAGCCGCGCCCACGAATGACATTAATACCACCGTGGCATTAGCCTTGCTAACGTCGTTGGCATACTTTTACGCTGGCTTTAGCCAGCGCGGTCTCGGCTACTTCGCGCGGTATGTCGAACCGACGCCAATTTTATTGCCCATCAATATTCTCGAAGACTTCACCAAGCCCTTATCCCTGAGCTTCCGTCTGTTTGGAAACATCCTGGCAGACGAGCTGGTGGTTGCCGTTCTCGTACTGTTGGTGCCGCTGTTCGTTCCGCTGCCCGTGATGGCATTGGGACTGTTCACCAGTGCAATTCAGGCGCTGATTTTCGCTACCCTAGCGGCTGCCTACATCGGCGAAGCCATGGAAGGGCATGGAGAGGAAGAACATGAGTCGTAACCGTTGAGGGATGTGATTTGACTTTTGCGCGATCTCCCTCCAGACTCAGATGTCGCGCGTGTTGTTCATTTTGTACTACAGGAAAGGAAATTATCATGGACTCGTTAACTGCTGCTGCTTCCGTTTTGGCTGCCGCTCTTGCTGTCGGTCTAGCTGCGATCGGTCCTGGTTTGGGTCAAGGTAATGCTGCCGGACAAGCCTTAGAAGGAATTGCCCGCCAGCCGGAAGCGGAAGGCAAAATTCGCGGTACCCTGCTGCTGAGTTTGGCATTTATGGAAGCCCTGACCATTTACGGTTTGGTGGTTGCCCTGGTGCTGTTGTTTGCCAATCCCTTCTCGTAATTCATCCGAGTTTGGGGTCAGAGGCGGCGAGTCGAGGGAAACCGGTCGGGAGTTTTCCTGGCACCCATTCGCCCTCGATCGAGCGATACTCCGCCTCGACCCATTGTTGGCACTGGCTTTTGGGGAGGAACGTTAGAATTCCTCCCTTGCCATAGATAAGGGAAGGGGGCTGGGAAACCCAGCGATCGCGAATTCCTAGCTGCCCCTCCAGTAAGGATGACAATTGGGGCATAGATCCCTACATGACACGCTTCGCGAGCGGAAGATATGATACACTGGACGATTTTATTGGCCGTTGAAGAAGCTGCCAGCGAGAACGGGCTATTCGATTTTGACGCCACGCTCCCGTTGATGGCGGTGCAATTTTTGATTTTAGTGGCGATTTTGAATGCGGTCTTCTACAAACCCCTCGGTCGAGCGATCGACGAGCGGGACGATTACGTCCGCAACAACCAACAAGAAGCGCGGGAACGGCTGGCAAAAGCCGAACAACTCGCGCAACAATACGAGCAAGAACTGGCTCAAACCCGGCGACAAGCACAAGCCACTATCGCCGAGGCGCAAGCTGAAGCCAAAAAAGCTGCCGATCGCAAGATTGGCGAAGCTCAGCGAGAAGCGCAACAGTCCAGAGAACAAGCCCAGCAAGAGATCGACCGGCAAAAGCAAGAAGCGTTGCATTCCCTTGAAGGACAGGTCGAAACCCTTGCGCGCCAAATTGAAGAGAAGCTCGTCGGCTCTCAATTGGTCAAAGGTTAGTCTCTGGTGGCTCGTGGGTTAGGGGATTGCTCGGATCGTCGATCGCGAGCCAGATGCGATTGTACAGAGCAGTTATGGATTAAAGATCGTGGAAAATTTTTTGTGGTTGGCTACAGAAGCGGCGGAGGACGGTTTCGGACTCAATCTCGATATCTTAGAAACCAACCTGGTTAACCTGGTCATTATTATTGCCGTCTTGGTTTACTTCGGCAGGAAATTCTTAGGAAACATCCTCAGCGAGCGACGCGAACGCATCGAAACGGCGATTCGAGAAGCCGAACAACGCGCCTCACAAGCCGCAGAAGACCTCTCGGACGGTCAGCAGAAATTAGCCCAAGCTCAGGCTGAAGCCGAAAGAATTCGAGCGGATGCGGACCGACGCGCCCAAGCCGCTAAAGAAGAAATTTTGGCTCAGTGCGAGCGAGATTTAGAGCGGATGAAATCCGACGCCCGACAAGAACTCGATACCGAACGAGATCGGGCGATCGCCGAGTTGCGCCAGCGGGTGAGCGAACTCGCCCTACAGCGGGTCGAATCGCAATTGCAAGAGCGCCTCGACGAATCCGCTCAAAGACAGTTAATCGATCGCAGTATTGCCACATTAGGAGGTAATTGATGAAAGGCGGTGGTGCTATAAGCGCCGAAATCGTAGAACCCTATGCGTCGGCTTTGATGTCCCTCGCGCAGGAACACGACTTGAGCGATCGCTTGGGCGAAGATGCGCGAGCGCTAAGAGACGTACTCAAAGAGTCGCAAGAACTCACTCAATTTCTCGAAAATCCCGTGATTAAATTGGAGGATAAAAAAGTAGTTATCCGCCAGTTGGTTGGGGAACAAATTCATCACTATACCCTAAACTTTTTGATGCTTTTGGTCGATCGGGGACGGATTTTATTTCTCGACGAGGTGTGCCAGCAATACCTGGCGCTGCTGCGGGAGTTGAATCAAACCGTTTTAGCGGAAGTGACTTCGACCGTCGAGCTGAGCGAGGGGCAAAAGCAGGCGGTGTGCGATCGCGTCAAAGCCATGACAGACGCGCGAGATGTGGAAATCGAAACCCACATCGACCCCACCTTGCTTGGCGGCGCGACGATTAAGGTCGGCTCTCAGTTTATCGACGCCAGCCTGCGAGGACAATTGCGCCGCATCGGGATGCGTTTGACCCAGGGCGCAGCCTAAAATTAGATCCCAACATTTAACTTGACGACTCAACCAGTAACGAACCCATGATTAGCATCAGACCCGACGAAATTAGCAGCATTATTCGCCAGCAAATCGAGCAGTACGACCAAGACGTGCAGGTGTCCAACGTCGGCACCGTGTTGCAGGTCGGCGACGGCATTGCCCGCATCTACGGTTTGGATAAGGTAATGGCGGGCGAACTGCTCGAATTTGAAGACGGTACGGTCGGCATCGCCCTCAACTTGGAAGAAGACAACGTGGGTGCGGTGCTCATGGGCGAAGGTCGCGATATCCAAGAAGGATCGTCGGTTTCCGCCACGGGGAAAATTGCCTCGGTTCCCGTGGGTGAGGCGATGGTCGGACGGGTGGTCGATCCGTTGGGTCGCCCCATCGACGGTAAAGGCGACATTCAAACCAGCGAAAACCGCCTGATCGAATCCCCCGCACCGGGGATTATCGAACGCCGTTCGGTGTACGAACCCCTGCAAACTGGAATTACCGCGATCGACGCCATGATTCCCATCGGTCGGGGTCAGCGGGAGCTGATCATTGGCGACCGTCAAACCGGGAAAACCGCGATCGCCGTCGATACGATCCTCAACCAGAAAGAGGAAAACGTGATCTGCGTCTACGTGGCGATCGGACAAAAAGCGTCCACCGTCGCGCAGGTGGTGGATATGCTGCAAAAGAACGGCGCGATGGACTACACCGTCGTCGTGGCCGCCAACGCCAGCGATCCGGCAACCCTACAATACCTCGCGCCCTACGCTGGTGCGAGTATCGCCGAATACTTCATGTACCAAGGCAAGGCAACCTTGGTGGTCTACGACGACCTCTCCAAGCAAGCCCAAGCGTACCGTCAGATGTCGCTGTTGCTGCGTCGTCCGCCCGGTCGCGAAGCCTATCCCGGTGACGTGTTCTTCCTCCACTCTCGCTTGCTCGAACGCGCGGCGAAGCTGAGTTCGGATTTGGGCGAAGGTAGCATGACGGCGCTGCCGATTGTGGAAACTCAAGCCGGTGACGTTTCGGCTTACATTCCCACTAACGTCATTTCGATTACCGACGGTCAGATTTTCTTGTCCTCTGACTTGTTTAACTCCGGGATTCGTCCGGCGATTAACGTGGGGATTTCCGTGTCCCGCGTGGGATCTTCGGCACAAACCAAGGCGATTAAGAAAGTGGCGGGTAAGGTGAAGCTGGAATTGGCGCAGTTCGACGAACTCGAAGCCTTTGCCCAGTTTGCCTCCGACTTGGATAAAGCCACGCAAGACCAGTTAGCACGGGGCGCTCGGTTGCGCGAACTGCTGAAGCAGCCGCAATATTCGCCGCTGTCGCTGCCCGAACAGGTGACGATCGTGTACGCGGGCATTAACGGTTTCCTCGATGAAGTCCCGGTCGATCGCGTCACGAGCTTCACTAAGGGACTGCGCGAGTACATGCGCACGAATAAGCCCAAGTTTGGCGAAATTATTCGCAGCGAGAAGGTGCTGACAGACGAAGCCAAATCGATCCTCGAAGAAGGGATTGGCGAATTCAAGCAGTCCTTCATGGTCTCGGCGTAACGGAAACCGACGGAACGGGGGCGCGCGCCGCTCCCTTCCATTTTTCTACGTCGCTACATTCAGACATCGAATCATAGAAGATTATGGCTAATCTCAAAGCGATTCGCGATCGCATTCAGTCGGTCAAGAATACCCGCAAAATTACAGAAGCCATGCGCTTAGTGGCGGCGGCTAAAGTCCGTCGCGCTCAAGAACAAGCGATCGCTACCCGACCCTTTGCCGATGCGTTGGCTCAGGTGCTCTACGGCTTGCAAAGTCGCCTGCAATTTGAAGATGTCGATCTGCCGCTGTTGAGACAGCGAGAGGTCGAATCGGTTGGATTGTTGGTCATTTCGGGCGATCGCGGTTTGTGCGGTGGCTACAACTCCAACATTATTCGCCGGGCGGAAAACCGCGCCAAGGAACTCGAGGCGGAAGGGCTGGCGTACAAGTATATCTTGGTGGGGAGCAAGGCGATTCAATACTTCAAGCGTCGCAACGCCCCCATCGATGCCACCTATTCCGGTTTGGAGCAGATCCCCACGGCGGGAGAAGCCTCGGACATTGCCGACGAGCTGCTGTCGCTGTTTCTGTCGGAGACAGTGGATCGCATCGAGCTGGTTTACACCAAGTTCGTGTCGTTGATCAGTTCCAAACCCGCGATCCAAACCCTGCTTCCGCTGGATCGGCAAGGGTTGGAAGCGCAGGATGACGAAATCTTCCGGCTGACGACTCGCGGCGGTCAGTTCGAGGTGGAACGGGAGCGCGTGACGCCTCAGATGCGCGGTTTGCCTCGGGATATGATTTTCGAGCAGGAACCGACTCAAATTCTCGACGCCCTTCTGCCGCTGTATCTGAACAACCAGTTATTGCGAGCGTTGCAGGAAGCGGCAGCGAGCGAACTCGCCGCACGGATGACGGCAATGAACAATGCCAGCGACAATGCCAGCGATTTAATCAGTTCGCTGACGCTGTCTTACAACAAGGCACGTCAGGCGGCGATTACTCAAGAAATTCTGGAAGTGGTCAGCGGTGCGGAAGCTCTCAGCGGCTAGCTAGACTGGCGAACGATTTCTTGGAATTTTAACCTGACCGATCGCGTT
>CAYQUF010000052.1:0-5521 GCA_964420595.1 uncultured bacterium
CTGAGTTTCGACCGACCTAACCCAAATGGTGCGAATAGGGCATTTTTAATGACCAATCTTGCCGCAGCGTCGGCGGCGTGGGTAAATTTCCACTTCATACATACGTCCCCAGCAGCGTAGACCTTAGGATTGGTGGTTTGCAGGAAATCGTTAATTTTAACCCCTCGCTTGCCGTATTCTATCCCCGCTGCGTCTAGGTCGAGAGATTCGATGTTGGGGGTGCGACCCGCACCGATGAGAATTTCGTCCACGACGACAGATTGCTCTTGTCCCCCTTGCTCGAAATAGAGAACCTTCCCCTCCGACGTTTGCTCGGCTCGGGTGGGTTGCGCGTCCAGGATGAGGCGAATTCCTTCCCGAGTGAAGGTCTGCTGGACGATTTCGGCAGCTTCGGGATCTTCTTTGTTCATGATATGGCTGTGGCGGTGGAATAGCACCACTTCGCACCCGAGACGGCGGAAGGCTTGTGCCAATTCGCTGCCAATGGGACCGCCACCGATGACGGCGAGGCGGTTGGGACGCTCGGTGAGCGAGAAAACGGTTTCGTTGGTGAGATAGCCGGTTGCTTCGATACCTGCAATCGGGGGTTTGGCGGCTCTGGCACCGGTGGCGATGACTGCTTTTTTAAATTTAAGCGTATTGTCTCCAACGGCGATCGCATTTTTGCCGACAAACCGACCGTTGCCCAAAAATACGTCAATTCCAATCTTCTTAAACCGCTGTGCCGAGTCGTGGTGGCTAATTCCGGCACGCAATTGCCGCATTCGCTCCATCACGGCGGGAAAATCGACGTTGACCTCGGCGGGAGGTACGATGCCAAACGGTCGCGGATTGCGCATATCGGCGGCGGTGCGAGCGGAGCGAATGATGGCTTTGGAGGGGACGCACCCGACGTTCAAGCAGTCGCCTCCCATTAAATGCCGTTCGATTAACGCCACTTTCAACCCGACTCCCAATCCAGCGGCTCCAGCGGCGGTGACGAGTCCGGCGGTTCCGGCGCCGATAACCACTAAGTCGTATTCTGCGGCGGGGGTAGGATTGACCCAATCGGGGGGATGGACGTAGGACACCAATTTTTGGTTGTATTTGTCCATGGGTTGGAGGTTGACGGATTCGACCATGGTGGAGTTCTCCTGAATAACGGCGGTCTGGGGTTGGTAAAATTACGTGGCTTTTTCGTCGGACAATGCCTCGTCAGAGACTTCCCGCTGCAAAGCCTGGCGAGCAATGCGGGTGACGTAGAGGGTAACGGCGACGGTGGCGATAAAGCCGATGATGCGAATCGTCCAGGTCACTACGGGGTCGCTGGGGGTGTCTCCCGCTCCGAGGGTGGCGAGATTTCCGGCGAGGGAACCGAGATAGACGTACATGATGGTGCCGGGAATCATGCCGACGGTGCCGAGAATGTAGTCTTTGAAGGTGACGCCGGTGAGTCCGTAGGCGTAGTTAAGCAGGTTGAAGGGAAAAATTGGGGAAAGGCGGGTGAGAACGACGATTTTAAAGCCTTCTCTGCCGACGGCTTCGTCGATGGCGCGAAAGCGGTCGTTGCCTTCAATTTTTTTGGCGACCCAACCCCGTGCCAGGTAGCGTCCGACTAAGAAGGCGGCTGCCGAACCGAGGGTGGCACCGATGAAGACGTAAATCGATCCCAATCCGACGCCGAACAGGACGCCGGCACCGAGGGTGACGATGGAGCCGGGGAGAAAGGCAACGGTGGCGATGATGTAGAGTAGGATGAAGACGATCGCCCCAATGGGACCGAGGTCGCGGATGTATTGCAGGGCGTCGAGCAACCATTGTTGCGGCGCAAATCCACTGCTGTTGGCGGATTCTTGGGCAAAAGCGGGAGCGGTGACGGTTAAAAAGGCGATCGCGGCGAGTGCGACGATCTTAATTGTCCGGGTTGCAACGCGATGGCGGTTGGCAAGTCGATGCATGGGTCTCCAGCCTCTCTCTGTGCGTTCTCCAGGGCGATCGCGAGGGCAATCTACCCGTTTATTCTGGCTCTATTGTTGCCGCCACAGATGAGTTTCGCCTGAGAAGTTGGCTGGATTTTGCTAAAAGGCGTGCGGGAAAATTTTAAGCGGTTTTTAGGAATCTTTACAGATCGCAGGTCAATTTCAAGTAAGATGATAAAGAGTCGAAGATCGATGATGAGATCGCCTCAACCCAGACCGATCGCGAGGTCGTGCGGATTTTCACTGACGTTATCGCGATCGCCTAGTTTCAATCAATACAAGCATTGAAGTGAGTCGATCGATTTGCAGTCTTCCGAAAATATACGTAAATTATTGACAATATCTGAATAAGATTTAAAATAGAGCCAATAGCGTCAATGAAGCTAAATTCGATCCTTCTGGAATTTTAATTTATTGAAAAAATATATAGAGGGATATTGAAGCGAACGCAAACAGCAGCATAATAGGCAAGCTATCGAATTCGCGATAGGATCGATTCATTGGGTAGCCAATATGCCAAGATATTTGCCAGGGTGTCGATAAAATTGTAAAACAACTTTCCAGATTGCTACGATAAACTCCTGTTTTGGTTGTTCGTTTGCGCTCGTTTCTCCCTCGACATGCTGGAGCTATAGCTTATGGTCACCCTTAAAAACTACATTGCCATCGCCACCGGAACGGCGTCTCTAGTCTCGCTGCTACTCGCCAGCGGGATTGAAGTGTCGGTCAACCGAGGCTCAAACTTCCTACAGTGGGGCACTTCTGCCGCTGCTGCCGAAAACTTCATCACCTACGAACCCCCCGATCGCGGCGCGCCTCGCAGCACCCAAGGGACGGGAACGCGCGGTTGCACCCTCCCCAACTCGGATCGTTCGGTGACGCCGACCTCTTTAACCTTGTTGGTGCCCAACGACCACACCGGTCAAACGATTGCTGCCAATCCCACCTTCGCCTGGTACGTTCCCGCGACGACTTCAGTGCCGATCGAATTTTCGCTAGTGGCACCGAACGTGGTCGATCCCCTGTACGTGACGACGGTGGAACCGGACGAAAACGGGATCGCTCGCGTCACCTTACCGGAAGAGGTCGCGTCCCTCGAAACCGGCAAAACCTACCGCTGGTCGGTGACGGTGGTGTGCAATCCCAACCGGCGATCGAGCGACATCTTCGCCCAAAGCTGGATTAAGCGGGTAGCACCGTCCAACGAGGCGATCGCTCGGTTAGATAACGTCCAATCCGATCTCGAAGCGGCGCGGATTTACGCCCAATCCGGCTACTGGTACGACGCTCTGGCGACCCTGCTGGAACCCGAAACGACGAGCGCCAGCGATCCCGCCATCCAACAAGCGCGTACCGCACTGTTCGAGCAAGCCGGCGTGAAGCCGACGGAACAGCCGCTGGTCAACCGTTAATCGATCGTTACAAACCGGTCTCTTAGCCCCCTTCTCCGGCGAAGGGGGTTTTTTGCGGCGAGAGGTTGCCCCCACTTAAAAATTGCCGCAGTCGCAACAAGCTCATGGTTTGTCCGAGATTGATCGGCAGGATCGACACCCCTTCAATCCGAGACTGCACCCAACCGTCCCCCCAGTACCACTCGTGAAAGCCGTCGATCCCCTGACTCAGCAGGAGGCGCAGGCAATTCGATTCGGCGAGATCGACGTGATGCTCGATCGCCACCGGACCGATCCAACTGCGAAACACCAGACCGGCGTACAACCGCTCGGGTAACCCTGCTTGCAGGCGTTGGGGCGCAAGCCACTGTTGCAGTCGGTCGGGACACAGCAGGCTGTTGCCAATGTCGCTGGCGGATGCTTCGATTTCGATTCTCAGATGGCTCTTTTGAAAGTTACCTAACATGGCGATCGCGTGGTGTCCCCGTCCGAACGTCTCGATTCCAGTATGCCAGACAAAATCCCGAGCGATCGCCCGGAGCGGTCGCAGTTGCAAACCGTACAATAAAAGAAGTGCAATTGTTAAGAACTGTAAGGGGTTTATGGCTGACCAGTTAATTCGGGCAACCGCAGCCGACGGTGGCATTCGCTGCGTCGGAACGATTACCACTCGCCTGGTGCAAGACGCGCGCGATCGCCACAATCTATCCTACGTGGCAACGGCAGCATTGGGGCGAACCCTGTCCTCCGGTTTGTTACTTGCCTCAAGTATGAAGCGACCGGACTCTCGCGTCAACCTGCGCGTCAGCGGGAACGGTCCCCTCGGCGGCATTTTAGTAGATGCGGGACTCGACGGGACGGTACGGGGATATGTCGATAACCCGCAAGTGGAATTACCCCCCAAATCCAATGGCAAACTCGACGTTGGCGGTGCCGTCGGACGGGAAGGATTCCTGTACGTGGTGCGCGATGTCGGCTACGGTTACCCCTATTCGAGTACGGTGGAATTGGTGTCGGGGGAAATTGGCGACGACGTGGCGCACTATCTGGTCACCTCGGAACAGACGCCGTCGGCTTTGGTGGTCGGCGTGTTCGTGGGCGCCGAAGGGGTGAGTGCCTCGGGCGGAATTTTATTGCAAGTGCTGCCGAAAGCCGCCAGAGACGAAGCGTTGGTGGAAACCTTGGAATCGCGGGTGGCGAGTTTGTCTGGATTTACTCCCCTGTTGCAGAAACATCAAACCTTACCGGACATTTTCGAGCATTTGCTGGGGGATTTGGGACTCGAAATCTTACCCGGCGTTCAGATGGTGCGGTTTCACTGCGGCTGTACCCCGGATCGCTTTTTGGGGGCGCTGAAGTTGCTGGGGGAAGAGGAGTTGCAGGATATGATCGAAAAGGATGATGGGGCGGAGGCGACCTGTCACTTTTGCGGCGAGGTGTATCAAGCCACGAGTGACGATCTCGCTGAGTTGATCGGATCGTTGAGAGCGGATTCTTAGGATTGGGGGGGCTTGGAGACCAAGCCCCAAACTAACTAGAATTCAATAAACTGATTGTTGACAACGGCAAATCGACGACTTAAATCCGAGCGATCGAGCTGAAACTGGACGACTCGGACGGACTCGCATTGTTGGATTAAGCCGACTGCCAAAGTTTGCAACACGCGATCGGCACTCATGAGCTGACGAGCAACGTGGTGGCTTTGCTCGTTTCCGGCGGTTGGGCGAAATTCGATCGACAAACCGATCGCGCGGTTGGAGCGATCGCCGCTAAATCTGCGATCTACGTCAAAGGTTTGAACGTTGGTGCTGACTTGCTGTTGGCTCAACGAATCTTCGATTTGCTCGACCGAGGCTTTGCATTCGCCGCTCGTGCGGGGACGGGAATTCATGTGTAGCTCGGCATTCTGGCTCTTGGCGGGTAAGGGATTCAGGACGATGCTGCCGAGTAATAAGGAACTGAGAAGACAAACAATTCTGACTTTCATGGCTTTATAACAAAAACACTTATCTCATATTACTCTAATATACTTATTTAAATCTGCAAGTAAAGCGATTAATTTTTTTAAAAATCTTTACAAAGCAATTGAATTGGGGAAGATAACCCATCTCACAACCCTCTCGTAGGGTGGGCATTACCGATCGCTTATTGTGTCATGAGATCCAGTGCAGC
>CAYQUF010000052.1:5621-15826 GCA_964420595.1 uncultured bacterium
ATAAAATTTGCACGCATCCCTCTCATTGGCGATAAATCGCGCCTCGGGTTAAATCTCTCGTAGGGTGGGCATTACCGATCGCTTATTGTGTCATGAGATCCAGTGCAGCCATAATGCCCACCATCTATAAAATTTGCACGCATCCCTCTCATTGGCGATAAATCGCGCCTCGGGTTAAATCGCTTCATCCCGATCGCTCGCCACAGCGCAGTCGAGACACCGCAACACCCATTCCACCTGTTGCGCGTTGGGTTGAGCCGAGGGTAGAAGCCGACCGACTTGGGTAAACGCCGATCGCGCGATCGCTAAATTGGGGGGCAGTCGAGCCTGACCGAGCAGTTCCCGAGGCGTCAGCAAATGCTGCAAGCTCAGTCTAGCCAGTTCGTATGCTGCTTGTTCTTCATCGAGTGTCAGTAACTTGAGAATGGCAACCGCCAGGCGATCGCGATCGCTTTGGGGCATAAAGATCGAAACCGTTTCGGCAAAGTAAGCGGGAAGCACGATCGCTCCCGTTCCGCCTAAATCGCGGGCGAGGTGCCAGAACAAGCGATGTTTCAATCCAGGATGGCGTCGCGCCAACTTCCAAATCACCGCACTCGCGGACAGGCATTTGCGGGGGTGCTGTCGCTGCCACTCGGCTTTGGCATAGAGGCAGTACGCCCATTCTAACCGGGTTAGGGACTCGCCGTTGAGGATAGCATCGAGCAGGCGATCGAAACTGCGGGGAGGAGCGTTCAACTGGGGAATGTCCGACGGCGGTTGGGGGGTCGCGATGGACTGTGCCAGTTGGCTCAACGCCATTGGCGGTAACGGGGACAGGGGAGGAAACTGGAAAAACCGGGTCATTACGGCGGTGCAGTTGCAGACGGCTCGTTTCCGAATAATTGTTTCAGATTTTGCCGTCGAAATTGGAACCGAAACACTACTTTGCGATCTTGGGGGTCGTCGGTTTGTCCCTTCGCGTCAATTTCGCCGCGTCCGGAGGCGAGGATTTTTTGTTTGAAGCGGTCTTTGGCGCGAAACTGCAATTCGTCGGAGAAGATGTAGTCGGCGACAGATAAGGCACGTTGCAGGCTCAGTTCCATGTTGTTGCGTTCGGAGCCTTTGGAACTGGTGTGACCTTCGATGACCACCCGCGCGATTTGCCGATCGAATTGTTCGTTGGAAAAAATGACGCGAGCGTAGAGAGGAACGAATTTTTGTAAGAATTGTTTGCCTTGCGGCTTCAGTTCGGCACTGCCTTCGTCGAATAAAATGCGATCGCGAATGCTAACGTCTCCGGTAGCGGGATCGACGGAAATGGCATCGCCGTCGCCGACTCCTTGCTCGATCGCGTCTAGAACGGCAATTGGCAGGCGATCGAACGCTTCTTGATATTTTTGCAATTCGCTAATTTTAGCTTCCAGTTCGGTTTCGAGGCGATCCACTTGTTCTCGCTGGTCTTGCAATTGCACTTGCACGGTGATAAAAAGTAGGGCGATAAACATCAGCAATCCCGACATTAAATCGCCGATTGCCAGCCAAATGCCGGAATCTTGTTCTTCAAATTCAACCGTTTCGCTGCTAGTGTCGAAGAAGTCGTCCATTAGGCATCTCTCCCGTTGCGGTAGTTCAAATCTTTTGCCGAGGCAACCAGGTAATTTGCAACCTCCATTAATCCGTGCGAGGTGTCGTTTAATCGCTCGCAGACTTGGGCGGCGGCGGTATCGGATTGTTGCAAGCTATCGGTATAAGTTTGATGGGCTTGTTGCAGGTATTGGGAGAGTTGTGCTTGTGCCAATTGCAGCGATCGCTCGAATTGTTGTGCCAAATTTTGATAGGCGCGATCGATGTGTTTTGCCTCTTGACCGATCGCCTCGATTAAAGTGCGCAATTGTTCCTGGCTGGCGTCGGAACCAGATTCGATCGCCTGGGCGTGGTGACTGACAGTTTCCATGGTCGTTCGGATATTGTCTAAGGCGCGATCCAGGTCTTGCAGGAGTTGGGCGCGGCGGCTCGATTCGCGATCGAAGCTTTGATTTAACTGGGTCACCACGGCGTCCAATCCCTCCCGCTGCCGTCCTAATGTATGTACCAGCAAGTTGTTTTGTTCGGAGAAAAACTGTTCCAATCCGGCTTGATAGTCGAGGCGAAACCGTTCTAATTCGTCCTGCACCGTATCGCGACTGGTTTGGAGCAAATCATCGATATTTTCCAAACTCAAATGCAGCCGTTCTCCCGCTTTGTCCATCAATTGCGACGCTTCGCTGCCCACGGTTATCAAACTATTAGATTGGGCGAGAAAAGCTTGGTTGGCATCCGTTAAAATCTGTCGGGCTTGGGATTCGACACCGCGCAACATTTCGGCTTGCCGTTCGCCTTGGCGGTTGAGGGCGAGTTCGAGGGTTTCGCCCATATCTCGAAAGGCGATCGCGGCGGTTTGGGCGCTAGATTCAAATGCCGTGCGTTGGGCGCTCATCCCTTCAATACTTTCAGCGATCGCCTGTTGCATTTGTTCCGAAACTCGGTGCAGGGTATCGCCGGTTTCGCTGCGAAATTGTCCGAGAATTTGTTGTAGATTTGTGGTAAAATCCTGCAAGCGCGCTAAGGTATCCTGTTGAAAGCCGCGAATCGCCTCCAGAGACTCGTTCGTCCCTTGGGTGGCTTCCGCGAGGGCGTGGCGCAATTCCCCCACGGCGGCGGCGGTTTCGTCCCAGCGGGCGATCGCAGTGGCTTGCTGTTGGTGCAGGGCGTCGAGGCGATCGCCAATGGCGTGCAATTGCGGGTTTAAAGCGGCACCCACGGCGGTTCCAAAGGCGTCGGGATCGAACCGGGAGGCGACAGATTCCAGGGCTTGGGCGGCGTCTCGATTGGCGCGGGTATCCAGTCGCGAGAGCATCCGAGCCGGAGTGTCGAGGATGGCGATTTGACCGAGTTGGCGGCGCAAGCGATCGCGATGTCGCAGGCGTACTCGTTCCCCCAATGCCAAAATGAGAATAAAGCCGCTAGCGGTTCCCAATCCCACCAGGGAGGTGGAGAAAGCAACCTTCATCCCCCCGAGCAGTTCGGTGCTGGTGGCGAGGAGGGTGCGGGTGTCGGGGTCGGTTTCCAATCCCACCCCTTGCAATCCCAGGTAGATCCCGGTGAAGGTACCTAAGACGCCGAGAGCGGTGAGCAAAGTGGGGGCGAAGGTGGCGCTACTGCGGGGAATCGGTTGGGAGAGGACGCTGGGATAGGCGAGGAGGACGAAGTTTCCGGCGTCGAGGCGGGGGGTGAAGGTGTCGTCGGTGGCGCGACCGTCGAGGTGGTGTCGCAGCCATTGCACGAGGCGAGGGTCGAGGTCGGGGAGGGAGAGGGTGTCGCCGGATCGCTTTAACAGTCCGATGGCGCGAGCGGTGGGGTCGCACTGACGGAACCAGGCGCGGATGGAGAGGGTTTCGATGGCGATGGCGAGGAGGGCGACTGCGAGGATAAGCCCGATGAAGGCGGTGCTGACCATGTTTGTCCCTTGAACGATGCCGCTGACGAGAAGATTTTAACGCAGGGGGACAGGGAGCAGGGAGTAAGGGGGAGCGAGATGAGGGGTTTTGAGGGAAGGCGATCGTTGGATTGTGTAGAAGTGGGAAATTCTAATTGGATTGGAAATGTCAATCGGGGTGTTTCCATTCCCGTAAATCGGACGAACTTGAGATCGAACCGGCGATCGCTCTAAAATTTTGGTAAAGTTTATCTCATCTTTCCCCTAAAAACGATCGGTTGGAGGAAATTACAATGGCAACTCATACTTCTCTAGAACAACGCCTTGCAGCCGTAGAAGCAGAAATTGCCGACTTAAAAGAGCAGATTGATAGTCATCAACGGGCAAACTGGATCGAGCAAATTACAGGATCTTTTAAAGACGAACCTGCCTTTGAAGAAGTTTTGGCTTACGGACGCGCCATTCGCCAAGGGGATGAATCTCTCCTAAAATCTCCAGACGAGCAATGAGATATTTGTTGGATACAGACCATCTGAGTATACTTCAGCGCCAAACCGGAGAGGATTACAGTAACCTTTCAACTCGGATGTCGCTTTATTCGCCATCAAATTTTGTGGTATCAATTGTAACTTTTCACGAACAAATACTCGGGTGTCATGCTTATATTAATCGCGCGCGCACCCTAAATGATGTAGTAAAAGGATACGAACTGATGGCTCGAATCATTAGTGACTCTAAAGTTTGGCATCTTGTCTCATTCGATACCGGTGCAGCGGCAATATTCGAGCAATTACAGCAACGAAAAATTCAACTTGCAAAGATGGATGCGCGGATTGCAGCAATTGCAATGAACCAAGAATTGACCCTGTTAACTCGCAATCATCGAGACTTTGGCAAAGTAGCAGGGCTAGCAATTGAAGATTGGACAATTTGAACCTCACCCCGACCTGAGTCAAGAGAAGGAGATAAAGCACTCTCACGGATGCGGCGAAATCGCGTGAATCGTTAAAAACCGATCGCCCGGACCGTAATACCAAAACACCCGCCACGCCGATGGCGTCCGATTCTCCACATACGCCTCGAACATCTCCTCTCCGTGGGGACCCGACATCCGCTCGTACTTGTGCGTGTGCAAGCTGACATGATGTAAGTTTGCACTCATCTGTTGTAAAGTTGTCAAAACCTTGCGATACTTCTGCTCGTCGTAGTGCGCCAACTCCACCAGCGTATCCTGCGCCTGGGACGAAAACGCCAGCATAAACGACTCCTCCGCCACCGCCACCTCGCAACCGTTCGCTTCCTCCAACTGCGCCTTGTAACGCTCGATGGTGCGATCCAGGTGGCGATTGAGCGCTCTCAGGCTATTCAACTCATCGTTTAAATGACGGTTGTCATCTTCAATCTTATGTGCCTCTACCTCAATCCGATGTGCCTCCTCAAACGCATACTCCTCCGCCTTCTCCGCTTCCCGATAGCGTTCGCGCACCCGTTCCAGTTCCACCCGCGCCGCCTCTAGCGCAATGGCAAATTCCTTTAAATCCGGACTGCGCGCCAGTTGGCGTTCCAACTCCCGAAATTGCTGCTCCGCTTCGGCGCGATCGCTCGTTAGGGCGTCGATATACTGGTTGAGGGTGTCCAGCTCCTGATGGGTTTTGGCTTCATGAGTTTGCGCCACCCGACACTGCTGGCGCAACTGTTCGAGGGTCTGGCTGGTTTCCCGGCGGTCGGCTTCGAGGGTTTCGAGTTGTTCGTGCAGGCTCACCATCGCCGCTTCCCGCTCCTGGAGAGTTTCGAGCGCTTCGGTGTTGGAATGTTGCGCTTCGGCGAGTTCCCGTTGCAACCGCTCCAACTCCCGCACCTTGTCCTGTTGCTGGCGCTCTCGTTCGGACAGTTGGCGCTCGTAATCGGCGACGGCGCGTTCTAAATCGCGAGTGTGCTGTTGCTGCTGTTGGCGATAGCGTTGAAGTTCGGCGCGCGCGTGTTGTCGCTGCTCGATTAGCGTTGGGATTTGCGCGAGGGTGTCTTCAAGTTGCTGTTGCAACCGCCTGGCTTCTTCTTGCTGGGACTGGCTTTCTTGCTGTAACCGTCGATATTCCCGTCTGGCGCGACGGGTGACTTTGCGCTTTTGATAGAGCAGGTATTCAGAGATGCCCCAAACAGCGATCGCCCCTGAGAGACAACCGAACAGGGTAAGATTGTACAGGTGAAACCGATCGCGATCGGCAAACGGACGCGCCAGCCATTGTCGCATATCCTGCCACAATCCCGGTGGCGTGCTTCGGATGTAATAGACCCGTCCGACGATTCGACCCTCAAACTCGAACTCGCTGGCTTGTCGCTCGGTGTCGGTTGGATGGCGATAGACCCCTTGGGGAGACAGCGGCGGCGGATAGACTAATACATCGTAGGGATGCTGTTGCAGGCGATCGGGGGTTAACTGACTGCGCCAATTGGAGTATTCTGGAAAAGCAGGTTTAGACTGGGCGATAATCTCTTCACCTTCGGGGTCGGTGACCACTAAGCCGAACAGTCCGTAATTGCTGTCGAGGGTCTGCTGGACGATATCGAGGCGATCGCGCCTGAGTGCGTAAGAGAGTTGCGTCGGAAGAGTGTGGGCGAGTAAATTGAGATCGACGGTTTGAGCGCGCGCCATGGTTTGATGCCAGTAAATTGAGTGGCGCTGGGCAATTAACCACGCACCCACACCAACGCCAACCAAACTCGCCAGAGCCAGCCGACCCAGGCGAACTGCATTTCGTTTCAACCTTCGCGCGATCGCTTCATGGAGCCGTCGATCTCCTCGCATACCTACACTACTATTCTCGACATAGGTTTGCAGTAAGTGCTTTAGCGCTTGCTCTACATAGAACGATATGGGAGGCATGTCTACAAAGCAAACTGGTTGAAGTTTTCCCTTGCTCCCCTGCTCTTATGCCTAGTTGGGGCAAACGCTGAAGCGTTTACTACAAACGTACTTTATAAGATAGTGAGCCTTGACTCAGGATCGTAGCTGGCTATTTTAGCAAATCTCAATGAAGGTTTGCTAGACTTGTGGATCTAGTGGAGACTCAAACAGAGGTGGTGCGTTCCGGCGTTTTTACTCCATTTCGAGTTATCCCGATGGACCTGCGCCGCAACATACCCTTGTATGTTGAGGGTGGGAAAACGCTAAAGCGTTTACTACGAACGGGGAAAACGCTAAAGCGTTTACTACGAACGATCTTCGCAAATTTCACAATACGGACATTCGCCACACTTTCTCGAATCTGGTTTCGCCGTATAATCTCCGTTGAGAATTCCTCGCACTACCGACTGAACCTCCGAACCGCTGGCTTCTAACTCTTTCGCATCCATCTCGTACAATCGATTGTGACGCAAATAGGCAATATGCGCCTCCCGACGCTCCAACGCGGTCGCATACGCCCATAATTGAAACCGATGGGATGCGGGAATGACCTCGCTATCGGTCTTGTAGTCGAGAACCCAATCCTTCCCGACTAAATCGGCGGTTCCATTCAACCGCAATCCTTCCAACACTAAGGAAACTGGACGCTCTCGCTCCACTTCACCCCCTCGAAACCGACTGAATACCTCCGCTTGGTCGAAATTGCGCGCCAACGTCACCGCGTCCTCCAGCCAAGTGTGCGGAACTTCCGGTCGATAACGCGCCAGCACCTCGACATCCCGAATTTTGTGTTCCAACGCCATATGGGTCAATTCCCCCACGGTTCGCGACTCGGCGGCTCCTTCTCCCGCACCGGGGTGACCGAGTACGAATTGAAATTCAAACTGTTTGGGACAGCGATGGTAAACGCTCAACGCCGTCACCGGAAGCTCGAAAATCCCCGAACCGACTGAATCGAGCAACACTGGCGGGGTGGGTGCGCTTGGCGGTTCTCCTCCCGACCCGGGGGAGATGGGTGGAAGTTCTTCGACCGACCACGGATGAATTTCGATTCCCGCAGCGTCTAATCCCGGACGCAGGAGTGCCAAATTGCCGTCATCGGGGTGAGTTGCCGTGAGAATCAGGCGATCGCGCGATCGCGTCAGTGCCACGTATAGGATGCGTAAGGCTTCTTCCGCTTCTTGACGTTGCTTCTGTTGTTGCAAATAGCGATAGATCGCGGGAAGTTGCGTCTCTCCCGCGTCGTCGTCCAGCTTCAACCCCACGCCAATCTCGGGGTCGAAATAGATGGACTCGGTGGAATTCGATCGCGATCGCGCCAAGTCCGCCACCACGACCGTAGACCATTCTAACCCCTTCGCCGAGTGAATGGTGCTGAGGGTAACGGCATTTTGCGCGTTGACGGGAAGGCGGGGAATTCGGATATCGCTGTCAATCAGGCGTTTGAGCCGCCGCATGACCCCAAACAAGTCGCCGCTTCCCACTTCCAAGTTCCGCAGGAGATCCCGAAATCCGCGCCAGTCGGCGTCCCGTCGGTCGGGATGGGGAAGGTTGGCGAGGACGGCGGTATAGCCGGTGTTTCGGTCGGCTAATTGTAACAGGCGGGTTGGCGGTTCTAAGTTGCGTTGGGAGAGCAATTCTTTTAATACGGGAACGGGGGAATTCTCGCCCCAATCGTATTGTTGAATTCGCTCCCACCAGGTCGTTTTATGGGAGTTTGACTGAGTTGTGGCAATGTCGTACAAGCGGCGATCGCTAATGGCAAAAAACGGACTGCGCAGGGTGGCGATCAGGGCAAGATTGTCGCCGGGATCGACTAAAAATTGCAGGAGCGATCGCGCGTCTTTTACAACCCGGCTTTCGAGTAGATTTCCACCCCCTGCAATGACGTAAGGAATGCCAGCAGTTTCTAACGCTTCGCCATAGGTTTCGATCGGAGACCAAGTTCGAGATAAAATGGCAATATCGCCGGGTGTAATGGGTCGCAGGGTTTGGTTGCGTTTGTCGCGAATGGGGGTTTGTGTCTCTAGCAGGTCTTTGAGCAAACTGGCGATATGGTGCGCTTCGGCGGCTTCTCGTTGGGGTTTGTTAATGCTTTTGTCGGCGTCAATGGCGTAAACTTCTAAGTGCGGTCGCGGGTGTGGCGGTTCCTGACAGTGTGCTTCTAAGTTTTGATGGGATGTGCCTAAAATGGGTTTAAAGATGCGATTGATATCGTGAATCAGGGATTGATGCGCGCGGAAACTTTTGGTCAGTCCGACTTCGCTTCCGTTGGCGGCTAAAATGCGATCGCGCAATCGATCGAATACTCCCACGTCGGCGCGGCGAAATCCGTAAATCGACTGTTTGATATCGCCGACAATGGTGAGTTCGGTTTCTGGGGCGATCGCGTTTATAAGTTCGGCTTGAATGGGGTTGGTGTCTTGGACTTCATCGACCAGAAAAACTTGCCATCGCTGGCGATAGTAATCGCGAACTTTGGGGTCGGTTAAAGCTCGGAGGGCGCGAATTTCTAAATCGGCATAGTCGAGGACGCGGTTGCGAGTTTTGGCGCGGTCTAATTCTTCGCAGACGAATTGAAAGGCGGCTTGGAGGTCGGGAAGAATTTCGCTGAATTGGCGATCGATTTCGCCGAGTTCTAAGGTTAGAACGTCTCGATATTTCGAGTCTTTAAAGGGAGCGCGAATTAACTTGATTGCATCTTTGACGTCTTGCAATCCGCCATACTTCCATTTCTTTTTGCTGCCAACCGTGAGTTTAATCGAATCAAAGACCGCCAGAATCGATCGCAAGGTGGACAGCGACTCATAACCCGCCTCACTATTGAGTTTTTCGATATAATGTTCTAGCTTTGCAATTCCGTCTAAAACATCCTGCCGTATCTGTTCGAGCTTATCGCTCTTATCGCCGAAATAGGAGTGTAAAACATCGATCGCCTCTTGCACGTCTGGACGTTTGAGACTATTAAATAACTCTCGTACTGTCTGCTTGCGCAGGCGTTCGGCGATATCCTGCCAATGTTGCGTGCCTTGTTTCAACGCGCGATCGCCTGATATCGGGTCTTTAAGCAATCGTTCTAACGAATCGCGCATTAATGAATAAGGAATGCGTTCGTAGAGGCGATCTGGTAATTTGTTCAGTGCGTCATCGAGGCGATCGGACTGCCAAAGTTTGCCTTCTAACTCGTCAATAATGGTAAAATCATAAGGAACGCCAGCGGATTCAGGGTGTTCGCGACAAATTCGTGCGGCGAGGGCGTGGATCGTACTAATTTGTGCGGCTTCTAATTCGGCAACTAAATCCGCGCGATCGCTCATTTGTTGCGAGACTAACGTTCGAATGCGCGATCGTAATTCCTTGGCGGCTTTTTCGGTAAACGTCGTTGCCACAATTTCGAGTGGCGAATAATCGCGATCGCGCAGATAATATAAGTACCGCTCCGCCAGCATATAGGTCTTCCCCGTCCCCGCACCGGCTGTAACGGCGACGCTGGTTTCGGCGAGAGCAGCCGCTTGTTGTTCGGGAGTCAGACTCATGGCAAGATGGCACGAACGAAATATTTGCCATTATAGAGACTCGGGGTCTCGACAGCAGGGGGCGATCGGTCTATAATCAATCCAGATTTCGACGGATCGAAGTGGAGGCAAAAACCCCAGGGGTTTCGTCGGAAACGCTAGAACCTTGACAAGTTAATAGTTTCAGCAGTTTCAGTCAGAGCCTTATTGAGAGAAAGGGTGCTTTATTGATTGTCAAAAAGCATTTTTATTGGCTTTCGTCGGAATGGCGTCTGAAACCCTTTCCTCGTCGGCTCTGTAAGTTCCAGCTCTTTCATCTCACCTAATC
>CAYQUF010000052.1:15926-26430 GCA_964420595.1 uncultured bacterium
CTTTCATCTCACCTAATCTCCACAAGGAGACTGAAACACTTAGTTCAACAGCATTTTCGAGGAGTTTCCGACTCTTTCATCTCACCTAATCTCCACAAGGAGACTGAAACTATCCAGGCTCGATATCATTAGGGTCTTCATAAAAACTTTCATCTCACCTAATCCCCGCAAGGGGACTGAAACGCGCGATCTCAACTCACTCGCACCAACAACAAACCCACAAAAAATCCCCGCTCTGGGGGAAGCGAGGACAAGAGACTACAATTGCCTTAACCCCGACCGTAGCGACTCAACGTAAAGAATTCGGGAAAACGGCAAAATTCAATCCCTCATCTCATCCGGCTCCTTGCGCATCGAACCCAAATACCGCCTCAAATACGGCGAAAACACCTCATAAATTAACGTCAGCGGCTGACCGTCGTGCCAAAACAGATAATGACGCCCCCAAAACGGTCCCTGCTGCTCGAACGCCGCCTCCAACGCCTCCGATTCCCCGTAACACACCCCTTGAATATCGCGATATAACTCCGTGTGCATCCGCGATAAATTATCCCAAATCGGCATCGACCGATTTTGCAAATACTCGTCCACGTGACTGGCGTCCCACCAGGAAGTCGCATACGCCAATCGCTGACCCGACGCCGTCCGCAGCCACACCTGTCGTCGCAGCCTCGGACCGGGAACCGCCGTAATCGGCGCCGGTGCGTTATCGAGAGCCATCCCTATCGGCGACATATCGATGACATCGACCTCAGTCGGTTCCCCGGTCAGCAATTTGAGGTGACGGGTGGGAGAGCCATCCCCCAAAATCAACATTTGCCAAGCGGGAGCGAGTTGGTGATGGGGCAATCCTTGTTTGACGACCGCTTCATCCCCCCGCCAGAGGGGATTGAGTGCGTGCCAGGTGGTAGGCAGGGTGACGCTGTTGGTAAGTCTCAAAGCCGCAATCGCGTGTCTTTACACAACTTAATCATTTCTCATCATAGCGTGCTTTGGACAGGCGCGCGTTTGGGTGGGAGGATGGGGAGAGCCGCTGTAGGGGTTTGGTCTCCAAACTCTTCCCATTGTCGGGTTGGTCGGTCAACTCGCACATGGGTGTAAACGCTGAAGCGTTTACTACAAACGGGATAAACGCTGAAGCGTTGACTACGAACGAACTATGAGTCAAACGATTGTTATTACTGGGGTAAGTCGCGGTCTGGGTCGCGCCATGACCGAGGAATTTGTCAGACGGGGACATACCGTGTTCGGTTGCGCGCGCAATGGCGATACTGTGGCGCAATTGCAACGGCAATTTGGCGAACCCCACGATTTTACTAGCGTCGATGTGGCAGATGAGGCGCAGGTAGAAGCCTGGCGCGATCGCATTTTAGCCAAGTCCGAACCGCCGGATCTCTTGGTCAATAACGCTGGCGTCATTAACGAACCCAATTCCCTCTGGAACGTGGATCGCGCAGAATTCGATCGCGTCATTGACGTGAATATCAAAGGCGTCGCCAATGTCATCCGCCAGTTCGTTCCCGCCACGATCCAACGCCAACAGGGGATTATCGTGAATTTCAGTTCCGGTTGGGGACGCTCCGCCTCGGGCAATGTTGCCCCCTATTGTGCCACAAAATGGGCGATTGAAGGCATGACGCGATCGCTCGCTCAAGAACTCCCCAGTGGAATGGCGGCGATTCCGCTCAACCCCGGTATCATTCATACCGATATGCTCGACATCTGCTTCGGCTCCCAAGCCTCAAGTTTTGAATCGGCGCAATCGTGGGGTCGCAAAGCCGTCTCGTTCCTACTTAAACTCAAACCCCGGGATAACGGGTCGCCGCTGACGGTGTCTTAATCCTCGGTTTCCGGTTCCACTCCGAGCGATCGCAATTGTGCCATAAGGCGTTCCGCTTTTTGACGTTCCCGTTCCGCACGCTGGCGTTCCCGCTCCGTCAGTTCCCGTTCCAGCGGAATCCAATTTCCCCCCGCGTCGTACCACCGCAACCACGAACGCTCGATCCCGCGATAGGTTCCCTGCCAAAATCCCAACCCGAGTTGCAAATCCTCGATCCAGAACTTCAAGTCCACCGGCGTCACCCGAGCGTAATGGCTTCCCTGCAACTGGAAAAATTGCACCTCGTGGCGATAGCGATCGTAAACCACGTAATAGGGAACCCGCAAAATCTGTTCGTACACTTCCCATTTTGTAGCCCGGCGATCGCTCGCGCGCAAGGTCTGTCCCAAATCCTCCCGCTCCGTCCCCGGCGAAATCAACTCCACCACCACAATCGGCGCGACCCCTTCTTGCCAAATTACGTAACTCAGCCGCGAATCCCGTTGCTCGTACAGCCGCGAATGTCCCACCACCGCAAACCAGTCGGGACGCTTGTACCAGAGAGGATGGCGGACGTCGTAATACAAATTTAGGTCAATCGCCGTAAACATCTCATCCGGCGAATAATGGCTCGGCGCAAACGTCTCGCTCAACAACTGCGACTGCAACAGGTGAAACTCGTCCAAGCCGGGTTCCTCCGGATTTTTATCGCTGGGTAAGTCGTACATGGTCGGTAGGACTTCCTTCGGGGGACGAGGCGGTTCGGATTGATACATCGTGCAATCCTCTCGGTTGGCGGCTCTACCCGTAGTGCGATGGGTTTTTCCAATTGTACCGCTACATTATTGAGATATAGCCCACGTTCACCCAGTCTTCGATTCTCCATGAGCCTAACCGAGCAAATTCTGCCTCGCATTCCCGGAAACCCCCTCGACGGCTTGCGTAAAGCCGATCGCATTTGGCACTCGATTAAGCAAGATAGCGTTCCCATCCCCAACCCGATCAAAACCGATAAGACCCTATTGGGACTGGTCGATTGGGATGTTGTCGTCAGCGGCGGAACCCTCGGAATCCTGATTGGTGCGGCGTTGGCGCAAAGAGGCTGGCGGGTGGCATTAATTGAAAAAGGACTGTTGCGCGGTCGGGATCAAGAATGGAATATTTCCCGCCACGAACTCGCGGTTTTAGTTGAATTGGAATTGCTGTCGGAGGAAGAATTAGAAACTGCGATCGCCACTGAATACAATCCCGCTCGCGTCGCCTTTCACCAAGGACCAGAAATCTGGGTGCGCGACGTTCTCAACATTGGCGTCGATCCGGTTTACTTGCTCGAAACCCTCAAACAAAAATTTATCGCTGCTGGCGGTTGCTTGTTAGAAAATACTGCCTTTGACGGTGCCGTCATCCATCCCGACGGGGTCGCGATCGATGTCGAAAACGGGTTAAAAACGCGACTGTTAATCGATGTGATGGGGCATTTTTCCCCCATCGCGCGGCAAATTCGCCAAGCCGCCAAACCCGATGGCATTTGCATGGTCACCGGGAGTTGCGCCGCAGGATTTCCCCACAACGACACCGGCGATTTATTCGTCTCTTTCACTCCCGCCCAAAACCACTGTCAGTATTTTTGGGAAGCCTTTCCCGCCAAAGACGGACGCACCACCTATTTATTCTCCTATCTCGACGCCCATCCCGATCGCTTTAGTTTAGAATTCTTTGTGGAAGAATACCTGCGCCTGCTCCCGGAATACCAACAAGTCGAATTAGATCGAATCGATTTTCGCCGCCTGTTGTTCGGATTTTTCCCCTCCTATCGTAACAGTCCCCTGCAATCCCCTTGGAACCGCTTGCTCCTGGTCGGCGACAGCAGCAGCAGCCAGTCTCCCCTCAGTTTCGGCGGATTCGGCGCGACCATTCGCCACCTCAAACGGCTGACCAATGGCATTTGCGAAGCCCTCGAAGCCGATTGTTTGAATCGCGCTTCCCTGGCGTTATTGCAACCCTATCAGCCCAATCTTTCGGTGACTTGGCTGTTTCAAAAAACCATGAGCATCGAGATGGGACGAGAGTTCGATCCCAATACTGTCAATGAATTGCTATCGGCAGTATTTCGAGCCATGTCGCAACTGGGCGATCCGGTATTGCGCCCGTTTTTGCAAGATGTCGTCCAATTTCCCGCCCTCGCTAAAGCGTTATTTAAAACGTCAGTCAACGACCCCGATATCGTGGCGAAAGTGGTGCCGCAAGTGGGTATTTTACCCTTGCTCGATTGGATGCGACATTATATTAATTTAGGCGCGTATGGTTTGATGTCTCCGTTTGGACAAGGAATTGAAGAAGTGGTCGATAACTTCCCACTCGCCCAAAAGTACTATTGCCACCGCTGGATCGATGCGTGGAAATACGGTTCGGGCGGCGATTATTTCGATTCCCACTCAACCCATTAACCGAGGCGATCGCGATCGCGGCGATACAATAATCTTAACAAAAATGCCGACCGATCCGATTTTTGAGCGGCTATTCTTAATACAGAGTCCGACAAAAAAGCAGCCAGCGCTCCCTCGTTCGGTGCTTGAGTTCGCGCGCGAGCGCAACTGCTGACTGCTATGACAGCGATCGAGACCCGATTCGGTCCGACCTCGTCAGGTTCTGCGATCGCATCGGTCAATCCGATCGGCTACTCGGCGATCGCCCTAACCATGTTGTTCCAAATATAAGTTGACATCTTCGAGAATTCGAGTTAATTCCGCTTCAGTCGAGAGGCGAATCCGATCGTCGCGCACGGTTAATAAAACTTTAGCTGCAAATGGGGTCGGCCAAATGTTGGGGTTACAGAACACCTCTAAGAATACGTCGCCAGTTTGTTGGTATTCTAGAGGCTCTTGGGGATTTGCCTTTCCCCCGCTACCCGTCGTCGCCGTGGCGCTAACGGCTTTCAGCCGCTCCAATAACTCGGAGAGCGCCCCCTGCAATTCTCGCGCCGCCTCGGGCGTAAAGTTGAAGCCGACCGATCCGGCATCCAAGTTAAGCTTGAGTTGAGAAACAGCCATCAACCCTATATCCTAATGATTTTGCTGTACCATGTTACCGATAATTCGGTGGTAAATAGTCGCGATCGCCAATAGGCAACCGCCTAGTTGTTTCCGACCCGTACGGCAGAATCGAGGCACGGCATTTTTAAAGGTGCGATGATAATCTGTTATTGACGCGGCGATTGGAAAGTTCCGAGCATTCTATCTGAGTGCCAGCTTCTCTAGTACGGATTCTTAATTTAATTCTTAGAGCAAAATTGCGATCATGACCCCTCCCAAGGTACTTGTTGTTGACGACGATCCCGCAATCCGAAACCTGATTCACCGTTTCTTAGGTCGGCAAGACTATATGGTCGAATCAGCAGAGGATGGCAAGAGCGCCCTAGCAGCGTTCGAGCAGCTTAACCCCGACTTAGTCATTTTGGACGTGAATTTACCGGACACGACCGGCTATCGCCTCTGTCACGAAATGCAAAAGCGCACGGGGGTATTTATCCTGATGCTGACCAGTCGTACCGGGGAAGACGACGTGGTTGAGGGCTTTGCCCAAGGCGCAGACGACTATATCACCAAACCGTTCAGTTTGGTCGAACTCGGCGCTCGGGTGGGTGCCGTGCTAAGACGGCAGCGTACCGTAACGGCTGCCCAGCAGCAAACTATTACCATCGGCGATCTCGAAATCGATCCGGCGCGTCGAGAGGTGACGCTGCAACAAGAGTTAGTCTCGCTGACCGCTCTGGAATTCAACTTGCTCCACTTTCTCGCTAGCAATCCCGGACGAGTGTGGCGGCGATCGGAATTGCTCCAGCAGGTGTGGGATTACGATTACGTCGGCGACCAACGGGTGGTAGACGTTCACATCGGTCAAATTCGCCGCAAAATCGAGCCGGACGCCAGCCAACCGTCGATGATTCAAACGGTGCGCGGCGTGGGCTACAAGTTTGAAATGCCCGAAACTCAGGAACAGCTCAAGCCGCAGATGTGAGCTAGGAAGATAGGGAGCAACTGGGGAAGCTCTAACCCCGGTTGAAGACAGCTTCCCCTCTTCCCTACTGAGCGATCGCCCCTTCAGGTTGACGATCGCGCCGTTGCAGGTAACGATCGATATCTCCCGCCGTCTCTCGTGCCGTTCGGACGCAATCGCCCAGGGAAATCCCTCCCTCGTAATTGCTGCACGCATACAGTCCGGGGAAGGCTTGCAAGCCCGTCGAGATGCGATCGAGCCTGTCCTGATGCCCCAGAGCATACTGCGGGATGGCGCGTTTCCACAAGCGCACCCCCAGCACTTTCGGCTGCGGCGGATTGGCACCGAGCAGGATTTGAGACAAATCTCGATGTACCGCCTGCACGATTTGCTCCGAGTCGAGATCGGCAATGGCGGGATCGGTACTGCCGCCAATGAAGTTAATCAGCGATTGCCATCCGTGGGGGGCACGTCCGGGAAACAGGCTCGACGCCCAAATCGTGCCCAAGGTGCGAATGCCTTGACCGCGCGGAATTAAGTTGCCAAAGCCGCGCAGGGGCATTTTATACGCCGATTCTGGATACGCCAAGATCGCGCACGCCACCGGGGGATAGGGAAATTCTCGCAATGCCCGAGCGACCTCGGCATCGAAGTCTTGTAAAATCTCGGCACTGGCGTAAGCGGGAGTCGCCAGCACCACGGTACGCGCCTCCACCCGTTCGGGACCGTCGGGGGTGGAGAATTCGGCAATATAAGTCTGACGATCGCTGCGGTGCAGGCGTTGGAGCTGCCATTGCAATCGTACCCCATCGCCCAACGATCGCGCGATCGCCTCCGGTAAGGCGCGCAGTCCCCCCCGAAACGATCCCAGCTCTCCCCGGCGGGTTTTCGGGATGTTGGGGTTGGTTGCAGCCGTGGGGGAGGTCTTCTGGCGGCTCGACAGAATCGCTCCTGCCAGCAGTCCGCCTCCCACCTCGGCAAATTCACTCACCCGCTTGAAGGCAGCCGAGGCACTGAGGCGATCGGGATCCCCCGCATACACCCCCGATACGAAGGGCGCGACCAAGCGTTCGGTGACTTCGCCACCGAGATGTCGCCCGAAGAATTGCGCCACCGTTTCTTCCCCGCCTTGGCGCGATCGCTCGGTTCCAATTGCCGGAGGAACGAACCCGACCGCCCCGCTCAGCAGTCGCAACTTGCCCGCCGCACTCAGCAAAGGCGTGCCGATTAACGCTGGCGGACTCATGGGAACCGGGTGCAAGCGGCGATTCCAGTAAATAAACCGGGGTAACTTGCGATCGGCGAGGACCAGTTCGGATTTTAAGCCGACGTCCACTGCCAGCTCCAGCAGTTCCGGCGTCGGGGCAAAACTGTTGGGACCTTCTTCCCACAAAAACCCTTCGGCTTCGCCAGTGGTGATGCTCCCTCCCACGCGCGATCGCGCTTCGGCGACCAAAACTTGGCGGGAGGGGCGATCGTTCAAGGCACGAGCCAGGCTCAAGCCGCTGATTCCGGCTCCGACAATCAGGGTATCGATGGGATTGGATGTAGAAGTACGCTCGGTGGTTTGCATGAGGCTGACAGCGGAAATTCGATTAACTCTGCGATCTGAAGTTATACCGGATTTTGGAACAGCGTTTCGAGATAGACCCGTGCGGCTCGACGGTAATTTTGGGACGACTCGGGGGTCGTGCTATCCCCATTTTGGAGCAAAAACAGCGAGAGTGCGGCTGCAAATACGCGATCTTGATCCCAATCGGGGTGCGTTTCCAGATATTTTTTCAATGATTCGTGCAGATCCTCGGGGATTTCTGCCAAAATGCTCACGGTTGAGTGCATGATTACCTCCTTGTACCCACGCCATCTGCTCGACCCGGCTCGATCCGAGTCGAAATTTATCTAGGTAGGTCGCATCATTTTGGGCTCGAAAGGGGTGGGGTTGTCAATGTTGCAAAATGTTGCCAGGGGTGGGAACCGAGAAAAATTTCAACGACAGAATGGGGTTTTGAGGGCAATCTTCGTTACTTAACTTTACAAAATCAGACCGATCGACAGATGCGATCGCCGTCGCGATCGAAATCCCCAGTTACTCGGAAATTCCCGACTCGCTCGCGATTGCCTGTGGAAAACGCTGTTTAATTTGTGGAAAACGTTCGAGGGGTTTGTGGAAATGCTGTGGAATCTATGGGGAAAATTCGTACCAACAATAAGAATTGCAAATATTGCCCCTCCAGTCTTTCCATCTGGGGGCAAGCCACGGGGAATTGGCGATCTGACGCCAACCGTCATTCCCTGGCAGCCACTCGCCCCCGACCTTCGCCGCGATCCGATCGCGTTCTAACCTCCGAGCGATCGCTCGAATCGGATTCTCCGGCATGTTAACTAAATATAGATACTTTTATTCGCTTATGCACTTGCCTTTTCGTCCCTCTCCCAAGCCGCCCGACCCGCCCGAATCCAACTCGGGACTGGGCGCATTTGGCGGGGTCTACACGCCCTCGATCCTGACCATTCTGGGCGTGATCATGTACCTGCGCTTCGGTTGGGTCGTCGGCAACGCCGGTTGGTTAGGCGCGCTGGCGATCGTTACCCTCTCGACCGCGATCACCTTCCTGACCGCCCTGTCCGTCTCGGCGATCGCCACCGATCGCGTCGTGCGCGGGGGCGGGGCATACTACATGATCAGCCGCTCCCTCGGCATCGAAACCGGGGGCGCCGTCGGCATTCCCCTCTACTTCGCCCAAGCCATCTCGGTGGCGCTCTACACCATCGGTTTTGCCGAGAGCGTCTCCCAAACCTTTCCCGTCCTCAACCAAAAAGCCGTCGCCCTGGTCGTCACCATCCTGATTGCCGTTCTGGCAATTAAATCCGCTCAACTGGCGATTCGGGCGCAATATTTCATCATGGCGGCGATCGTCTTGTCGCTGCTATCGTTCTTCTTCGGCGGGGCGATCGAACCGACGGATATCGAAATGTGGGGCGCTGCCGATCGCCTCTCGGAACCCTTCTGGACCGTGTTCGCCGTCTTCTTCCCCGCCGTCACCGGCATTATGGCAGGGGTGAATATGTCCGGCGACTTGCGCGATCCCGCCCGCGCCATCCCCATCGGCACCCTCGCCGCCGTCGGAACGGGTTACGTGATTTACATGGTTCTCCCCCTCGTCCTCGCCGGTCGCGCCGATGCCACCACCCTGACCGACGATTTCCTGATCATGCAGCGGATGGCGTTGTGGGGACCGGCAATCCTCTTGGGGGTGTGGGGTGCCACCCTCTCCAGCGCGTTGGGCAGCATTTTGGGCGCGCCTCGGGTGTTGCAAGCCCTGGCGCGAGATGGCGTCCTGCCCCGGTGGATGCGGGTGCTGGGCACGGGAAGCGGACCCAACGACGAACCGCGCGTCGGCACGTTCGTCACCCTCGGCGTCGCCGTAGCGGCGGTGACCGTGGGCGATTTAAACCTCATTGCCCCCGTGTTGAGTATGTTCTTCCTCACCACCTATTTGGTGTTGAACGTCTCGGCGGGGATTGAAGGATTTCTCGCTAGTCCCTCATTTCGCCCCACCTTTCGAGTTCACTGGTCGCTGTCGTTCCTCGGGGCGATCGGGTGTCTCGCCGTCATGTTCTTAATTAACCCCGTCGCCACCGTTGTCGCGGCGTTGGTGGTGTTGGGCATTTACCTGTGGCTGGAGCGTCGCGAACTCCAAAGTACCTGGGGAGACGTGCGGCGGGGCATTTGGATGGAGTTGGTGCAAGCCGGAATTCTGCGCCTGGGGGATGCCCCCGATACCCGCAACTGGCGACCCCATATTCTGGTGTTTTCCGGCGCGCCGATGCGACGCTGGCCCCTGATCGACATGGCAGCCGCCCTCACCCACAATCGAGGGTTAATTACGGTATCGAGCGTGTTACCCAGCGGTTCCCGCGACGTGGCGCAACAGGCGGCGATGGAAACCAAATTGCGCGACTACCTGGATCGCCGAGGGGTTAACGGACTGGTGCGCCTGGTCACTGCCCCCAATCCCTTTGAAGGGGCGCAGCGATTGGTAGAAGCCTACGGACTCGGTCCCTTGGTGCCCAACACGATTTTGCTCGGAGACAGCCAACAGAGCGATCGCCGCCACGACTACTGCCAAATGCTGGCAATGCTCCACCGCGCCAAACGCAGTATTGCCATCTTGCGGGACGATCCCGATCGCGGGTTCGGTCGCCGCGCCCAAATCGACGTGTGGTGGGGCGGTCTGCAAGCCAACGGCGGGCTGATGTTGCTGCTGGCATACCTGCTGCGAACCAGCGGCGGCTGGCGCGGGGCGAATATCGATCTCAAGTTGGTGGTTCCCGACGAAACCGCAGCCACGGCAGCGCGTCCCAACCTAGAGGCGATCGTGGAGCAGTTGCGCATCGGCGCGAGCGCTCGGGTTATCATCTCCCACGGACGACCGTTTCCCGAAATCTTGCACGAATCGTCCCAAAGTGCCGACCTGGTATTTCTGGGAATGGCGCAACCGAGCGAGAATTTCACCGGCTATTACGAACGCCTGCAAGAGATGGCAACGGGGTTGCCGACCACCATGTTCGTGCTAGCCGCTCCCGACTTTGCCTTCGATGAGGTGTTGCAACAGGATTCTCCGGCAACGACCTCGTGAACTACCGCTATTGAATCAAAGATTACAATAGCGGCTTCCTACCCAACAA
>CAYQUF010000053.1:0-10988 GCA_964420595.1 uncultured bacterium
GGCATCATTCCTTCCTCCCGAGAGCGACGTAACTCAGTCTTAAATTCCCGTTGCAATTCATCGGGTAGTGCCATCATCCGGTCGATAAATCGGAATAAATTCACCACCTCATCCCTACTATAACCCTTGGAGACTAGCGCGCGCACAACCGTCCACTTCCACTGTTTCCGTTCTCGAAACTTTTGGGAAGTGGCTTTGGTCTTGAGATGCGCCATAACCAGAATCGCAAAGGGATTGTCACTGGCTTCGAGTTCGTTCCATCGGGGTTCGTAGTCCAATAGTTTGACGGTGGGAAACTTTAAACTGAGTTCGTACCCGTCCAAGCTGTATGCATAAGACTGAGGTCGCCAGGAGGGGAACTCGTCGCCTAAAATTGCGACGGACACGGCAGGGATTTTGTACTTGTCAAAGGCGCGATAGTTGTAGATATAGATGCGTTGGGCAAATTGGGTTTGGTATTGACTTTGAACTTCCACGTGGATGAGAATCCATAGGGAATTTCCATCCAGTAGTTTGACTTGGAAGAGGCGATCGGAGATGGCATCTCCAGTTTCGGATTCTCCGACAATTTCGGGCAATTCCTGACTGAGAGACACGTAGGGTTCTTGCCAATCGATTTCTCGATAGATGGCGGAAAAAAAGAATTGCATGAATAAAGGAAAGTAGGTTTCGATCGCCTCTTTCCAGGGTTCGTCGTAGTCGGCTTTAACGTCTACCATCATGCCTCCCTGTTTAAAATTTGCCGATTTGAACCCAAACGAACCTACGAAGTGGCGTAAGCTTGCCGATAATATTCCTGATATTCTTCCGATAGTAAGGGTTTCCACCAATCGGGACGATCCAGATACCATTGCACCGTGCGACGCAACCCTTGCTCGATGGTGACCGATGGCGTCCATCCCAACTCTGTTTGAATTTTAGTTGCGTCGATCGCATAGCGGCGATCGTGTCCGGCGCGATCTTTAACAAAGGTAATTAATTGTTCGCTCGGACGTACCGGTAGCTCGTCGGCGAGTTCGTCCATTAACTGACACAAAAGCCGTACCAGGTCGATATTTTTGACCTCGTTATTTCCGCCAATGTTGTAAGTCTGTCCGGTGCGTCCCCGGTGAATGACCGCATCCAAGGCGCGACAGTGATCCTCGACGTAGAGCCAATCGCGAATATTCTGTCCGTCGCCGTAGACGGGAAGGGATTTCCCCAGCAAGATGTTAATGCACATTAGAGGGATGAGCTTTTCGGGGAAGTGGTAGGGACCGTAATTGTTGGAGCAGTTGACGATCGACGTGGGGAGGTTGTAGGTGTGATAATAGGCGCGCACCAGGTGATCGCTCCCTGCTTTGGAGGCAGAATAGGGACTGTTGGGAGCGTAGGGGGTGGTTTCTCGAAACGCCGGATCGTCGGAACCGAGGCTTCCGTAAACTTCGTCGGTGGAGACGTGGAGGAAGCGCAATTGCTGGCGTCGGGACTCGTCTACTGCGCCAAAGTACGATCGGAAGGCTTCGAGCAGGGTAAAGGTTCCGACCACGTTGGTTTGTACGAACGCCGCTGGACCTAAGATGGAGCGGTCTACATGGGATTCGGCGGCGAAGTGAGCGATGGTGTCGATTTGCTCCTCTTGTAGGAGGGTATCGATTAAGGCGCGATCGCAAATATTCCCCTGGACGAAACGAAAATTCGACCGTTCCTCCAAACCATCGAGATTATGGGGATTTCCGGCGTAGGTGAGTGCGTCGAGGACGACCACGCGATCGCTCGGATAGCCATTGGACCAATAGCGGACGAAGTTCGATCCGATAAATCCCGCGCCTCCAGTAACCAGGAGACGGCGAGGTTGGCGGGGGTTAGCGGGGTTGGACGGTTGGTTCATGTTGGGTTGGACTCGACAATCTAGCAGGTCTATTTTCTCCTGTTTTCCATCGGAGTTGTCTGATGGAATAAAAGATTGCCAATTTGACTAAAATCGGCTCTAATTTGGCAAGGTGCCATCATAAACAGGGCTGCTCTACCACAATCGGAGTGGAAGTTAGAATCGGTCGCTGAAGCCGATCGCGCTTCCGCCTACAATGGTCAATCGGTGTGAGGAGTATACACTGTGGGAAGTCAACCTTCAATCGCCCTAAAAAAACAGGGCGACGCTAATGCGATCGCCCAATGCATTCATAAAACCCTACCCTGGAAGGAGGGAGCGGTTCGAGTCGGTTGCAAGCGCGACGAGTTGCAGATTTTACTCGAAGCGGCGCAACTTCCCGAACCGCAGATCTGCCTGAAGGTCATCTACGCTACATTGACGCATTTATCGATCGCCGAGTTCCAGTCTGCAACAATATTGGCACGACAACCCGGCGCGCGATCGCTCCTTTGGAGCCACACGGTTCCGATTCGCCGCTCTCAACCGTCGGTTCCCCAAACCACGCCGAAACCGAAAACGCGCCAGTCTCGTGGCGTTTTACTATTACTCACCGTTCTCAGTTTTGGCTTGGGAATTAGTTGGGGACGGCTGGTGCATTCCGAAGGCGTCGGAGTGACTAAAATGGCTCGCGCGGCACTATTTTTTGCTACATCTAGTCCCCAAATTGTCCCCCTTCCAGCTCAGACCAATTTAACCAATTCGATTCCCGATCTCAGTACGTTTAAATTTTATCCGACTTCGCTGACTGTTAAGGCGGTGGGCGATATCATTCCCGGTACGAATTTTCCCTATAACAAACTCCACCCGCAACCCCAAGTTTTGTTCCAGTCGGTCAAACCCTATTTACAAAATGCCGATCTGGTATTTGGCAATTTTGAAAGTACGCTCACGAATTCGCCCTATAGCGCTAAAAAAATTAGCAGCACGTCGATCGCATTTCGGACGCCGCCGGAATACGCCCAATTGTTAAAAGACGTAGGATTCGATGTCTTGAGCGTGGCGAACAACCATTCAATGGATTTTGCCCAACGGGGATTTGACGATACGATTCGCTATATCAATTCTACCGGGATGACGGCGGTCGGGAAAAAAGATGAAATCGTTTATTTAGAGGTCGAGAACGTTCCCGTTGCTTTGATTGGCTTCAGTACCTATCGATACCACAATTCGATTAACGATCTCGAAGCGGCGAAAGCGTTAATTCAAGAAGCCAGTCAAAACGCCAAACTTGTAGTCGTGTCCGTCCATGCGGGAGCTGAAGGAACCGATGCAATGCGAGTGCGCGATCGCTACGAAACGTTCTTTGGCGAAAATCGCGGCAATTTAGTTAAGTTTTCTCGCATGGCGATTGACAACGGGGCGGATTTAATTCTCGGACACGGACCGCACGTTCCCCGCGCGATTCAATTATATAAAAACAAATTGATCGCCTATTCGCTCGGCAATTTTATGGGATATCGCACCCTGGTTACCACGGCGCAATTGGGGTATTCTAAGATTTTAGAAGTTGAAGTCGATCCCGACGGTAATTTTATCTCTGGAAAGATCGTTCCCGTCCATCTGGATCGCCAGGGAATTCCCAGCATCGACCAATATTTCCGCAGCGTTCAACTCATGCGCAATTTGACCGAAAGCGACTTTCCACAAACGCCGCTGGTGATTGAAAGAAGTGGTAAAATTTCTAAACTCGAATCCCAAATCCAGGCTAGTGCGGCGAAGGGGTCAGTTGATGAATAGTCCGATTGAATTTCGAGAATTAACCGACACCCACCATCCCGATTTTGAAGCGATCCTGCGAATTTTTGAAAACTCATTTCCCCCCGAAGAACGGTTACCCAATTGGGTGTTGGCTCGACGGGTGCAACAACAACGCCATCGCCTCTGGGTGGGATATTGCGATCGCCAGGTAGCGTTGATGGCAACCCTCCATCCACTGACCGACAGCGATTTGGTGTTATTAGGCTATCTCGCCACCGACGCACCCTATCGCGGTCGGGGAATCGGAACGAAATTCGTCCGTTATGTATTAGATGCGTTGCAACAAGACGATAAATATTTGTTACTAGAACTCGACCATCCGGACTATGGCGACGACCGAGAATTGCGCCAGCGACGGATTGAATTTTATCGGCGATTGGGTGCGGTGGAACTAAAAAACGTCCGCTATGTTTTACCGCCGTTAATGGTAGATAAAACTCCGGAAATGATATTGGCGATCGCGCCGGGATATAAATCGCGGCAATTATCGGGAGAACAAGTCAAAAAAATTATTGCAGATTTGCATATTGAAGCTTACGATCGCGATCCGAACGATCCCCTACTTCAATCCTTACTCGATGCAGTCGAAGATTCGGTCGAATTGGTGTAATTCCAGTCAATTTCAAGTCAGCGAACCTAGCGCCTTACAATACGTTTCCACTTGGCGATCGATTCCCGTAATTGCCGTTCCGACCACCACCGCATACGCGCCTAAATCTAACGCCTTTTTCGCCATTTCCGCCGATGCGATCCCCCCTTCGCAAATAATTGGTACGTCCAATTGTTCCACCATCTGCGACAGAAATTCAAAACCGGGAGGCGAGAGATATCGGGTTTCGCTCGTATAGCCGTACAGGGTGGTTCCGACTAAATCCGCACCCGCTTCAACCGCCGCGATCGCGCCATCGAGTGCATCCGCATCCGCCATCACCAATTTACCCAATTTGGCGTGAATTTGCTGCACCAGCATCGCCACCGTTTCCCCTTCCGGTCGCCGTCGCATGGTCGCATCAATCGCGATAATATCCGCACCCGCCTCAGCAACCGCTTGTGCGTGGCGAAACTGCGGCGTAATGTACGTTTCAAATCCCGGTATTTCCTGCTTCCACAAGCCAATTATCGGCGTTTGGGGAAGTCCCTGGCGCGTGGCTCGAATATGGTCGGGGGTATCGATGCGAACCCCAACCGCACCGCGATTGACCGCAGCTTGCGCCATCGCCGCTAGGACCGCCGGGTCGTGTAGTGGCGAGTCGGTCGGTGCTTGACACGAAACGATTAACCCGTGATGGAGTTTGGACAGAAGGTCGGACGGCGTACTCATGGCGATCGCTCCCCTGTTCGCATTTCCTAACATACACGCGATCGGCGCGATCGCTCAATTCTATCTGGGTTCGCCGCTACCCTAGGCGATTGCAGATCGAGTCGTTTTGCACGAGTAAATTGTCTAGGGATTAACCTCGCGCGTACAAAAAGGCATTATCCCAAACGTAATCGATAATTGCCTTAGCGTCGTCAATGGGAAGAACTTGACAGGCTCCTTGGCGATCGTAACTCAGTAAGGGAATGGGTTCGTCTTCGGCATCAATTTTACCGCGAATTTGCGCTAAGTTTTGCAGGGGACCGTGAATGTCAAAATCAATCGTCGTACCAAATTTTTGCTCCATCCAATGTTCGACGCGATCGTCTAATTCTTCAGGAGTCAGCGGTTCGGGATGGACGAGCAGGTGATAGTATGCCAAAATGATTTCCTTGCATTCCTCCTCTTCCGCTGCATCGACCAAAGCGCCAAGAACGCCGGCATTGGTCGCAATATTCTTAAAAAATAGCGTATCCGTGACCTTTTTCTGAAACTTGATTTTTTTGCTTTTATAACTGCTGTACTGCTTGAACGCAAATCCGCCTAACGCCATAATTAGCGATAGGGTTGCCACTAACACGGGCATAATATTTTCCGCTTGTTGCTCGTCTACGTTGCCATTAATGGGTTCGCTGGTTCCGGCAATAATGAGTAAAATCGCGCTGAGAATTAATAGGAGTTGGGGTAGGATTTTTAGGACTAATGGAATCGCCGCACCGATCGCCGGAATTCCAAACAGCAGTCTATCCTTCCAGGTCATGCTAATTTGAATGTTTGGAAATAGAAATTCTAAATCAAACTTTGGAATATTTTTGTAGTAATACAAATACATTTTGCCTGGAACAAAATTCATATCGTCTGGATTTTTTTGCTTGCGCGCGAAGTATTCTTCCCCTTTGAACTTAATCAACAAGACCACGCGCTCGAAAATATCGACCTTTATCTGCTCCTTCCAGAAAAACCATTTCTTCACCGACGCCATTTTATAAATATCGCCCCGACAGTAACACACCATCTGGTCGAACTCCCGAAAATCCACGTCCGTTTTGAGGGCAATCAAGGACTTTTCATCAAAAGCGCGTTTCAGGCTGGATTTTGGCAGCGGGACGTAATTGGCAGATTCGAGTAATGTCTCCAAATCCCGTACCATTTGGTATTCCTTCTGCTGGCATTCTTCGGGAGATGGCGGCGCGATCGCGCGGGTGTCGGAATCGGGATTGAACGGAGCAAAACTATCCTTTAACTTCTCGTACAGTGCGTGAAATTTAAAGTGATAGTACGCTGACAAAATCGTGCAAAATTCGCGAAACTTTCGAGCGTCTTTGTCGGATAACTTTCCGTCCGACACGCACAATTCAATCAGGTCGCTACGGCGATAGGGGATAAAAGCTTCTCGATCTTGATGAACTGCCATAGATTTGCGATCGCGACATAAATCTCAAACGAAGTCTTCAACATTGTATTACACCATAAAAAAAACGCCCCCCGCAGGAGGCGTTAAATTATCGGGATCGGAGCGTCAGTTCGACTTAACCGTTAATTTCGGGAGCTTGCAGCGCCACTTGAACGGTTTCGCCACTAGCCAAGTCCTGCGGGAAGTTGTGAGCGTTGCGTTCGTGCATCACTTCAATTCCCAGGTTGGCGCGGTTGATGACATCGGCCCAGGTGTCGATGACGCGACCTTGGCTGTCCAGGATGGACTGGTTGAAGTTGAAGCCGTTCAGGTTGAACGCCATGGTGCTGATCCCCAGCGAGGTGAACCAGATGCCAATCACGGGCCAAGCAGCGAGGAAGAAGTGCAGGCTGCGGCTGTTGTTGAAACTGGCGTATTGGAAGATCAGGCGACCGAAGTAACCGTGAGCGGCGACAATATTGTAGGTTTCTTCTTCTTGACCGAATTTGTAGCCTTGGTTTTGCGATTCGATTTCGCTAGTTTCGCGCACCAAGCTGGAGGTGACGAGGCTACCGTGCATCGCGGCGAACAAGGCACCGCCGAAGACACCAGCCACACCGAGCATGTGGAACGGGTGCATCAGGATGTTGTGTTCGGCTTGGAACACGATCATGAAGTTGAAGGTACCCGAGATTCCAAGCATTAGACCGTCGGAGAAGCTACCTTGACCGATGGGGTAGATCAGCAACACGGCGGTCGCAGCAGCCACGGGAGCGGAGAATGCTACGGCAATCCAGGGACGCATTCCGAGGCGATAGCTCAGTTCCCACTCGCGACCCATGTAGGCGTAAATCGCGATTAAGAAATGGAAGATGATGATTTGGTAAGGGCCGCCGTTGTAGAGCCATTCATCTAAACTGGCAGCTTCCCAAATGGGGTAAAAGTGCAGACCGATGGCGTTCGAGGAGGGAACGACCGTACCGGAGATGATGTTGTTGCCGTAGAGGAGCGACCCGGAGATGGGTTCGCGGATGCCGTCGAGATCGACTGGCGGTGCGGCAATGAATGCCAGGATGAAGACGATGGTGGCGGTTAGTGCGGTCGGGATTAATAAAACGCCGAACCAACCGATGTAAAGGCGATTTTCAGTGCTGGTAATCCACTGGCAAAAGCGCTCCCAGAGGCTGGCGCTTGGATATTGACGTTGTTCTAGGGTGGTACTCATCGTTTTATCGCTTTGCGGTTATCAATTGAATGCCTTGCAATCAATGACTCTTTACGTAGAGTACACGAGCTATATCGCCCTGTAAAGATGAATCGCTATATAGTTTTTGAGTTATGAAAGGCAAACAGGACACCCTAGAGCCGCGATCGCGCTTATGGTGGGGCATTCAGCGATTTAAAAATTTGGCAAATTTTCGCGAAAATTTTTATCGCTCCGAGGGAATGTCTCCCCCGACCCCGGTTAGTCCAGCCAGACTTCCCACCAGGATCCGCCGGGATTGACTTTGTTGGAGCCGGTGGGTCGAGAGGACTTGAGGTTCTGGATTTTGGCGATCTTTTCGCCGGGTTGCAGTTGCACGATCGCCTGTTCGGCGGCGTCTTCCTGGCTGTCGGCTTCCACGATCAGGTCGCGACGATTGGAGGAAACTCGAAATTTCATAGTTTTTTTCTCTCTGCGATTGACTTTATAGCAATGATACAAAAGGTTAGAAGGGTTCAGAAAATCTAGGCGCTATGGGGTTGACAAATGAAACTTAATATGGTAATAGCGATCGCTCTCTGTCTCTTCGCCACGCCAGCGCGATCGCAAATCGTCCCCGATACCGCGCTCCCCAACCATTCTACCGTCACCCCCGACGGAAACCTGCGCCGAATCGAAGGCGGGACTCGTCGGGGAGACAATTTATTCCACAGTTTCGATCGCTTCTCGGTTCCCGCCAATGTGGAAGCCTGGTTTAACAACGCCGCCGACATCGATACCATTTTCACCCGCGTCACCGGGAGCGAACTGTCGCAAATCGACGGAACCCTGCGCGCCAACGGCGGTGCGAACCTGTATTTGCTCAATCCTAACGGGATCCATTTCGGTGCAAACGCTCGCTTGGACATTAGCGGATCCTTCGTCGCCACCAGTGCAGACCGCATCGAGTTCGCCGATGGCAATTTCTATAGTGCCACCGAGGGACAAGACGCGCCACTGCTGGCGGTGAGCGTTCCCACGGGATTGCAATTCGGGACGAACCCCGGTGCGATTCGCTTGCAGGGAAGCGGTCATGCTCTCACCGTGGCGGTTCCCCAATCGACGCCAGTTCAGCGGGGAGATGCGGACGCGGGGTTAAGGGTCGCTCCCGGTCGGACGTTGGCGTTGATTGGCGGAGACGTTCGATTGGACGGTGGCGTGGCGACGGCGAGTGGAGGAATGGCGGTACTGGGGAGCGTTGGCGAGGGGACGGTGGGAATTTCTCAATCCGGCGCAAATGTTACGTTTGAACCCAATGGCGTCGAAACCTTTGGCAATATTGAATTATCCGGGCGATCGCTTGTGGATGGGAGCGGGGTCAGTGGCGGGTCGATTCGGATTTGGGGCGATCGGGTTACCTTAGAACAAGGTGCGATCGCCTTAGTGCAAAATCAGGGGTTTGGCGACGCCGGATCGATCGACGTCAGCGCCTCGGAATCGCTGGAATTGAGCGATATTACCGACGACGGTTTGCTGGCGGGTGGATTGCTCTCGGAAACCGTGGGAATTGGCAACGGAAGCGATATTAACGTTTCTACCGCACGCCTAACCCTAAATAACGGTGCGGCGATCGTTACTAAAACCTTTACCCCCGCCACCGCAGGGGACATTCGCATCCACGCCACCGATACCCTCGCCGCCAGCGGCGTGTCGCCGTTTAACCCCACCTTTTCCAGCAACATCACCGCCTCCACTCTCGGTCCTGGCGATTCGGGAGATATCGATCTCGCCACCGAACGCTTGCATTTATCCAACGGCGCGATCGTCGGTTCTGCTACCTTTAATATAGGCAAAGGGGGAGACGTCCGGGCGATCGCTTCGGAATCCGTCGAACTGATTGGCGTCGATCCCACCTTTTTCACCCCGACTGCACTATCCGCCGCAACCTTTAATGCTGGCGAAGCGGGAAGCTTGCAAATCGACACGCAACGGCTAATTTTGCGCGGCGGCGGTCGAGTCGATTCGTCTACCTTCGCCAGCGGTGCAGCGGGAAGCGTCACGGTCAACGCCAGCGAATCGGTCGAGGTCAGCGGAACCGTACCGGGGTCGGTCAATCCCAGTATTATGATTTCCAGCGCCAATGTCGTCGATCCCGGCGCGCGCGAATTTTTGAATTTACCGCCACTTCCCAGCGGTCCGTCGGGAAACGTCACGGTTCGGACGCCGATATTGCAAGTCACCGATGGCGCGCGGGTGACGGTGCAAAATGACGGAACCGGAGACGGGGGAACCCTTGCGGTGGAGGTCGATACCCTCGCGATCGATCGCCTGGGGGGATTGACCGCCGCTACTATATCGGGAAATGGCGGAAATGTCAGCTTGCGCGTCGGCGATTCGCTGCAAGTCCGTCGCGGCGGAACTATTTCGGCGGAAGCGGGGGGTGCGGGAAATGGCGGAAATGTCCGAATTGGCGCGGACACGATCGCCTTGTTAGAGGATAGCCGAATTGTGGCGAATGCGTTTGAAGGGGTGGGGGGAAATATTCAAATCGAGACGCTGAGTTTGTTCGCTGCACCCGAGAGCCGCATTAACGCCAGTTCGCAATTGGGGGTGGACGGAACGGTGCAAATCGAAACTCCCAATGTCGATCCCGCTTCGGGACTGGTGGATTTACCCGCCGAACTCAGCGACCCGAGTGCAAAGGTGATTCAAGGGTGTGCGGCGGATACGGGAAATCGCTTTATCATTGTCGGACGCGGCGGGTTACCGGATAATCCCATGCAAGCGTTACCCGGACGATCGCTGTGGTGGGATTGGCGTCCGGTGACGGGAGGGGATAGGATGGACGATACGGCGCGATCGCCTGTGTCGGAGGGGTTGCGGGAGGCGCGAGGTTGGATTGTCGATTCGGACGGTCGGGTCAGTTTGGTGGGAGCCAATGCGCGATTGTTGGGATTTGATGGGTGCGATCGCGTTTCAGACAGCAGCAATTAACCGCGATCTGCCACGGCAATGGTAATGTAATGAAGCGATCGCGCTATCCCTGGATTCGCTCCATCGGTGGATTGCTAGAAGTCCCTGGCGAGGACTACGCTAGAAGCTAGATAGACTTTACCAACTCGGGAGAGACGGTCGTGGCGTATACTAGCAAGTTGGGTGCAACCGGACACCTCACCGTAGAAAATCGGGGCGATCGCACCTATATTACCCTCCAAAGTAGCAGCGGCAGCCAACAGCAGAGCCAAGGAAACAGCATCGAAACGGGTCAGTGGACGGCACCGCCAACCCTGTTTCGTACCTCAGCCGGATTTGTATTACGCTTAGAAGGCGATCGCGGACAGCAATTCGTCCAAATCCAATCCAATCAAATTGGCACCCTCAACGC
>CAYQUF010000053.1:11088-26127 GCA_964420595.1 uncultured bacterium
ATCGCGGACAGCAATTCGTCCAAATCCAATCCAATCAAATTGGCACCCTCAACGCGCCACCGTCCCTGGCTGACGCAGACGTGATGTCAATGGAGCGGGTGGAGCAGGAGACAAGTTCCACTCAAAGTTCCATGAAACCGATGAAGCCAATGGAACCCATGAAGCCGATGCAACCCATGCAACCGATGAAAATGGGAAACATGGAAATGCAGTCCAACCCGATGCAGATGCGTATGGGAGAGATGGAAATGCAGATGGGAAAATCCTCGTCCTCGTCTCAATCTCCCGCTGGGTCTGGAAAACGCTTTTGTACCCAATGCGGCGCGCCAGTGGAATCGAGCGATCGCTTTTGCGGTGCGTGCGGACATCGCTTAGTACCCGAGGGACAATAAACTTTTATGACCTACTGTCTCGGCATTGTCAACCGCCACGGTTTGGTATTGGCAGCGGATTCTCGCACCAATGCGGGAGTGGACTATATCTCCTCTTACCAAAAACTCTTCGATTTTTGCCAACCGGGGGAACGGGTGATCCTCATGTGTACCTCTGGCAATCTTTCGGTGACGCAAGGCGTGTTGAATCACTTGCGCCAAGACTTGCAGCATCACGAAGAAATCAATCTCTATACGCTGCCAACCCTGCACGAAGTCACGCGCTACGTTGGCAATAAAATTCGCTTCATCCAAGAGCAAGACCGCAAATGGCTCGAACGCGATAAAATTGACTTTCAATGTAGCTTTTTGATCGGCGGTCAGATTAAAGGGGAAGAACCCCAACTCTATCGGATTTATTCGCAAGGGAATTTTATCCACGCCACCCGCGAAACGCCGTTTTTGCAAATTGGCGAAACCAAATACGGCAAGCCAATTCTCGATCGCACCTTGAACTTCGACGCGCCGCTAGATGCCGTAGCCAAATGCGCGTTACTGTCGATCGATTCTACCATGAAATCGAATATTTCGGTCGGCCCGCCAATTAATCTGATTGCCTACGAAACCGATACATTTAATATCCGCCACCGCTTGCAATTGCGACTCGGCGACCCGTATCTGGCAAAAATTCGCAAACTGTGGGAAGAATCGTTAAGACAGGCATTCGATTCGATGCCAAATATCGAATGGCAATACGATAGTTCCGAAGTCCACGACGATATTTTAATTGACTAATTTCTCGGTATGTCCATGACACGTAAATCGTCTGCTCCTTGGATTCATCGCAACTCTCGCGTAATTATCGGCGCGATCGCGATTTTAGGCGTACTTGAAACGGCAATTTTGGCGATCGCGGAATTGTCCGGTAAAGCCTCCGATATCTGTCCCAATACCGGCTGCAAGGAAGTCCTGGAAAGTCCCTACGCTAGCGTGTTTGGTATCCCGCTTCCCCTGTTGGGATTGGTGGCGTATGGGGTGGTGGCAATCCTCGCATTCGCACCGCTGTCGGTGAATCCAGATACCCAGAAAAAGAAACGCAACCAGTGGGAGCGAACCACTTGGTCGGTGCTATTCGCGATCGCTACGGCAATGGTCGTCTCCAGCGGCTATTTAATGTATATCATGGTCTTTACCATTGGGGGATGGTGTCCTTATTGTATTGCTTCGGCTCTGTTTTCCCTCGCACTGTTTGTATTAGTCATTATCGGTCGCTCTTGGGACGATCTCGGACAGCTTTCGTTTGTCGGAATTATTGTGGCGATGGTGACGCTAACCGGAGTATTGGGAATTTATGGCAATGTCAATAATGCAACGGCGTCGGATGGTCGCACGGGGCCGCCAATTACCCAAACTTCGGGAGAAGCCGAACTTGCTCTCGCCCGCCATTTAGATAAAATAGATGCTAAATTGTACGTGAGCTACACCTGTCCCCACTGTCACGAACAGCAGGAATTATTTGGAAAACAAGCGGCTGCAATTATCGATCCGATCGAATGTCATCCCCAGGGAAAAAACGCTCGACCCGAACTCTGTCAAGAGGCAGGAATTCGAGGGGTTCCAGCTTGGGAAATTAACGGTCAACTCTACTCTGGCGTGCAGCCGCTGGACGTACTAGCTCGAATTTCGGATTACGAAGGATCGCAGAATTTTCAATACGAATTTCCCTATCCACGCCAATAACTTTTCTCGATAGGGTAGGTATTGCCTACCTAAAATTAATTCAAGCGATCGCCTGCTAATCCTCCTTTTCCGACCTGTCTCTATAGGAGAAACGATACTCGACAAAGCCATCAATGTGTTGCCAGAAAAATCGATGGATTTCATACGATCTTAGTTAAGTTTCGTTAGTTAATTTGAAATGTTGGATTTCCTAGGTTAACCCAACCGACAAGAATCTCTTTTGAGAATTGCCTGAGAGTTCAGTCATTTGTCGAATCCAGAGATCTGCCGTATCTGGAGATCGCCATAGGGTTGAATGCAAACCGCTTAAACGAAGTGGTAACGAGTTGTACTAAGCGCGATCGCGCGTATACTTTTAATTCTCTCAAAATCAACCCAATTGTATAAAGAAAATGTTAATTTAGCGGGGACGACTCTGGTTCAAAATAATTGACAAAAATTATCAATCTTGAGATAAAGCAATAGTCTAAAGAAATTTAAAAATTACCTAAAAACCTGTCCCTTCAGCCACCTTTCGCGGCATCCTAGTAAATAGGTTATGTCTTTGGCAATTTGCGAAGTCGAGTCGGTTCCACTGCGTGCGACGTGCCGCCGAGAGGACTGCCCAATCCAAAGGCAACCTTTGGAAATGGCGATTTTTGTGGGTGAGAACCATGATATATGATGTTGCCATCATTGGGGGTGGCGTAATTGGTTGCGCCATTGCCCGAGAATTGATGCGCTATCCGATCCGTGCGGTTTTAATCGATAAAGAAAGCGAAGTCGGATTCGGAACCAGCAAAGCCAATAGTGGCATTATTCACGGCGGACATCACAGCTCTCCCAACACCCTCAAGGGTCAATTAGAATGGGATGGCAATCAGATGTGGGATCCGATTTGCGAAGAATTGGGATTCGGATTTAAGCGCATTGGCGAACTCACGGTGGCGCTATCGGAAGACCAACTTCCCACCTTAGAAAAATTGAAGCAGCAGGGAGAAGAAAAGGGCGTTCCAGGATTAGAAATTTGGGATCGCGATCGCCTGCGTAAAGAAGAACCCAGCATCAACGAAGAAGCGATCGCGGCATTGCACGCGCCGACCACTGGCGTAATTAACCCTTACGAAGCCTGCTTTGCACTGATTGAAAATGCCTGTCTCAACGGATTAGAACTCGCCGTTGAAAGTCCGGTGACCGATATCGCAGACAACGACGGCGTTTGGACGATAAAAACCCCCAACCGGGAATTTAACGCGCGCTATATTATCAATTCCGCCGGACTCTACGCCGACGCGATCGCCGAAATGGCGGGAGTGCGAGACTTCACCATCCGTCCGCGCAAAGGGGAAGAATACATCCTCGACAAGCGATTGATGGGACTGGTGAAGCGGGTAATTTTCCCCTGTCCGACCCCGGTCTCCAAAGGGATTTTGGTCATCCCCACCTACGACGGAACCCTGATGGTCGGACCGACCGCCGAAATGACCGACGATAAAGAAGACTTGACCACCACCGCTGTCGGAAGCGAAACCGTCTTCTCCTCCGTCAAGCGCACCGTCCCCGGAATTAGCGAGCGCGATTGCATTGCAGAATTCGCCGGATTGCGCGCAGTCACCGAGACAGAAGACTTCATTATCGGAGCGACGAGCAAGCGGGGATTTATTAACGTCGCCGGAATCCAATCCCCCGGATTGACCGCCGCACCCGCGATCGCAACGATGGTCGCCGACCTATTACGCGAGCAAGGCTTGACCCTGACACCGAAGGACGACTTTCAACCCTCCGTTCCCAAACCGATTCATTTTGCGTCCCTCTCGACGGAAGAACAAATCGCGATCGCCGAGAAAGATCCCAGTTACGGTCGCATCGCCTGTCGGTGCGAACTGATTACCGAAGGGGAAATTATCGACGCCATCCGTCGGGGAGCGCGAACCCTCGACGGGATTAAATTCCGCACTCGCGCCGGAATGGGACGCTGTCAGGGGGGATTCTGCACCGGGCGTTGCATGGAGTTAATCTCACAAGAAGCCGGAATTCCATTTACGAAAGTGACCAAACGCGGCGGCGAAACTTGGGTCGTGCGCGATCGCGAGGAGGTAACCCAATGACCGTTCAATCAGCCAATCACATTCGCGACAATTACGACACGATCGTCGTCGGCGGCGGACCGGCGGGAATGGCGGCGGCGCTCGGAGCCAAAGAGAGCGGAGCCGATCGCGTGTTGATCGTCGATCGCGAAAAGGAAGCCGGCGGCATCCTATTGCAATGCATCCACCCCGGTTTCGGCTTGCAGCACTTTAAAGAAGAACTGACCGGACCGGAGTACGCCCAACGCTTTCTCGAACAAGTGCTAGAACACGAGATCGATGTAGTCAGCGATTCCTACGTCCTCGACATCGATCGCGATCGCCGGGTTAAATTAATGTCAGGCGAACACGGCGTCAAAGTCGTTTCCTCCAAAGCCGCCGTCCTCGCAATGGGCGCGCGCGAACGCACCCGAGGGGCAATTCGCACCCCCGGAACCCGCTGTTCTGGCGTATTGACCGCTGGCTTGGCGCAGAAGTTCGTCAACCTGATGGGAGTCTTACCGGGACATCGCGCCGTGATTCTCGGGTCGGGAGACATCGGATTGATCGTGGCGCGGCGACTCACCCTCGAAGGCGTCGAAGTAGCAGGCGTCTTTGAAATTATGCCCCACGCCAACGGTTTGAATCGCAACATCGTCCAATGCTTGCACGACTACGACATCCCGTTGCACCTTTCGACCACGGTCGCGGATATTGAAGGGAGCGAGCGTCTGGAGAAAGTTACCGTCGCCCCGGTGGAGAATTTCCAACCGCAGATGGACAAAAGCTGGGACATTCCCTGCGACACCCTGCTGCTGTCGATTGGATTGATTCCCGAAAACGAACTCTCGCGCCAGCTCAACTTGCAAATCGACCCAATTACCAGCGGTCCGGTGGTCGATAGCACCATGCAAACCTCGATGAAAGGGGTTTTCGCCTGCGGAAACGTCGTCCACATCCACGATTTAGTCGATTTCGTCAGCCAAGAATCGATGCTCGCCGGACGTCGTGCGGGCGAATTCGCCACCGGTCACCCCGCACCGGGAGACAACATTCGCCTGGTTCCGGGGGACAACGTCCGCTATTGCGTTCCCCAAACCATATCGAGCGATCGCGATCATACCGTATATATGCGGGTGAAGCGTCCGTTGGAACAAAGCGTCCTTCGCCTCGGCGATGTCTACGAGAAAAAACTGCGGTACGTGCTTCCAGCGGAAATGATCAATCTCAAAGTTCGCCCCCGCTTCCTGGAAAACTTTCACGGCGAGACGTTGCGAGTCGATGTGGTTCCGATTGAAGACGCGAACGACTAATTGGAGGGTAACATTATGACACTGGCAAGTACGAATACCGATCCGAATCAAGAACATGAAGAAACCGTCAGCCACTATCTCTGCATTGGCTGTCCCATGGGGTGTCGGTTGGAAGTAGAAGAACAAGACGGCGAAATCGTGGAAGTACGCGGGTTTAGCTGTCGCCGTGGCGAGCAATACGCCAAGCAAGAACACACCGCACCCCGTCGCATGGTGACGACGACAGTGGAAATCGAGAATGGGATTTGGTCGCGGATTCCGGTAAAAACCGAGGAAGCGATTCCCAAGGAGCGAGTAGCGGACTTGTGCGAAGCATTGCATCAAATCCGACTGCAAGCGCCCATCGAGCGGGGTGCGACGGTAATGTCCGACGTGTTTGGAACCGGGGTCAATGTGGTGACTTCGCGCAGTATGACCAAGGCGTGAATTAGAAGGGGATGGCGAAGGTTCTGGCAATATTTTCGTCATCCCAAGTCTGAGGACTAAAGCCGCCCGCGCTACATCCCACCCTTAAAAAGAGGTGGGTTTTGCGCGAATGATCTATAACATCGCCGGAACGCTCGGTAAGATGCTAGGGGCAGTTCGCCAACCACCCCCGCGATTCTTACAATGAGCTAAAAACTAAATGTGGTGCGGATCGTGCCGATGACGATATCCTCGTTATCCTCGTCATGATTGGGTGCGGTCAACCAGATGACGCCAGGAGTAATGAAAATATTGTCCGACACTTGCCACTGGTACAAGCCTTCGATGTGAAGTGAGGTGTCGGGGTCGTCGCTAATTCGACTCCCCAAGCCATCGCTGACTTCCGTGACGCGAGGTTCCATCCCCACGATGACGCTGGCGACGTTGCCTTCTCCGCCTAAATCGGGGAACGTGGCGTTGACCGACCAGTTCCAGATGTCCATCGAACCGCGATCCACGGTTCCGTTCAGGGTGGAAAGGGTGGTGGTATTCATATAACCGACCCAGCCGCCGAGGGCAAAATTATCGGCGAGTTGCCAGGAGGCTTCGACGCCGTAGGCGTTGCTGACCGTGGGAATGGCGTCGCCGAACAGGTCTTCGCTGAAGCTGCGGAAGTTGGAGCGATTGCTACCGGTGCCAGTTTCGGTGTTGTAGGCGTTGAGGTAGGTTAAACCAATATTAAGGCGATCGCTCGGTTTTAAGACTACTTGCGCCATCGCTGCACCGGGACCGTTAAATAATCCCTGACCTTCAAGGGGACTGTCGGCGTCGGTCGCCATATATCCCAAGCTGACTTCGATGGCGTCGCCGAGGTAATAGCGCAGTCCCAATCCCGTGTCTTCAATCAGGTAGTAAATTGGGTGGCGGGTGCCAAACCGAGACAGCGCGCCGTATGCGCCATCGCCGTCGAGGAAGGGATTGACCGTGCTGGCGAAGTCGTCGGATGCGCCTGCGTTGGCAATTAAGGAGACTTCGAGATTGTCTCCGACGGGGAAGTAATAGACCAGCGCGTCGATGTTGACGACGTTGTTGCTATCGTCGGCAAAGAATAGGTCGCCTTCGGCGGTTCCGGTGGTGGAGAAGGCGTCGAGGTTTCCAGCTTGCAAGCGAGTCAGCAACAGGTCGCGACCGGTGAAACTGGTTTCTAGGTTGAGGCGGGTGCGGTGTCCGAAGGTGGGGACGTTGTCTACGCCGTCGCCGTCGGCTCCTTCGCCGGCAAATACGCTGGAGGCGGCAAAAATGACTTCGCCGTCGAGTTTGGTGGTGGTGGAGAACTGATTGGCTTCGAGTTCGGCGGTGCGAGCTTCGAGGGCATCGACGCGACCGCGCAGGGTGGCGAGTTCGGCTTGAAATTCTTCTTGCAAGCGCCGAATGGTGGCGAGATCTTCGCTGGAAAGACCGTCTTCGCCGCCGATTAACTCAGTAATGCGATCGAGACAGGCATTTAAACCAGCGGCAAACTCGTAGCGAGTCAGGGGACGATTGCCGCGAAAGGTACCGTCGGGATACCCGGCGATGCAACCGTAGCGTTCGACCAGGGATTGAAGTGCCTGAAATGCCCAATCCGTGGGCTGTACGTCGCGCAGTTGCGACACGGAGGTGACTTGGTCGAGGGACTGGAGCGATCGCGTTTCGTTGCTGTATTGCTGTAGTTGCTCTAAGGCGCGATCGGGCGGTTCGGTGGCGATCGCGTTTGGAGCGGAGATCGCGACACTGCCGAGCAACGCGCTAGTAATTGAAAATAGTTTCCAATATTTTGTTGACATTGTTGGCAATCCTAAATTTGGGCAATATCATCCGATAGACTGTATTTCCAGTGTTTTTGGCGAAAAAAACGACAAACACCCCGGATGATTGTAAATTTCCATCAAAAATCTCGATCGGGAGTAGGCTGAATTATCTCACCAAATAGAAAGTCTTGTCAATTAACCGAAGTATCGATCTTCGGAATCCAACTGAGAATGAAAATAATAATCAATCGAATTCGCAAGATTGTCAAGCCCAGGTGCGATCGCTGGCGCGAATTGTGGGATAATGAAAAATCAACTCAGTCGGTTCTGGTGGGGAGCAGCCATCAGACGCAAGGGGGAAAGTTCGGTGCGAATCCGACGCTGTCCCGCAACTGTGATGGGGTCGATACCCTTGAGTCAGGATGCCCGCCGACGACGGTCAACCCAAGGGAAAGAGTACATCTGCGAGGTACGGATGAGGGTCAATACATTCTTTGACAACACCGTTGCTGACGGGATAAGGAGATAAAAAGATAGGGAAACTTTCCAAACCCATATCCCCTAGAAGGGTTTGGAGACAAAGCCCTTACAGTTGCGATCGCCCATTCGCCTCAATTTGTCAACTTCAACAAATTCAAATCACAATGCATAAAATTCCAGTTACCGTTATTACTGGCTTTCTCGGTTCCGGCAAAACCACCGCCATTCGGCACCTATTGCAGAACAACCACGGTCGTCGCATCGCCGTGCTGGTCAACGAATTCGGCGAAGTTGGCATTGACGGCGAATTGCTCGAATCCTGCCAAATCTGCGATGACGGGGAAGAAGCGGATAGCAACATTCTCGAATTGACCAACGGCTGTTTGTGTTGCACCGTGCAGGAAGAATTCTTTCCCACCATGCAAGAGTTGCTCGAACGGCGCGATCGCATCGATAATATTGTCGTCGAAACCTCCGGACTGGCACTACCCAAACCCTTGGTCAAAGCCTTTCGCTGGCCCGAAATTCGCAACAGCGCTACCGTCGATGGCGTGATTTCCGTGGTCGATTGCGACGCCTTAGCCAGCGGTCAGTTGGTCGGCGACCTGGATGCTCTGGAAGCCCAGCGTCAAGCCGATCCGAACTTAGAACACGAAACCCCGATCGAAGAACTGTTTGAAGACCAACTTGCCTGCGCCGATTCGATTTTGCTGACCAAAACCGACTTAGTTGACGGCGAAACGCTGGCGAAAGTCAAGAAATGGCTGACGCAAGCGGTGTCGGATGGCGTCAAAATTATCGAGTGCAATCGCGGTCGCGTCAATCCCGATGTCTTGTTAGGCTTCAACGCCGCCGTCGAGGAGGATTTAGATAACCGTCCCTCCCATCACGACAGCGAAGAAGACCACGAACACGACGACGACATCAACTCGGTCTACCTGACGTTCGATCGCGCCTTCGATCCCGCCGAACTGGTGCAACAGCTCTCGGAAGTGGTGAAGCAACACGAGATTTATCGAATTAAAGGATTTGTTGCCGTTCCTAACAAAAAAATGCGGCTGGCGTTGCAAGGGGTCGGGAAGCGGTTCGACCATTTTTACGATCGCCCCTGGAAAGCTGACGAACCCCGCCAAACCCGCATCGTGCTGATCGGTCGCCAGTTAGATCGAGATGCGATCGTTTCGGTGATGTCCCAACCCCTGAGTGCGGTTGGGTAAGACCATTCAATTCCCCGATTGGGGATGTTGCGGCGTCAATTCATGTTGTTCGATTGCGATAATGTGAAATCACCGCAATGCACCAACATCAACGTCAATCCATTCGTTTCCGCGTCGGAGATAGGTAACACTGCAACGGGCGTTTTGCTGCGTTACCAGACGATACTGAGATCTAACTCAAAGTCCGGTAAGACCGTTTCCCCATCGAGGGTCACGGGGCGATCGCGCAATTCGGGTTCGAGTCCCTGACGGTAAATTTCCACAGTCTGCGCCTGTCGGTCGATGAGCCACCCCAGCGTCACCCCAGCATCGAGATATTCCGCCATTTTCTCCCGCAGGGTTTTGATATCGTCGCTGGGAGATTTAAGTTCGAGGACGAAGTCGGGAGCGATGGGGGGAAATGTTTCGCGATCGCCCGGGCTGAGGGCTTCCCAGCGATCGCGACGTATCCAAGAGAGATCCGGCGATCGGTTTCCACCGTTGGGGAGTTTGAAGCAGGTGGAGGAATCAAAGACGTAGCCCAATTTGGTGCGACGATTCCACAGCACAAAATCCGCTGACAGTTCAACGTTGCGATTTCCGGTTTCGCCGCCAGTGGGGGGCATGACGATCAGTTCTCCTCGGGCGTTTCGCTCGAATTTGATGTCGGGGTGGTTTTCGCACAGTTGCGCGAACTGGCGATCGCTCAGTTGAATGAAGGGGGTGAGGTCGATGGTGTAAGTCAGCATTGTGGGAAAGATTTACCAAATCACGTTGAGGTCTAGCTGAAATCCCGGCAAAACGGTTTCCCCATCGAGGGTCACGGGGCGATCGCGCAGTTCGGGTTTCTGTCCCTGGCGATAAATTTCTACCGTCTGCCCTTGTCGGTCGATTAACCACCCCAGCTTCACCCCGGCGTCCCGATATTCCGCCATCTTTTCCCGCAAGTCTTTGAGATTGTCGCTGGGAGATTTGAGTTCGAGAACGAAGTCGGGAGCGATGGGGGGAAATGTTTCGCGATCGCCTGAGCTGAGGGCTTCCCAGCGATCGCGACGTATCCAAGAGAGGTCTGGCGATCGATTCGCGCCGTTGGGGAGTTTGAAGCAGGTGGATGAGTCGAAGAGATAGCCCAGTTGATGGCGTTCGTTCCAAATCCCGAGTTTCACGACGAGCAAGGCGTTGCGATTTCCAGTTTCGCCGCCAGTGGGGGGCATGACGATCAGTTCTCCTCGGGCGTTTCGCTCGAATTTGATGTCGGGGTGGTTTTCGCACAGTTGCGCGAACTGGCGATCGCTCAGTTGAATGAAGGGGGTGAGGTCGATGGTGTAGGTCAGCATCTTTGAATGGAGGGCGATCGCTGCGTCTGGAAACCGAAGTTGTTTCGATCGTAGCAATGCCAGTCCGGGTTTTGTGGACTGCAATGGTGGAATTTTGGGGTGGTGTCAATTTACGGAAAGAGCGATCGCACGTCGATCGCGCAGTCGGGAAACGCCAGCGGTGCGATCGCGCCACGGGTGAGAACTTGGCAATCGCCATATTCCGTTGCACTGGGCTGGCGATAGACTTCGAGTTGTCGATCGTTGAGGTTGACAATCCAGTATTCGGCGATGCCTTCGGCGGCGTAGAGTGGGGCTTTGACGGTGCGATCGAAATGCAGGGTGGAGCGCGACACTTCGATGAGTAAGAAAATATCGTCGGCGCTGGGATGGCGATCGATGTAGGTGTTCCAGGTTCCAGCCACGATGGCGATGTCGGGTTCCGGTTCGGACTGGTTCAGGGTAATCGGTGCGGGGGGACGCACCAGGGCGCGATTTCCGAGTATCTGGCTGAGGCGAGCGACGAGGGAACCCCAGGTGTAGGTATGGTCGGCGGATTCGGGAGCCATTTCGAGGATTTCCCCGTCAATCAGTTCGACGCGCCGACGAGCGAGGATACCGGTGTTGACGATTTGGTGGTAGTCCTCGATCGACCACCGCAGGGGACGTTTGAGATCGGTGGGTGGCATAGGCGATCGCGATCGGATGTGCGTAATATCTGGGGGGTACAGTTTAATCATGGCGTGTTGCGGTGTCAATCCATATTGATGGATAACGATCGCGTGAAATCACCGCAACGCACCAACATCAACGTCTATTGTCACTTATGGCGACGACCGATCCCTTCCGTCAACGCATAATCGAGAGATTTCAACCGCAGCCATAACGCCGGAAATCGCGGTTCGAGCCACGGCTGCATCCGACGAGCGACCTTCGGCAACCAACCCAAAATTACCCCGAGAAACGATTGCCACGTAAACACCAAATAACTCCCCGTCCAGCGGATAAAATCTCGCGCTCCCGCTAAATCCCAAATCCACGCCAACAACGCCGGATTTTGCCGTGCGGCTTTCAACGCCAATCGGTTAAACAACAGCCAATTGGTGCGATCCTTAATAAACGTATTGGCAACCTCTGGCGGTTCTTGCGCCAAAATGCCAAAAAATGTATTCAGCATCGAATTAATTCGTTGCGGCAGAATAAATCGATGGGTCGGCACCATCATCCCTTTAGAAAATAACCAGGTCACCGCCACATTGCTTTGATACGCGCGCACTTGATTGAGATGGGACGCACTCAATAAATCGTGTTTTAACGTCGTATCCAGCAAATCCGTCAGACGCGCCATATTGCGCACCAGCGACCCGAATCCCGTAAACACTAACGGAGACTGCAACGCGGCGGCATCCCCAATGGCAATCAGGCGATCGAAAGCCACCTTGCGATCGCGGCTGCTGTTGCTAAAATGTCCCGGAATATAGCCAAACGTCGCCTTTTTCCACGTCAGCTTGTCCATATCGCAACGGCGGTATTCCGGCAAAATGGTAAAGAAATCTTCGTACATTTCCAACAAGGAACCGGGATTGTCGGGATGGATGTGATGGTAGTGAAACAAGTAAATTGTCAATTCCTTATCTCGCGCCGGAAATAACTCCCAAATCAGTTGGCGACCCTTAGAAATATCGCCGTGGCTGTTGAGAACGTCGCCGTATTGAGAATCCCAAACCTGCGGCTCGAATCCATCAGAAATTACCGCTCCCACCGTGGGACAAACGCTGTCAAACGCGCGAGATCCATTTAGTTGCCACGCAATTGGCGACGCGGTTCCCATCGCATCCAAGAGCAGGCGAGCCGAGGCTTGACGCTGGGTTTGACTGGGAAGGTGTTTGGCAGTCACCGTCACCCGGTCTGGCGCGATATCCGCGCGATCGAATTCCGTTTTATCCCAAATTTCGCCCCCGGCTGCAACTAATTTTTCGCCGCACAATTGCAGGAGCTTGTCGGCTTCGATCGCGATATTTAAAACCGTTGGCGTATGCAGGATTTCGGCTTTGCACTGGGGAGGATTGTTGGCATCGAAAAACTTGTGAAAGCCATCCCGATACTCGCGAGCAATAATACTCTCAAATTCCTCGGGAGTAAACAATCCCAAATCAATTAAACTTTGAAACTCCGCGCGGGAAATATTCCACTCTCGATTCATGCGTCCGAAGGGGAGCCGTTCCATCAACAAAACCCGATAGCCGCGTTGCGCCATCACCGCCGCATGAATCACCCCTAACGCACCGCCGACATAGATTAAATCGTATTCTAGCGGCGCAGAAGATTGACTTTGAGGTTGGCGAAAAATTACCTGTCGCGGCTGCTTCGGATTTCGCACCCCATCTCGCCAGCGTTGCTCCCACCAATACACCCGCGTCAAGTCGTATTCTCCGTTCGGAATTCTTTGGAAAAAACGAACGGTCTGAGGGTAATATGGGGCTAATGCTTCAAAGATCGATTGCTGCGACAGGTCGATTTCTGGGGGGTCTGGATACTGGTGCGGGAACTGGCGTCGGAGTTCGCCAGTCAATTGTCGAACGATCGCCTTTTCCGACGGAACGGGTTGTCTGGCCCAACGAAACGCTTTTAAATAGGTCGTGCGCTGGAGCGACCAGGTGAAAATCGAAATTTCTCCTTCGGACGCGGGATCGGGCCATTCTGGAGCGAGTCCCGGTTCGGTCGGCGGAAATTGCAGTCTCACTCCCTGCGGCGTGTTGAATTTCTTGCCGCTTGCAGGAATCCACTGTTGCTGCAACCAGCGACAAACCGCAGTCGTCTCCGGAGTTGGAACTTCCAAGTAAAGAATTTCTTTCATTTGACGAGTGAGAATTACAGATAATTTAACCAAAGACAGAGTTGACAAGAGCGAAAATTGCGTTACAATCCCCAATACTGAATTGAACGGTGTTGACCCACCTTCGCGAGCATGACAGCCTGGTTCGTCCTCTCATTATCCATCGTCACCCGTCATGAATTATCCCATCCCGGCAAACCTTCAGGAAATGGTTGACCTCTGGCAAAAACCCGTCAACGAGGAACTCGTCGCCGCCGCGATCGCTGGTACGATTAGAATTGCGCGATCGCAAGGCAAGTCCCTAGCTGACATTACAGCAGAAGTCTTGGCCGAAGACAATCTCCTCGACCAAGCTCAAAGACGCTGGCTCAGCAATGTGGTGGCGCAGGCGTGGGAAAGTTTTCCCTAGCTATCCTCCTGGTAGGGTGTGTTGCGGCGTCAATTCATCCGATAGATAGCGCTCCCGTGGAAACGCCGTAACGCACCACCGGGAAGCTACGGCGTCACCTCGATTTCCCGTTCCACCTCAAAAATCGTCCGACCGTCGCGGGTGAGGCGGTATTCGCCGCGCCAAGTTCCCGGTTGGATGGGACGCTGTGAGGTATTGCGTTTCCCCACGTAACTCATCCAGACGCGGGAGGATTGGTCGATCTCGTTTTCGTCTTTGGCGATAACCGCGCCATCGGGGTCGTACATGGTGAAGTGCTGCACGTCGCCTTCAAGGACGCCGTAGGCTTGCACCCAAAATAGCAGCAGGGGAATGTCCTCGGAATAGCGATTTTGCGAGAAGTCGCCTTCCCACAGGTCGTTCATGCTAAACTTGCGATCGGCAAATCCGGCGCGCACCAAACCCGTCGGTTCGTAGTCAAACGACTGCGACCACAGGGGACGGCGGGTGACCTCGCAACTGGCCTCGGCACCGGGACCGACAAACGGATCGACCACTTCTCCCTCGTGGCGGACGCTGAGGTGAACGTGGGGAAACGACGCCAAACCCGACATTCCCACCATTCCCAACACGGTTCCGGCTTCGACGCGATCGCCTTGTTGCACGACCACGCTACCCTGTTTTAAGTGACAGTATTGGGTTTCCCAGCCGTCGCCGTGACCGATCACCACGCCGTTACCGCATTCTTTCCCTTCCACGCTGGCTTTGTGCGCCTCGTTGGTTACCCGTCGGTCGGGTTCGCCATCGCGCAATCGCAGCACTTGTCCCGGTGCGGCTGCAACCACGGGGACACCGCGTTCCATGGCTTGTGCGTCGGAAACGGCAAAGTCAGTGCCTTTATGACCGTCGTAAGTTTGACGACCGCAACCGAAGTCAAAAACCTCCGAAGTGGCTAAATCGCGATCGGGATAGAGCATGATAAAACAGTCTTCGCCGAGGTTGCAGTCAACCGGCGGTCGCAAGCGAGGCCAATTCGAGTCGGGAGTTTTAACCGTTTGGCTGCGGTCGGAGGAGGTGGCGGGAGCTTCAGCCGCCGAGGAGCGGGGTTCGTCCAGGCTGCGGTCGGAGGAGGTGACGGGAGCTTCAGTCGTCGAGGAGC
>CAYQUF010000054.1:0-25978 GCA_964420595.1 uncultured bacterium
AACTGGCTGCGTTCGTAGTCAACGCTTTAGCGTTGTCTCAATTCTCGCTAAGATTGAAGGGGTAGTCGATTTATGCTAGAGCAGCAGAACAGAAGTCAGAAGCTCATAAAACAGTGAACTGACAGGGTATACTCGAACAAGCTTGATTAGGTCAACTGAGTCCAAAAATTAGATTCGATTCCCCGATCCACTCCAATTACTATAGCGTTTTCATTTGAGATGTGAAACTAACGATGGTTGACAAAGTCAACAGGCAACAGTAGGAGAGGTAGGTGTCTGTTTTTTGTGTTTTATAGGAACTGGTATTATGGTCAGGGTAAACGCATCAAAATTCTGCTGTTACGAAACGATCGGCATTTGAGCCGTTTTCTCAAGTCAATAAGCACCTGCTAATTACAATTAATCGCAATAAGATGCCCCAAAAACCAGCTTAATGACTTGATGCGTTTACCCTGGTATTATGGTCGATGAATGATTTGAAAACGCTATACATCAAACTATCTGACTTCTGTAGGAATGTTCTAATCAAGTAAGAGGTAAATCTGAATAACTGCTTCCGAGAGAATTTTCGCTGCTCTCTCTAGTTCTTGGTCGGAAGTAAACTTACCAAGACCTAAGCGTAATGCTCCGTCAACCCATTCTTCAGGAAGGTTCATCGCTCGCAGGACGTGAGAGGGAGCAGTTGCACCTGACGAACAGGAAGCTCCCGTAGAGATAGCTAACTGGTGGCGCACTCTAGCCAAGACAGCACTATTAGGAACGCCGGGAATAGAAATGTGGAGATTGCCAGCAAGACGAGAGTGAAGCTCTCCATTGACAATGAGATCGGGGATCCGTTCTTGCAATAGATTTTGGAGTTTGTCTCGCTTAGTCGCGATCGCGCTTTCATCTTCCTCCATTTCCAACTGTCGTAACCGAGAAGCTTCTCCTAATCCTACAATCCCAGGTACATTTAGCGTGCCGGATCTCAATCCCTTTTGATGTCCTCCACCAAAGATGATTGGCTCTAATTCAGAACCTCTTTTAACCGCTAATGCTCCAACTCCTTGGGGAGCATAAAATTTGTGTCCTGACACGGCTAAATAGGTAATTCCCCACTCTGCAAAGTTAATGGGAATCTTGCCAACTGCTTGAGAAGCATCGCATAAGAAAGAAACATTATAAGTGCGGGCAATATGACCGATCTTTTCAAGAGGATAGATATTTCCGACTTCATTATTTGCTGCCATGACACTGAGCAGTGCAATTCCGTTTCTACACGTTTGTTCGAGATGGTTCAAGTCTAATCTGCCTTGAGAATCAACATGTAGGTAAATAATCTCGGCTAGCCCTTTTTTCTCTAATTCTTGACAGGTATCTAAAACGGCTTTGTGTTCTACTGGAGAGATAGCAATCCGAGGGCAAGAGTCATGACTTCTAGCAATACTGCCTTGAAGAGCGAGGTTGATACTTTCAGTTGCTCCAGAGGTAAAAATAATTTCTTGCGGTGATGCTCCCACTAATTTACTAAGGTGTTGACTTGCCTGAGAGACTGCTTCGGCTGCTTTGTCACCAAAGACATGATCTGTGCTACTAGCATTACCGAAGGCAGTTGTCATATAGTGCAATACCTTCTCTGCCACTCTTGGATCGACCGGCGTTGTAGAGTGGTAGTCAAGGTAGATAGGTTGATTATTAATGGTTTCAGGGCTCATGCTTTGCCAAATGAATCCACTTTAATCATAGTTCAGTTGGGATACGATGGAAAACCTCAGAATGTCTGGGAACAGATAAAGTATAGCGTTGGGGAAGGAAGTAAAGTAACCAACGCATCAGAGTTTGCCAAGCGCGATTGGCATTAAACTCAGGATGACTCCTACCGGGAAAAGTGGCGATTAAGTTGCGAACTGCCCCGAAGCGTTGCGGGGTTTCAACGAAGGCATCAACTTGGCGAATTAGGGGATGTTGTAATAGGAGTGTGCCGATATAAGCTTTGAAGGCTTTTGGAGGTAGATTCGGGATAACTCGAAGGAATCTCAGGTCTTGAGCAGCAGCGTCTTTGGCGACAGTGGTTAACCTCTCCCATTGTCCAGAATAGGCAAGATACAACTCTTCTGGATTCCGCAGGGTGGGTAGCCAAGAGGCTATGGGTTCATCGGCTGGTATATCAGAATGTTCTAGGGTTGGCTCTGCTGCGATCGCGGGAAAGGACTCTTCTTTAAGGAGTTGGACTGTATTGGAGATTTGCTGATATAAGCCTTTATCCACTTCAATACATCCAGTCAATAACTCAGCTTCAAATGCCTGAAGCTGGGAGGTATCGGCAGGGAGAGGGACTAGGAGTTCAAGATTAGGGGAAGAAGACCACCCTAACGCCTTTGCCGTTAGATTGGCAGAACCGATTAAACACACTTGGTCAAAACGATAGTATTTAGCGTGTAAGTCCTGTCGGAGCAGTAAACGGGACTGGGGATGTGCTTGCAGAAGATGCCAAACCTCTAAATCATTGACCCCAACAGCAATTTCTTCAGGAAGCCAGCGCGTTATCATCTGAAGATTAACGTCAGGAGAAATGACTTTTAGGAATCGATCAACCACACTAGCTTTGATAAAAGGTGCGCTTAAAAGCACATAGGACTGGCAGGTTGAACCGTATTGAACTAAAGAATCACCGAGATTGAGGGACATTATTCATTCTTGAGGAATTCTCCGGCAATTAAGCCCCAATCAACCCTCACTCTTCTCGCCATCTTTTTCAGTTCTCCTTCGGGTTGTTCGTCTTCATATCTTGCCCATGCCATGAGCAGTAATTCTAACCCATCGAGGGCATTCATTAACCGACTCCGTAGGGTTTCAATGTCGGATTCCTCAACGTCTTTTTCTAAGACTTCAACTAGGTTGTCATAAGCAGGATGATTCATATTTAAGGTGACAATTACTGAGCCACCTTTCGATCTAACCGAAAAGAAAGCATCATTATCGTCTAAGTGAGCTTTGGTTAAAGTGTATTTAAAATTGTTTTCGACCGTTATATTGGCATGTTCTGTCGCTTGTTCTTCAGAACAACCGTCGTTGACTAAGGTTTGTTTAATTTCTTCTCTTCTCTCAGTGGGAGGGAGTTTTTCTTTCCGATCGCTTTCGCCGAACTTCCCTTTATTCTGTCGTTCTCTTGTCACCAAAGTGGCTGAATTTTCAACTTTATAAAGATCGTGGCGTTTATTGGCGTTCCCTTTTCTTGTCCCTTTCATTCGATTCTTGAGTAACTTACGGATGACGGAGAGATTGTTGTCAATCTTTTGAACGATTTTGACGAGTAAAATATTAGGGTCTTGATTTCTTTCTAATTCTTGAATATATTCGGTCATACTTTGACCGTCTTCGAGCAAGGATTCTAAGTCAATCTCCAAGTATTCTTTTAAGTTACGGGCTGACTGCTTGTTATTGGTTACACCAAAAATATCATCTAAAGCGGGAGGGAAATCTATCTCGACTCCCCACCATCGCTCGGTGGGGTCGTGGGTGTTTACCATCCCCGCATCGAGTTCTAATTCCCTTCCGGCTCTCATAATCGAAACCCCCAGATTTTTAGAGGCATGTTTCCCATGAGGTAAAGACCCCGGATTAAATCCTTGGCGAGCTTCTGGTTTGGCATAGGAAAATCGCACAGTCACGCAATGTTCGTTCCAGAAGAATCGGGCGACTTCATCTTCACCTTCTTCCCAAGGTTCAAACATGGCGGTGTTATGAAAAGGTTCAGGACAGGAGGTTTTCTCCATTAAGTACATGGGGTCATTGGGTAATGCATCCTGGGAAATCTTGACGGTGTTGTCTGGGTCATTTAAGTTGAAGACCGCCATCCTAATTTTGACCTCACCGTTGTTGATAAATCTGCGATACATTCGACCGATTAAATACTCGGAGTTTCTGATAATGGCTTTGCCTGTACGCCACATGCAACGGTCAATTTTTGTCCAAACGACTAGGGTTCCGCTTTGACCGAAGTTTTGACCGACTTTAAACCAGGTTGGAGGAATACTTTTAGGGGTAGGAACTGGAACTTCGGAGATTTTTTTGCTTTTAATTTCTTCGATATCTAGATAGGTATAAAGAGCGTTTTCTACGCCGTTTTGCCATGACCAAACATCCACTCTTTGACACTGGGAAATAGAAGAGGAAGGTAAACCCATGCCGAAACGACCAATCCCATCATGTTTGTCTTCTTCTAGGTAAGTGCCGTTGCCAAATTGTAGGGCTAATCGCAGTACGGTTTCGTCCATCCCCCTACCGTTATCGAGAACGGCGATTTCTTCGACTTGGGAGGTAGTTCTTGATCCTCCGGCTTTCTTCTTTTCTCCACAGAGGAGTTCGACTTGGGTAGCCCGCGCTTGGATGGCGTTGTCCATCAGTTCCGCGATCGCATAAGCCGCATTTTTATAGCCATTATCGCGCATGGCTTGAACAGCCAGATGGGGAGGAATAATATTGTGAGGTTGGTTGACCATGATTATTCGTTGTTTTTCGGTGAATCAATTAACTTATCGTTACTAGGGTGTGGGTTTAAAAGGTCTAAGTTATGGCTTCAACATAGGTAGCCGATATTCCTAATCTCAATCCAAATTATTTCCAGTATTTTAAGGGGGCTTTGTGCTTTAACTCCAAACATCTTCCCAGTTAGTAAAGGCTTCAGCGACTGACCCGAAACCAGGTAACTCGCTATCAATAACTGTGACAATTTCAGCAGTTTCATTCCCCCCTGCCTTAACCCCTCGGATTGCCCGCCCCACCATCTGACTATAAAGCACAAGGGACTTTGTAGGACGGGCGATAACCGCAGCACTGGTACAGGGTGCATCAAAACCTGTGGTCAGGACTCCGTAGTTACACAGAATTTTTGGGTGAGGTTCGTTGTCCTTAAAGCTGGCGATGAGTCGTTCTCGTTCTCCTGAAGCGGTCTGAGAGGTAATAGCGTGGGCGTGTAATCCCATCACCTGTAAGACTGAAGTAAGGAGTTCTGCGTGGTCAACGGAAACGGCAAAGACAATGATGCGCTGATGCCGTTTGGTGAGGTCTTCGATTTCGAGGAGAATGCGAAGATTCCGCTGTTCATCTTCTGCGAGTCGATTAAGAATGTAGCTAGGGATGTCGAGGGATTCCTGAATCCGGTTGAAGTCTCGCCCTGAGAGTTCTACACCACTTTCATAGAACAGCGACTGGTACTCCGCTTTGGCTAAATACTGTTCGGAGACGAGGTAATCAATGGGATTGTCATAACCGGGAATCTCTAAGGTTACTTTGCGTCGGGCAAAGAAGTCCGCAAGTTGGGCATCAGCACTAATATCATCCCATGACCGTCCTGGGGTGGCTGTCAGTCCGAGTAATCCTGTCTTGGGATAGGGAATGACGAGGGCATCAAGAACGAGTCGATACGTCTGGGCTATGGCTTGGTGGGCTTCGTCAATGATGACCAGAGAAGCACGGCTTCCGAGTTGATTAATAAAGCGAATACTACTTTTAGTGGTATTGTAAACCTTAGACAATCCGGCAATCACCATGCCATCTCGGATGTTCTCAATGTCGAGGTCATGTCCCCCCCAGAAGCGATAAACCGAAAGGGGACGGTCGCCCAAGTAGTCCCAGGCGCGTTGAAACTCATTAACCGCTTGTTCGCACAGTTCTTCGCTATATGCCAGCCAAATGACGAGGGTGGGTTTGGAAGCTCGCAAATGGTCGGCAATGATATTCATGGTGGTGCGGGTTTTCCCTGACCCGGTAGGCATGTGCAGGAGTACCCGCCGGGGGTCTTGGGCTAGGTACTGTTTGACCTGTTTGGCTGCGCGACGTTGATGGGGGAAGAGGGGATATTGGGGAGTGGTTAATTCCGATGAGGGAACTTCTGGTTTAACTTCGGGTTGGGGAACATAGAGTTCAAAGAAGTTAAAGAGGGTACGTTCTTTTTCTGAGTTCCGTCGAATCTTGGTGGCTTTTAGGGCTTGGTAGTCATCGAGTTGGTGGGGGGAGTCTAAGACTGTGGCGAGGATTTCTGCCTCTCTGGAGTGAAGTAAGTCAATGAGAATATCACGGCTTGCTTTTGATGAAATGAGGCTTTCGGGGGTGTGCAGATGCAGCAGGATGTCTCGCAGCTTGGTGGGAGTGGCGAGGCTGGGGTCGAGGAGTTTAATCAAGCGGACAGTAGCACTACCAAGTAAGATCTGTAGTGTTATCTCGTCGGATCTTAATAGAAGGTTATTAAAGTGCAAGAACTGTTTCCAATAATCTAAAACCAATTATTAAGGAGTAGTTGAGAATATTTCTATTCGCTCAATTTCTCCTTTTCTTTATCAACTAAATCTTTTAACAAAACGACTTGAACTTCTGAGCCTTGTTTAGTATCGTAAATAAATTTACTAGCTCCTGGAAATACTCGCTTAGGAGACGCTGCATATGCTCTACTTTGGTCAATATCATAGATAGCATAGTTTCTACTACTGTGATTACCTTCATCCCACGCAATTACTAAATCTATATCTCTAGAATATTTAGTAAGTCGATCAAAGTCACGGATAACGTCAGATGCTTTTACTTTAAATTCAACAGTTCTCAAATCATTATTATCAGAAGGCTGGAAAACTGTATTTGAATCTTTCTCACGCTTAATTGCAGCCCCGCAATCGTACTGGTTCCTCTGAGATAAGCCAAATACTTTATAGTCTGGGAATAGTCCTCGACCTGCCATTTCAAAGAATAAACCAATTACATCGTTTTCATCACGAGGTACTTTAACTGTTGTATACTCTGGCAAGTCTAAATCTGCTTTATCTAAGAAACCTTCTTGATCTTCATGATCTATAGCATTAGGAAGTTTTCCTACCCATTCGCCAGCAGCCGTTTGTATAACGCTAACGTAAGCATCATTGATATAGTCTCGAATCCAGCCTACCAATCTTGTATTAGTAAGCTGCGTTTTGCCATAGTTTAGTTGAGCGTCAACGTCTACTATCAAATCAAAACACCTTACATAAGCTTGATTTTGACCTCTGGTTAAATCTATATTGTGGCTTGTTACTATTCCATTACAAGATATTAACCTTCGACTACCACCAGGTAAATAAATCTCGAAATCAGGAATTCTTCCTATAGCCAAGTAGATAGCATTAATTCTATTAAACAAATGCTTTTTATATATATCAATTTTTCCGGGTAAGTTTCCTCTTTTATTAGTAATCAAAGACTCATAGCCTTCAACAGAATCAAAAGTTAATATATTGAATCCATCTGTCCTTTCTAAATTAGAACCTCCACGCCCTAATTTATCATTAAAGATAGAAGGCTTCCTTTTACCTTTCGGAACCCACTTTAAACTGTCTTCTACACAAAAATATTTCGGTTCTATCTCAAAGGATTGCTCTGTTTCTTCTACAAAGAGATCAGCTATTTCTTTTTCAAAGTGCTTGGTCGGTTCATTACATCTTAATGAAACATTAATAGTGATTCCATCACTAGGATAACGGTCTTGCTTTCTCATAGACGCAAGAGTATCTCCGACATAGCTATATCTCTGTAGGAAGACAGTTAAAAGTGTTGCGAGAGGTGAGGGAAATCCCGTGTCAAAAAAACTCTGAATACTTTTACCAAATTCCCTACTTACACCTTTTGGAAGGGTTGTATCAATAACTTCCAATATAAACTTATTTAATATTTTTCTTTCTTCTGGAAACCTATAGCAGACTTGAGTTCCAGTGCTATCAAGAGGATTAGGGTCAGATGGTAAATTTTTCGGAATCTCTAGCTGGGATAGCCGTTTAAATTGATAAGCATTCGATATTTCTGCTTTCCAGTTATCATCGCCTAAAGAACTACGAATAGAAAAATACTCGCTACAGAACAGGGTGACTTTGATTCCTACACCAACTTTGCCTTTTAATTTCTTATTATCTTTAGTGCCACCACCTAAGTAAAGCAGAGAAATATTTTTTGGAAATCCCTTGCCATTATCTTTAACTGTTATCGTTTGAGAATCGAAGTCGATACTAATATCAATAAGTCCTTCAGGATTATCAGATTCACAAACAGCATCAATAGCATTTTGAATTGCTTCTCCTACAACAATCATAGATGTCGAATAAGCTTCTATTGTTTGCTGTAGTTGATGAGCATAGTTATCTCTATACGGTTCGCTAGGAGCTAACAAATCAACCGTATCTTTATCGTTATCCATTACCATGAGATTCTCAATTCATATTTAAGTTTTACAAATTACAAACTAGACAAGGCAGAGTATCGTCTTCCTCATCCAAGACTGACTCCAAAGCCTGAGCTAAAGATTGATTACTTGGTTCTTTCTCCTCCTTTGCCTTCGCTCTCGCCATTGCTTTCTCATGATTAGCAATGATGTCATCCTTGCGGGCGATGAGTTCTCGCAGGGTTTCCCCATCCGTCCAGGTGTAAGTTCTCCCATCCCTGTGACTCTCTTCGTACTCAACCGCCTTCTCAAATAAGTCTGGGTGTTCCTGCGCCAGCATCACCCATTCGTATTTGCGTTGGAAGAAGCAGAAGTAGCAGCCGGAACGACTGCGCCAACGGTAGTAGTCAGGGAGTCCAATGCCACTATCTTCGAGGAGTTGGATAATGTCTGCCTTCACCAACCCCCGTTCTTTGAAGGGGAAGACAGGTTTGATGTTGGGTTTCGTAGAGATATACCCGTCCCGATTCTCGTCAGCGCGAATTCCGATATAACTAACAGCTTCCTCATTACCAACAAATTCTTCAAGAGGCTTAATCTTCATCTTAGCGGTACACCAACGCATTTGAGGCGATGGCAATAAACCTCCGTGAACCTCTAGCCAATGATCGAAACCGCGTTTAGCACTCAGATAGTGAATATGAATACCGAGACGTGCTTTGATGCGGTCTAGGTACTTGTAGGTTTCCGGCAGTTCCTTGTGGGTGTCACAGAAGAAATACTCCATGTCTGGAATTTCCTTATGGAGGAGTACAGCTAAAGCCGTACTATCCTTGCCACCTGATAGTCCCAGGATATGCTTGACTTTCTTCTGTGTCATGCTTCCCGTCAAATAAGGTCATCTAAAGCTTTTTAGGCATTCTAACAGCACCAGTTCGGTTTAGCAAAGAGCGATTTATGACAATTTATAAATTAATCAACCCGATCCCACTTCGCGATCTTGCCGCTCTGGTTGTTTTCCTTGAATTTGAGCTAAATTCTCCTCTGAAGTGGAATTGAGTACCCTTTCCGTTAACTTAGCTGCTACTGCATGCTGAAGTCGCGGATTATCTCGCAGTATAGGATTTTGCAGGATCTGGTCAACGCAATGCTCGACTTCCTCTGTCCTTTCATGTTCAACCCAAACCATGCGGTGGGTTTCCCGACCGTCCGGACAAGTGATTGTAATCCGGCGTGCTTCAAATCCCTTGCTCTGCGTCGCGACCTCTTTCTGTAGCGCTTCCAAGTTTTTGAACCGTCGCGCTAGGTCAGATAGCTGGATTTCAAATCGGGTCGCATCTTCATCTGTCCATGACTGGGCAGGTTTGTCTGCCACAACCATGACTAAGGCTTCTAACCACTGGCGGTCTGATACCGTTCCATCAGTCGCCGCACCCGTAAACCGCCGTAAGGTCGGCTCGATGCATTGTCCGACTAGATAATTGGCTCGAACCCGCAAATCTTCTCGCAGCCGTTGCTCGTTGCTACGGACTCCAAATGCGTTGTAGAGCAAATCCTTACAATTACTTAATAATGTCTCGTAAGCCGTATTCAGCTCGCGCAATACCTGCACCAATCTAGAACGGAGCGTCTTCGCAATTGTCCCGTTATCCGCCTCACCCGTTTCAATTGGAGGCAAACCAAACGCTTGGGGCAAGCGCACGAATAATAACTCATCGGGTTCCCGAGTTTGAGTTAAAGCTTGTAGTACAGCTTGCGCTTCCTGGCTAATACGTCTGGTTTGACACGTATACTTCGGGAGTTGGCTGACAAATTGGTAAAGTGGCACGACCACTGTTAGCAGCGTCGCATTGCGAACGGTTCCCGATTTTCCTGCCTTGGGCTGGCGTAGAATAGCTTCGAGTTCCTGAAAAACCTGCAATCTCAGCCCGACTACCTCAAAGTACTTCACTGCGTACTTGTTCGGGGATTTTACCAGCAACTCGAACTGCTCCGATCCCAATACCGGAATAAAGGTGCCTTCCCGATACACCCCCACATCATCAACGTGGTGCAGCAGTAACGCTGCCACCATAACCGGGATAGCACCCTGCTTTACGCCATAAGGCGGTGCGGCTAAACGTTGATATAGACCATCGAGCGTCTGCGGTTTTTCCTTCGCCTCCAGACAAAAGTCTTCCACCGCTTTCCATAACGTCCACACCGGCGACTGTTGTGAGGGTGGATAAAATCCCCAGTAACCATCTTCCTGGCGATGAATCCCCGTTTTCCCGAGCAAGGATTGGTACATACTGACTTCCGGACCGTAGCCTTCGAGTCCTAATTGCTCCCGGTCGGCAGATTCAATCATCGCCTCAATTAGCTGTCGCCGTGCTTTTGCTCCTTGAGATGTTAAGACACGACGGTTGATTAGCTCGTTCCAAAGGATAGGCGTTCGATCGTAAACGCGATCGCATAGCTGGGATAACTTTATATTTAAATCCGTCGTATGACCGATAGCTTCTCGTTTTCCTTCTATCCAACAGGGATTCTGATAGGTTTCCACGTCAAACGCCTGTAATAGCGCATCATCAAGCATTTGCTCGGCTTCTACAACCCGATAGCGTACCTCTCGACGTGCTACGCCGTCAGATTGTAATTCCGGAGCCGAAGTTTGAATTTTCTGTAACGCTGCATATTCCCGCGTCCGCAACCGGAGAACGTCTAGTTTAGCCACCACCAACAGGACTACTGGTTTGCCATCTTTGGTTCGAGAAGGAACTACTTGGGGTAATTCATCATCTAACCAGTATCCAAACCAACCGTCGCAGTCAGGACTGTCACAGTACAGCTGTTCTAGATTGGTAGACCGATCGAGATAGTGCCGCTCGAAGTAACGTAACGTCCCAGTTTGATAGCTATGTCGCTGTGCCACAATTGGCTGTAGCGGACGCAATGAGGTCAGTAGATCGACTAAAGATGCTTTCTCTTTCTCAAGAGACTCTGCGAGTTCGCTATCGATATTAAAATCCGATCCCTGCCAAATTCGCAGTTCGTCCCGTTGGGAATAGTGGGTAATTAAACCACGTCGCAATAACCCTTCAACAATCTGTTCCCAGTATGCTAATTGGTCGCGGTCGAAGGGGCGATCGCACATTGCTGCCGTAACTAATCGGCGCGTTGCCCGTGTCAATCCAGTGACCGTCACTAGATTTAAAATTCCAATAGCTTTTAATGCTCTTAAATAATCGGGTTCGAGGTATCGCGCATCAGCAATTAAATCTTGAACCTCTACCCACCGCTGTAAATTCGGGCGTGCGGCTAATCCTTTGCCAGCAGATTCAATGAAATAGTCATACACCCGATCTAATTTCAGATTCGGGAGCGCATCACTCTCAATCGTTGTTTTTTGAATAAAATCTCGAAGGGCATAAGGCTCTGCGCTAGTCAAAAATGTAAATAAAGAGCGATCGTTTTGGGCATAACGATAGCACAAGGTAGGCAATATCAATGCTGACAAAGGATGTAGGGGATAAACACCACTAAGAATTGTTGGTGTTAGTTCTTCCCCGGGCAAAAGTTCTTCTAGCTTAGAAAACCATTCTTCCCCATAATTGTGAATTGCACAGGCGATCGCATCTGTAGGTTGAGCATTAATGACTTTCTCAATCAGCCTCATCATTTGACCGGCTGATTCGGTAAATGGTAAATCTTCAAATCGCCCTTGAATTTTTGCCCATTCATTACGTTGAGCTGTTGCTAACCGCTGTCCGTACTCGGCAAAAGCCTGGTGTAGAATCCCTAAAACATACACAGAATTGCGATCGCGAGGTAATTCTGCTAACTGCTGTAAAATATATAGATCTTCTGCCTCCTGGGTGTAGGCAGCATATTCGAGGTTTTTCCCTAATTCGTCAATAATTAGAAAAACATCTGTTTCAGCAGCAATTGCTAATTTTTGGACTAATTTAGGAAGCTCTCGACTATTTAGTTTGCCGCCAGTATTTATTTTGGTTTCTAAATCAACTAGTCTCCTAAACGCAGGAATTTGATTGCGCTGAGTCGGCGACCAAAATACTTCTGCTCCTCGCAATAGCGCCCGCACAATCGTATAGCTAATCGGTTCCCGCGCCCCTGTAGCAACGGCACGAAATAATCCTGAATCGGGCATTTTATTGACAAGCCGATATTCAGCACTATCCGAGCCTAGAGTAGTTTGAGCTATCTCTTGAGCTTTGACTCTCATCGCATCCGTAACTGGGGCGCATAGAGAAGTTAAGTAATGAGTAAACGCGGATTTACCAGTTCCGTAAACGCTCGTTAGCGTCCAGGCATGGTTAGCATCTGTTGCAGTCAAGCCTGTAACGATACGTCTCAGAGCATCCACCGCTCGTTCGGTCAGGACATATCCTTCAAGAGCTTCTGGTTTAGTTAAATCGCGCTCTAAGTTGATTGAACGAGAATAACGGCGATTGAGGCTGAAATACTCTGCTAGAACTTTACGGCTCATTTAATTATTACCTCGCTTTTGATAATAGTTATTTAAAATATTAGCTGCTAAGTTTGTTGGCTCTTCGGTAAATGAAAATTGAATTAGTCCAGCAGTATCAGATAGGAAAATTGACTGATTCTGCCCTGAAACTCGTTCTATTGCATCACAAATAGCACTTTCTGGAAGTTTAAAAGCTAGTCCTGGGCTTCCAGGCTCGTAACTAAGACTAGAGACAGAAATAGTTTTTTGACCTTCTCTATTATTTGCAGCAAATTCCAGGCAAGCATAAACAATAACTTCCGGAGGTAAATTTACTTTAGATCCCACTCGAAATGTATATTGTTTAGTATATTCTGTAGCATGAAGGATGCCAAGTCCTGTAAACGGACAATCAATAGAATCTTCAATTAGTTTAGTTTTTTTACTCTGTTGGGAATACATTCTTAGAATACATGAAATATCTTTTTTTAGGGAAGATTCTGCGGTACGAATACCAAGTTCATTTCTATAACTGCGCAGTTCATCGAGGAGATCTTTTTCATTAAATTCAGTTCGTTGGAATTTATTGAAAACGTAGTACCAGGCAGCAGCTTCACAAGTTGGTTTGAGAAGCTGCCAGTGTAGTAACCATAATGAAGCAGGATCTTCTAGAAATGGATCCAAACCATCATTACTTAGGAGTTCTTGACCAAATTCAGTAGGCTCGTCATCGCGTAAGACTTTAAAGGCTCGACACCAGTAGCGGACAGAGCGCACCATATTTTTTCCAACTCCCAATATGACGGGAGCATCGTCTTTTAGAAATACTCCAGGTGTATTTTCTGCTGCATCGAAACCTTTTTTAAGCCAGCTAAAACGGGGATGGAAAGTTTCGTGACGGGCAAATACAGGTTCAACAGGTATAGTAGACTTAGGAGATTTAATCACGGTTATTTATAGGGGTATTGACTACATTGTATTGTAGTTCAGTTTTCTGAGTGAAGACACAAAGATTCGATCGCCTTTCTATATTGTGCGACTGAATCCTAAGTTTGGCAAAGGAACACCTCACCGATCGCGCTGTTATCTATCTTGCCTCAAACATCGAAAACGTTGACACCAAACGCCTAAACCTGAAACCACGCCGTCAGCGCCACCGCTAACGCATCCGCCGCATCGTCCGGTTTAGGAATCTTCGAGAGCGACAACTCCCGCGCCACCGCTTCCTGCACCTCAGACTTGTCAGCATTACCGTATCCCGTCAGCGCTTGCTTCACTTGCGCCGGAGTAAACTCCACATAGGGAACGCCGTACTGCGCCAGCACTAACATCACGATTCCACGCGCCTGCGCCACGGCGATGGTATTGCCCATGCGGTAGAAAAATAATTTCTCGATCGCCACCAGGTGAGGCTTCCCCCGCTCCATCAATACGTGCAAATCCTGGTAAATCGTGTGGAGGCGCGCGCCAATCTCTTGCTTGGCGGGGGTTTGAATCACGCCGAAATCCATCGGCAAAACGCTGCCAGCGCGAGAACTCCCACTCTGACAGCGAATTAAACCGAATCCTAATGTCGCCAATCCCGGATCGAGTCCGAAGATGCGTTTTTCCATGCGATCGCTCGCTCGGAAACGGGTTTACTGCTCCTCTTCTTCCGGCATTTCCAACCCAAACACCTGAGCAAACACCTTTTGCACCTTATATCCCGAATCGATCGATTCTAGGGGATCCTTACGCAAGCGGTGGCGCAAGCACAGGGTCACCACGCGCTGGATATCCTCACTTGTGACATCCGTGCGACCTTCATATGCCGCGATCGCCTTTGCAGCGCGGTTGGTGACGATATCGCCGCGCAACCCGTCTACATCGAGTTCGGCGCAAACTTGAGAAATCTGCACCCGCAACTCGCGATCGATGGTTACCGACGGTAGCAATTCTTGAGCGGTCACCAGACGTTTTTGCTCTTCCTCTTGTTCTTGGAGATGTTGCTCCAAAAACCCTTGCGGATCGCGATCGAACGCCGAGCGTTCCTCAACAATTTGCACCCGCTGATTCGGGTCCTTCACCGTGCGGATTTCGGCGTGCATTCCAAAGCGATCGAGCAATTGGGGACGCAACTCCCCTTCCTCCGGGTTTCCGGAACCGACCAGGACGAAACGCGCCGGGTGGCGAATCGAAATGCCTTCGCGCTCGACAGTATTCCAACCGGACGCCGCCGAGTCTAACAGCACGTCCACGAGGTGATCGTCGAGCAAGTTAACCTCATCCACGTAGAGGATGCCGCGATTGGCTTTGGCGAGCAGTCCCGGCTCGAATGCTTTCACCCCTTCAGCCAGGGCTTTTTCAATATCGATGGTGCCGCAAACGCGGTCTTCAGTCGCCCCGAGCGGCAGATCGACCATTTGCACCTTACGCTTGACGACCGGAAGCGTTTCTTGTCGTTCGAGACGATCGCGCACCTCGTCGCTCATCAAGTCGGCGTCGTTGGGGTCGCTGTTGAAGGGATCGTCAGCGACAACTTCAACTTCCGGGAGCAAATCGGCAAGGGCGCGAATTGTGGTGGATTTCCCCGTACCGCGATCGCCCATGATCATGACGCCGCCGATTTTAGGATCGATGACGTTAAGCTTAAGGGCAAGCTTCATCTCTTCCTGACCGACAATCGCCGTGAAGGGATAGACCGGGCGACGGCGCAGGTGGATGGTGTTGAGGGTCGGGCTGGCTTGGGCTGTTGGACTCATACTAAACTGCGAGGTGACCGACCTTCATTGTACAGGGAATCGAGGGCGCAGGCGATCGCATTCAGGGGACGATTGGAGCCAGATTGAGAAATATTGCAATTTAATGTCAATAACCGCTGGCGCGTGCCATAACTAAAATATGGATTATCACGCCTTTCAACAACGGGCGATCGCCCTGTTCCTGAAACACCAAAAACTGCCGCACCGCCGGATGCTGCAACAATGTCACCTGCTGCTGCAAGGGGTCGAGTTAATTGTCGAGTGTCCCGATCCCACTACCGTGCGAGCGTTGTGGTTGCGACAGGCTCACATTGCCAAAGGCGCGCCGCCGGTCGGATTGCGATCGATTCGATTTCGCACCGAAAAAGGCAACAGGCAACAGGCAACAGGCAACAGTAGAGAATGGTAGTGGATTGTTTTACCTTAAATAGTGCTTTAGAAGATCGCTCAAACTACTATGGTTCATGATTTTCAGTACAAATCTATTGCACCACATTAGCTGAAACAATCCACTAACGCACCAAACCATCAATTAAAACCCACAGCGATCGCCCTCTCCGTGTCCTCTGTGTCTCTGTGGTGAATTTCTCGATCGATATCTCACCCGACTCCCGAACGAGTCCTTACCACACCTGTTCGGTTATGTCAACATCGAACTGCCCAACAAGTGCTGGTAGCGACGCGCCAATTCTGCCTTCATCCGGGGCCAGCGTTCCAACGTGGGATCTTTGGAAATCGCCTTTTCCGCCGCATTGCGCGCCAGGATCAACACCTCGCGATCCTCGACCAAACTCGCCAAGGCAAAATCGGGCAGTCCCGACTGCTTCGTTCCCAACACCTCCCCCGGACCCCGCAGGCGCATATCCATTTCGGCAATAAAAAAGCCGTCGTTGGACTGTTCGAGAACCTGCAAGCGGGACTTGGCATCCGGCGTCGCCTTGGGATGGCTCATCAACACGCAATAGGAGCGATCGCCCCCGCGACCCACCCGACCGCGCAACTGGTGCAACTGCGACAGACCGAAGCGTTCGGCATTTTCAATCAGCATCACCGTGGCGTTGGGAACGTCTACCCCCACTTCCACCACCGTAGTAGACACCAGAATCTGGGTTTCCCCCTCGCGAAATTGCGCGATCGCCCCTTCTTTTTGCGCCGAACTCATGCGACCGTGGAGCAACCCCACCCGAAATTCCGGGAAAATTGCCTCTTGCAGCCGTTCGTACTCCTCGATCGCCGACTTTAAATCCAGCTTCTCCGATTCTTCCACCAACGGCAACACCACGTATGCCTGCCGCTCCTGCACCACTTCTCGCCGAATCAGGTCGTAGGCATCTTGCCGATCCTTGCCCGACACCACGCTGGTTTGAATCTCCTTGCGTCCGGGAGGCAACTCGTCGATTTGGCTGGTATCCATATCCCCGTGCAGCGTCAGAGCCAGGGTGCGGGGAATCGGCGTGGCGGTCATCGACAGGACGTGAGGCACCCCTTTGACGCCCTTTTGCTGGAGTTTTGCCCGCTGCTGCACGCCAAAGCGATGCTGTTCGTCGATAACAATTAAACCGAGTTGGTGGAATTGCACCGGATCTTGAATTAAGGCGTGGGTGCCCACCAACACCGGCAGTTCTCCCGTCTCCAGTTGGGCGTGAATCTCCCGCCGTTTCGCCGCTCGGGTCGAACCCGTCAGCAATTCCACGGGCAGTTGCAGCAGGTTAAACCAACTGACGAGCTTGTAATAGTGCTGTTCGGCGAGAACTTCCGTCGGTGCCATCAACGCCGCTTGATATCCCGATTGAATCGCTGCCAGCATCGCCACCACGGCGACCACGGTTTTCCCCGATCCCACATCCCCTTGCACCAGGCGATTCATGGGAACGGTTTTTTGCAAATCTGCCAGAATCTCCTCGATAACCCGCTGCTGCGCCCCCGTCATTTGGAACGGCAGCACCTGGTAAAATTGCTCGATGAGCTGACCCTTGGTGGCGAGGACGGCACTGGCGGGACGGCGTTCGAGTTCGTCGTTTTGGCGCTGGCGGTAGCGGCGTTCGAGCAGCCCCAGTTGCAGGTAGAAAAATTCGTCGAACACCAGGCGGCGGCGGGCGAGTTCGAGAGTGTCGCGATCGGGAGGAAAATGAATGTTGGCGATCGCCTCTGGGAGCTTGCACAACCCGTACTTTTGCAATAATTTGGCAGGAAGGGATTCGGGAATTTGTCCGGCAGCCGGTAGCGCCGCCATTGCCGCCTTACGCACGGTATCCGCTCCCACCCCTTCGGCGAGGGCGTAAACGGGAACCACCCGCCCGATGGTCATCGACTCGATCGCCCGATTGCCCGCATTCAGCACTTCGATTTCCGGGTTGTCCAGGGTCAAGCCGTACTTATTTTTCTTCACCAACCCCGAGGCGGCGACGGTAGCGCCGCGCGGATACAGGTATTTTTGACCGTGCTTCCACCGGGCGGAACTGAAACGATGTCCGGCAAAGAAGCGGGTGATTTTGATCTGTCCCGTCCCGTCTTTGAGGGTCAGTTGCAAAATGGTGAGCTTTTTATTGCGAGGGCTGCTGTAGCAGTGACAGTGCTTCACCGTCCCCAAAATCGTCACCGTTTCCCCCGGTTGCAACTCCCGAATATTGACTTGACGGGCGTAATCGATGTGATCGCGGGGGTAGTAGTAGAGCAAGTCGCGTACCGTGTACAAGCCCAAACGCGCCAAGCGATCGCCGTTTCGAGATCCGATCCCGTGCAAGCGAGTCAGGGGTTGGTCGAGGCGGACGCCGTTGTTGTCAGTTGCTACCGGAGCAGTCGGCGGGGGTTTGGCGCGGGACGGACTCGGTTCGCTGGTACTGGGTTGGGGTTTATCCACCAGCCGCTGCATTTGCAGTAAAAACCGGCGAGTGTCGGCAACGAGGTGTCGGCGTTGGGACTCGCTGAGAGAGCCGTATCGGGCAAAGCGATCCGCTCGTTCTCGCCACGCGGCGCGATCGCGCTCTGACAGTCCCTGGGGCGGTTGGCTCAAACTGACGCGCAGAAACTCGCTAAACCGGTACTGCTTGCCGACCAAGTTAGAAAATCCCCGTTCGGCTTCGACGGAGAGAGCTTTAAACAATCGCACCCAATCGGGTTGGTTCTCGATTTCGAGCATGGCGAATCGGAACGTGGGAAAGGGACAAATCTACTCGTCAAACCAGGTGGAGCGCCAAGCACTTTCCGCTTCGGCAACCGCACGCTGGCGCAATTTATGATGGTACTCCTGGGCGATCGCGTTGAGTCGTCCGGTCAGTTCGCGAATATTGGTGCGCCAGGCATTCACCGTCGCGTCGGAAAATTCGATCTCCGACAGTTGCAGGTTCACCGCCACCAGTTGCGTCACCTCCGACTCGTCGGATTCGCCATCATTTTCAGTTTCGACCAACAAGTTGAGGATATTGGGCGGTCCGGCTACCCCATCGGAACTGGCGGCGTCGGCTTTAGCCGCCGCTTCGAGCAGCGGTGGGGGAAGCTGTTTGGGCAAGATCGCAAACTGCTGCAAAAGCTGATTGGCATTGCGGGAGAGGGTTTGCAGAATTTGAGCGATGGAGCTTTCGACGAATTCCTGCCAACTGGCGAGGCGTTCGGGAAGGGTTTGAGTCTCCTCCTCCACCTCATCGATGTCCTCGTCCTCGGTTTCCTCGTCGCCTTCATCCTCAGTTTCCGGAGAACGCAATTCAAGCGGCACCACCGGATCGAAATCTTCCCCAATCTCGATCGCCCCCTTGGGCAACATGGTTTCCGTGTCTTCCCGGTCTTCCTCGGGAACTTGCAAGTTCGACCAATCTAGCGTGTCTTCTGAAGTCGTTTCAGAGGGCGGACGCTGGCTCGGTTCTTGCCACACCGACTCGAACGAATCGCTCAGTTGGTGCAATTGCTCCTGCGCGCCATCGGCGATTTGCTTGAGCGATTGCTGTAGGGTTTGCCGCCGCTCGAACGACAGTCGCAAAAAGGCATCCGGATACCCTTGAGTACATAGGTGGTAAGCCACCCAAATTAACTGCTGGCGCACCGCTTGACCCAACGCATTCAGATAACTGGTATACGTTTGGTGAAATTCATTCGCCAGCTTGATATTAGCTTGTTCGAGCGCGTTAATTTCTTGCTCGATCTTCGGGATTGCGCCGGACATAAATTTCTCAATCGCTCGTACTTAAAAAAGGAAAAAGGCAAAAGCGTTGAAATTAAGACGCACTTGCCTTTTCCTTGGTTGCCTCGTTCGCTTTGCGCGTCCGAATTAGAACGCAACAAACGGAATTAGCTCCCGACTTGAGAGGCGACTTCTTCAGCGAAATTGCTCTCTTCTTTTTCGATGCCTTCGCCGAGAACGAAACGCTCGAAGCGGCGCACCTGAATGTTTTCGCCCAATTGCGCGATCGCCTGCTTCACCAATTCGTCCACGGTCATGTTTTGATCGCGAATATAGGGCTGATCCAGCAAGCACAGTTCTTTAAACCGCTTTTGCAACCGCCCTTCGACAATTTTTTCGCGGATATTTTCGGGCTTGCTCGCCAGGTCTTCGCGACCCATTTCAATTTGACGTTCCTGTTCGATTTGCTCGGTCGGAATGTCTTCGAATTTGATGTAAACCACGTTAGGGCACGCTGCAATTTGCATGGCAATGTTGCGTACCAGGCTTTGAAACTCTTCGCGGCGGGCAACGAAGTCCGTCTCGCAGTTAACTTCAACGAGAACGCCAATTCGTCCGCCCGTGTGGATGTAGCTATCGACTAATCCTTCCGCTGCAACGCGACCGGCTTTTTTCTCGGCAGAGGTAATGCCCTTTTGCCGCAGCCATTCGGTGGCTTTTTCCAGGTCGCCGTTGGATTCGGTCAGCGCTTTTTTGCAGTCCATCATGCCTGCGCCTGTTTTTTCGCGCAGTTCTTTGACTACTTTTGCCGAAATGTCCGCCATCTTGCCTTTTTGTCCTAACTATTACGAACGACAGAAATCAGATTAAACGCCACTTATTCTTCTTCGCCATTCGAGTCACTCTCGTCATCCGAGTCGTCCTCGTCATAGTCGAGATCTTCGTCAGCGTCTTCGTAATCTTCGTAATCCTCTTCGGTGCTACTGTCAAGCTCGCCGTGACGACCTTCGTAGATCGCATCGGCTAACTTTCCTACTATTAGCTTAATCGAACGGATAGCATCGTCGTTGGCGGGAATGGGAATATCGACCACATCGGAATCGCAGTTGGTATCGAGCAGCGACACGATCGGAATGTCGAGTTTGAGACATTCTTGCACCGCGTTGTATTCCCGACGCTGATCGACGATGACGACGATATCGGGTGGCTTGCGCATCCCTTTAATGCCGCCGAGGTATTTCTGAAGTTTATCCAGTTCCCGACGCAGCATTGCCCCTTCTTTTTTCGGGCGCAGTGCTAAGTTGCCCGAGTCTTCTAGGTTTTCCAGTTCTTTCAGGCGATCGACGCGGGTTTTAATCGTCGCCCAGTTGGTGAGCATTCCCCCCAACCAACGCTGGTTGACGTAGTACGCTCCGCAACGCGCCGCTTCTTGAGCGACAATTCCAGCAGCTTGGCGCTTGGTGCCGACAAACAGCACTTTTTTGCCCTTTTCCGAAGCCGTACGCATGTAGTCGTAGGCTTCTTCCATGAGTTGGGCGGTTTGCACCAAGTCAATGATGTGAACGCCGTTGCGCTCGGTAAAAATATAGGACGCCATGCCCGGATTCCAACGTCGGGTTTGGTGTCCGAAGTGAACGCCCGATTCGAGCATTTGAGCCAAAGAAACGACTGGCATCGGTCAATTTTCTCCTTTTGTTCGGGTTTAGCCTCCATCTAGGCGGAATTCCTCAGTGTGGGAAACACCCGAAATCCTAGATGTGCGAAATTAGACAACTTTTCTAGGGTAACACGGTTGGGGCGAGGTTTTGCAAAAAAAATTGGAACGCGCGATCGCCCGGTTAACCGATACCAGGAACGGGATTTATCGATCCGCCTCAATCTGAGAATCGCTTCCTTTGCGCTCCAACCGCTTTCCCTGGCGACAGACCGCATCGAAGGAGCAATAACGGCAAGCATGGCGATCGCGATCCGGTTCGACGGTATAGCGACCCTGTTGCAGCTGCGCCTTAATCCGCTCGGCAAAGTGCGCCAGTTCGCCGTCGTCGATTTTGACCGTATCGACCTTCTTGAGACGGTTTGCGGCTGTCAGCGAGTAATAGTACGCTCCCGCCACGGGACGATCGCCATCCAACGCCGGAGCCGCCGCTTGCACGTATAGCGGTAACTGGATGTCCAGATTAGTTTTCCCCGCCGCATCTTTCGCCGCCGTGGGACGGCTGGACATGGTTTTATATTCCACCAGCATTAATCCCTCTGGCGTCAGATCGACGCGATCCACTTTCCCTTTGACTTGCAAACCGTACCAGGTGCCGCGAAAGGTTTGTTCTGCGGCGATAACCTCAGCGCCATCGGTTAAGAATTTTGCCGCCGAAATGGCGCGACGGAGGGTATCGAGGTGTTCGCGACGGCGAACGTGCCACGCTGAGAGGTCGGGAAGGTTTTCGTGGCGTTCGGCTTCGGTAAAAGCGTCTTCAAGGCGATCGAGCATGGCTTGGCGGATATTTTCGGCTCCCAATGCCTGTTTGAGAGCGAGTTCTAGGGTTTTGTGGTAGACGCGACCGCGCAGCGACCCGGCAAACTCGGTTTCGGCTTCCTCCAGTTCGTCCAACTTCAGGAGATATCCGGCAAACCATTTAAACCCGCACTGTCCCAATGCCGTCAGTTGGGAGGCGCTAAACACGGGTTGGCTCGGGTCTAGGGGAATTGATATTGCCCCGTCGTATTCGTCGTAAGGAGCGCTGCTCTCCCGCCGCCGTTCCACGTTCCACGCTGCCAGGGTGCGGGGTAAAATGCGATCGCCGCTCGACCAACCGTTGCGCTCTCGGACGAGATAGGCTTGTCTGGCTTCTTCCCAACTGGCTGCTATTTCCGAGCGAGCGATCGTGGGTTCGAGGTTCAATTGAGCGAGAAACGGACTGGGGAGAGAGGCATCTTTGCCGAGAATTTGAGGATAGGAGAAGGTGAGAGCCTCCCGTGCCGTTTGTTGCAGCGCGTAAAACGCGATCGCCTCTCGACGAGCCATCTGGGTTGCCGTTTCCAGGGGAAATCCCTGACGCCGCAACTGTTTGCGATCGAAAAAGTCGAGCATGGCGTCGTCTTTCAAGGGTGCGGGAAACGAACCTTCTGCCATTCCCAACACGAAGACATAACGGTAGCTTCCGCCAAACACCGACAGCGGCGTATGCAGCTCCACGCCTCCGCGTCCCGGTTGCGCCGGAACGGCGAGTAATTTCAGGCTTTCGAGAATTTCGTCGGCAAATTCTTCCAGGGAAAGGCGTTCCGACTCGGGTTTGGCGAGAGCGACCAAACTCTCTTGCAATCGGTAATAGGCGACAATTTCTCGCGCCCAACTGCCGCAATTTTGCCGTACTTGGTAGAACTCTAGCACCTGCTGCAAGCGATCGATCCATTCGGCGCGGGTATCCCGTTTCGACCATTTCAAAGGCGTCAGATCGATGTCGAAGTCCTGCCATTGTTTCATTCGGTGGGGATGCACTTGACGCACTTGCGCCCAAATTTCGTTCGACAGGGAGGGACTGGTGAGGGGATGGCGCAGGAATTTGGCGGTGGCTTCAAAGGGGAAGCGACCGGAAACGGTTTCTAATAACAGTTGCACCCACGCACCGACGCGAGTCGTACTGAGGGGAATGGCATAGAGCGCGCGCAACGGGAGATCGTATTCCCAGGCAATATCGATCGCGGTTTGACCGTAAGCCGCATCGTTGCGAGCCACCACCGCAATCTCGCCAGGTGCGATCCCTTGGTTCAATAGGGATTTGACGCGACCGAAAACGCCGCGCACTTCGGCATCCCGGTTGGCGTAGGCGTAACAGTCGATCCGAAGGGTTTTATCCTCTTGAAGTTCGTTCGCCTTAGTTTCGACTTGCCAACCCCGCTGTTGCAACCAATTGACGGATTCGCGATGGTCGGCAAAGATATCGCCATCGATCGCGGGTAAGACTAAAATACTGCCATCGGGGGCGATCGCCTCTAGAAATGCCAGTTCGTCCCGTCGGGGATGAAAATAGCCCCAAAATAGATAAGGTGGGGCATTATCTCGGGTGGCGTGTTGCGTTGCTTGCCACAAGATTTCGCTCTCGTCGAGGTATTGTTGTTGGTGCAGGAGTTGTTGGTAGCGACGGGTCAAACGGGCTAATTTTGACGCTCGATCTCCCCCGTTACGCGCGATCGCCTCTAGTAGGGGCAGTTCGCGAACTGCCCGTCCCCCCTGGAATTGCTGCAATTCGCCCACCGTTCCTACCCGCAGCATGGCTTTAACAGACGCCGAACCCGCGCGCGCCATGCCATCGATATCCTCAGTGTCGAGAGTATCGCGAATCGCTTGACGCAGGGTGCGACGGGCAACTAACGGCGGTGCGATCGCCCAACGGTTTTGATGGCAGAGATTGCGAGCCAGATGGTCTAAACTCTGGTAAGACGTCGAGAGCGATCGCGCGGCGGGTCGGTTGGCGCAAATCGGTTGCAGTTCGGCGCGATGGGCGATCGCTTTGGTCCAGTTTGGATCGAGATTGGCGGTTAGATAGATCGTGCGCGACATGATGGCATCGGAGGCGAAAGATTTGGCTTGTTCCCATCATTGATAGGCTTGTCCCGGTTCGTCAAGTTGTTGCGAGGCGATCGCCCGATTGAATGGCAAATGGGATCGGTAGTATTTTGATTAAGTTTAAATAAGTGAAAATTCGGCGCGATCGCCCTTCAATTCGTCCGATTGGGTCGCTCTCCCCTGTATGGTTTTTCTCCTCTGGACATTCGTCAACATTGCGGCTTCAATAGTGTTTGCAAACTCGATAAATTCAGTCGAGACTGCTGTAATTTGACATTGGGAGCGCGATCGCGATGGACGGACTTTTTCGACAACCCAGTAGCTTAGAAACCTACGAGCAACATCGATCCCAAATCAAAACGGGAGATGTTATCGCCTTTGAAGGGGAAAGCGGCTTTTCCGACCTGATTAAGTGGGCGACTAAATCGAAATACTCCCACGTCGGGATCGTGTTGAAAGTGGATCTCAGCGGCGGATTTGGCAAAAGCGTATTAATTATCGAATCGACCACCGAAACCAATTACCTCGATGCCAATAACCGAGAGGTGATTAAAGGGGTACAACTGCATTGGCTGTCGAAGCGCATCAAAATGTATAACGGTTCGGTGTATTGGGTTCCACTCAAAGAACCGCTATCTACTGAAGGAACCAACAAAATGGAGTCGTGGTTGCGAGAAACCCACAACCAACGGGTTCCCTACGATATGGTTCAAGTGGCGGGTGCGGGACTCGATTTATTCGATCGCCTGGGGATTGCCAATGAAGAAGATGTGTCGAGATTGTTTTGCTCGGAATTAGTTACGAAAGCGTTAAAAATTGCCGGAGCAGTAGATGCGTCGGTTAATGCGTCTGAGCAAACCCCGAAGGATGTCGTAGAATTTAATTGCTTGAGGGAGCCAATAACATTAAAACAACATTCATTGTTTTAATAAATCGCGACTTCAGTCTCGAATAACTTCCATGTAAATATGCTCCAAACTGACAGGCTGGCGGGCGATGGAATCGAGGGGGATGCCGTCAAAACAATCGAGAATGGCTTTGAGTTCGAGTTCTTCGGGCAGCCAAAAGGCGAGATCCCGACCATAGCGGCGACAGATAAAGCTGTATTGCTTCGCGCGAGCGATCGCCTCTTCTTGCGCCGTGGTTTGCACCGTGACGATTTCCTTGGCGGGAATCCACTGCCGCAATCGATCTAGCGTTCCCTCGGCAACCAAATGTCCTTGTTTGAGGATGCCAATTCGCTGACACAATCGTTCGGCTTCGTCGAGTAAGTGCGTCGTCAGCAAAATCGTCATGCCGCTGGCTTGCAATTGATGAATGAGCGCCCACACCTCGTAGCGGCTTTCGATATCCAACCCCGCCGTCGGTTCGTCCAGGATAAGTAGTTTGGGTTGGTGAACCAACGCGATCGCAATATTCAATCGTCGCTGCATCCCGCCGCTGAGATTTTCCGCCGGAGTCTTGGCGCGATCGCCTAAATTCACCGCCTCCAGACACTCTCGCACCCGCCGCGTTCTCTCTTGGTTGCGCCATCCATAAATTTTGGCAAAAAAATGCAAATTCTCCTCACAGCTAAGCGTTTTATATAACAAATTCTCTTGCGGAGCCACCCCAATCCATCCCTGCGTCGCCGCCGACAGGGGTTGACCGTCGAGGAGAATCGTGCCGCGATCCGGTCGGAGCAAATTGCACAAAATATTAATCGTCGTCGTCTTTCCCGCACCATTAGGACCGAGCAAGCCGTAGATTTCACCCGGTTGCAGGTGCAGGCTCAACTCTTGCAATACCGCGCGCGCGCCGTAAGACTTACACAGTTTTTCAATCGTTAGCATAATCGTTCGTAGTAAGCGCTTTAGCGCTTTCCCCTAAGACAACTCACACCCATTGCATACAATCGTTAGCATAATCGTTCGTAGTAAGCGCTTTAGCGCTTTCCCCTAAAACAACTCAC
>CAYQUF010000055.1:0-25746 GCA_964420595.1 uncultured bacterium
TTGCCGATCGATGTGAAAATGTGTCGATCCACGGCAAACGAGCAATGCCCACCTTCGAGGGCGACACTGTTGCCTATCCTTGATTCATCCACGCCCATTCTTGCCGCAATCCGTCCAATAACGACACCTGCGGCTGATACCCCAAGATCTCGCGAGCCTTGGTAATATCGGCGCTAGTGTGGCGCGCGTCGCCCTTGGCTCGTTCGACGTATTCGCGGCGTACCGGGCGATCGATCGCTTTTTCCATGGTCTCGATTACCTCCATCAAGCCAACGCAAGCCCCGCCGCCAATATTGAACGCTTCCCCCACCGCTGCGGGGACTTCCGCCGCCGCCAAATTTGCCGCCACCGCATCGCTGACAAAGGTGAAGTCGCGGGTTTGCCGTCCGTCGCCGTAAATTTGAATTGGGCGATCGTCCAACGCCGCTCGAAAAAACTTGTGAAACGCCATATCCGGACGCTGGCGGGGACCGTAGACGGTAAAATAGCGCAGGGCGGTTGTCGGCACCCCAAAATTCTGATAGTACAGCCAGCACAACCGTTCGGCAGCTAACTTGGTAATCCCGTAAGGCGACACCGGCTGCGGGCAAATTGACTCGCTGGTGGGAAGGGTTTCGGCATTTCCGTACACCGACGAAGACGAAGCAAACACGAACCGCTGCAACTGCGGAGCCTCCTTCGCCGCCTCCAGTAAAATTTGCGTGGCGTTGATATTGCGTTCGGTGTAATGGCGGAAACTGCTGCCCCAACTGGCGCGAACTCCAGCTTGAGCGGCTTGGTGGTAAATCACTTCCACATCGGCGAGCAATTCCGACCAGTTCGCGTCTGCAATGGTCGCTTCAATCAACTTGAAATTGGCGAAATCGCGCAACCGAGATAAATTTCGCCGCTTCGCACTCGGATCGTAATAATCGTTGCACTCGTCGATCCCAATGACGAAATCGCCGCGATCGAGCAAGCGTTCGGCTAAATGAGAGCCGATAAATCCAGCCGCCCCCGTCACAATTGTCGTTGTCATAAAATCTCGCTTCACTCCAACCATCGAAACTCGCGCGATCGCATCTTAATAGGGTATCTCGATCGCGCCAGCTCTGACCTCGACGACGGTACTTTGTGGGTCGAGTTCGCCAACTTCCCTCGCAAAGCGTGGGCTAAACAGGAAGTCTCTGTTATTATCAGCACGGTAACAACACCGAGAAGACGCCAAAACCCCTGTCTCCCTGTCTCGCGCCGAGGCTAGAGTCATCGAAGCTCACTGCGATCGCGCCGGCGGGTCAAACCCAGGGGTCGGGGAACTCGGAGACTGGCAACGGAGGTAAGACCTGATTGCAGGCAATCCGCGACGCGCGGTCAACCCGGTCGAGACCCTGTCGATCGCTCGCGGGTTCATTGGGGTTCCCTCATCGGGATCGAGCCGAGACAGCGCCAACGTTACCGCTAATTGTCGATTGGTTTACGCGCATTTATTTGGCAAGGGCTGCCACGTTCGGGAGGTTTGAGTGAAGGTTCTGATTGTCGGGAATGGAGGTCGCGAACACGCCCTCGCCTGGAAACTACTGCAATCCGATAAAGTTCAACAGGCAATTTGCGTTCCGGGAAATGGCGGAACGGCAGTCATGGATGGGTGTCAGAACTTGCCCCTGTCCGTAGACGATTTTGAGGGAATCGAACGGTTCGCCCTGGTTCACGGCGTGTCTCTCGTCATTGTCGGTCCGGAGCTGCCCCTGTCTCTCGGCATTACCGACTACCTGCAAAAACGGGGCGTTCCCGTCTTCGGTCCGAATCAAGTCGCCGCTCAAATCGAGTCGAGCAAAGCGTGGGCGAAAGAGTTTATGCAAGAAGCGGGAATTCCCACCGCCGCCTCTAGCGTATTTAGTGCCGACCGAGCCGAAGACGCCAAAGCCTACGTCCGCGACACCGGCGCGCCGATTGTGGTCAAAGCCGACGGACTGGCTGCGGGAAAAGGCGTCACCGTCGCCGAAACCGTCGAACAGGCGTGGGAAGCGATCGATACCATCGGTCGGGGTAAATTTGGCAAAGCCGGCGATCGCATCGTGGTCGAAGAATGCTTGCGCGGACAGGAAGTATCGGTTCTCGCCCTCACCGACGGTCAGACCGTGCGAGCGTTAATGCCCTCCCAGGATCACAAGCCGATTGGAGAAGGGGATACCGGACCGAATACCGGCGGAATGGGCGCGTATGCACCGACCCCCGTGGTCACCCCCGAACTGAGCGATCGCATCGAGCGAGAAATCCTACAACCCGCGATCGCCACTCTACAACAACGCGGTATCGACTATCGGGGCGTCCTCTACGCCGGACTGATGATTGGCGAGAGCGGCGACCCCAAAGTCCTCGAATTTAACTGTCGCTTCGGCGACCCCGAAACCCAAGCCATCCTCCCGCTGCTCGAAACCCCCTTAATCGACCTGCTACAAGCGTGTGCCCAACAGCGGCTCAAAGACCTGCCCCCGATTCGCTGGCAATCCGGTGCCTCGGTCTGCGTCGTCTTGGCATCGGAAGGCTATCCGGGATCCTATCAAAAAGGTCGGGTTATCTCGGGCATCGAAGCCGCCGAATCCGAAGGGGCGATCGTGTTTCACGCCGGCACCCAACTCAAACAGCAGCAACTGCTAACCAGCGGCGGTCGCGTCCTCGGCGTCAGCGCCACTGGAGACACCCTCAAAACTGCCGTCGATAATGCCTATCGCGCCGTGGATCGGATTCAGTTTGAAGAATGCTACTTTCGCAAAGATATTGCCTATCGCGCGTTAAGCTAGGAGTGAAGTTGGGGATCTGATATCCGATCTCTGTTGGAGATCGTGCGAGAATCATCCAAGACCCCTGTAAATTTCGATCGGAAATTCCCTTGCTGGCTTTACTAGCAAAAATTAAAGAGAGCATCGCTCAATGGTGGTCGGAATTCACCCTCCAGACGCGGCTGATGGCAGCCGCCACCTTGGTCGTGTCGCTGATTATGAGCGGTCTGACCTTTTGGGCGGTCAACACCATTCAACAAGATGCCCGCGTTAACGATACCCGATTCGGTCGCGACCTGGGATTGTTGCTAGCGGCTAACGTCGCGCCGCTGATTGCCGAAGACAACCTCAGCGAAATTGCCCGATTTTCCCATCAGTTCTACAGCAGCACCTCCAGCGTGCGCTATATGCTCTACGCGGACGAAGATGGCGAAATCTTCTTGGGCATCCCCTTTTCCGACTCCGCCGTGCAAAACTCCCTCAAAATTCGGCGGCGCATTCAATTGCCCGAAAATTTTCCCACCAGCTCCGAACTCCCCATGGTGCGCCAACACCCGACCCCCGACGGTCAGGTAACGGACGTTTTCGTTCCCTTGGTTCACGAGGGCAACTATCTCGGGGTGCTGGCGGTGGGTATCAATCCCAACCCCACGGTGGTCACCTCCTCGAATTTGACCCGCGATGTCACGATTGCCGTGTTCGTCTCGATTTGGGCGATGGTGATCTTGGGAGCGGTGTTTAACGCCCTGACAATTACCAAGCCGATTAAAGAACTGGTGGTCGGGGTGAAAAATATTGCCGCCGGGAATTTCAACCAGCGGGTCGATTTGCCCCTCGGCGGCGAATTGGGCGAGTTGATCGTCAGTTTCAACGAAATGGCAGAACGCCTGGAGCGCTACGAAGAGCAGAATATTGAAGAACTGACGGCAGAAAAAGCCAAACTCGAAACCCTGGTGTCTACCATCGCCGACGGTGCGGTGCTGTTGGATACGGACTTACAAGTGATTCTGGTCAATCCCACGGCGCAGCGAATGTTTGGCTGGGAAGGGAAAAACTTGGTCGGATCCAACGTGCTGTACTCCTTACCGTCTCCAGTGCAGGTGGAACTGACGCGACCGCTCTACCGCATGATTCGCGGCGAACGGGAGGGGGGCGAATTCCGCACGACGCTGACCGAGCCGACCAGTCGCACGGTGCGGATCTTATTGACCACGGTACTCGATCGCGATCGCGAAAATATTAAAGGCATCGCCATGACGGTGCAAGATATCACTCGCGAGGTGGAACTCAACGAAGCCAAGAGCCAATTTATCAGTAACGTCTCCCACGAGTTGAGGACGCCGCTGTTTAATATCAAATCGTTCATCGAAACCTTGCACGAATACGGTGAAGATTTGGGGGAGGAAGAACGGTGCGAATTCCTCGAAACCGCCAATCGCGAAACCGATCGCCTGACGCGCTTGGTCAACGACGTGCTGGATCTCTCGCGGCTCGAATCTTGCCGAATTTACCATCTCAGCGCCCTCGACATTGCCCAACCCATCGAGCAAACCCTGCGCACCTACCAACTCAATGCGAAAGATAAGGGCATCGAATTGCGGCAGGAAATCGAAACCGATCTGCCTGCCGTTTTGGGGCATTACGATTTATTGTTGCAAGTGTTTGCCAATCTGGTCGGCAACTCGCTCAAATTTACCGAACCCGGCGGACAGGTGATTATCCGCGCCTATCTGCTGCAACCGCCGACTCCAGACCGCCCAACCCATGCTACCCCGACCGAATCCAATGCGCATCTAGACAGCAACCCAACGGGGTCTGCCAAACTGTATCCCAAACCCAAGTTCGTGCGCGTGGAAGTGTCCGACACGGGAATCGGGATCGACGCCGAGGATCAAGAAGCCATTTTCGATCGCTTCTTCCGGGTGGAAAATCGCGTCCATACTCTGGAAGGAACCGGGTTGGGACTGTCCATCGTACGCAATATTATCGAGAAACATCACAGCACCGTCCACCTGATCAGCGAAGTTGGCGTCGGAACGACATTCTGGTTCGACTTGGCGGTGTATCAGGAAGAAGAGGAACACGCGATCGATTCTTTCCCTCCCGCCGAAACTTCTGGCGAAACGGGGACGCCCTCCGATTCGAGTAGCGTGGTGTCGCAGCAGTCAGGATAGTGCCAGTAAAAGGCTAATGGCGACTAACCCGAGTAAGACGATCCAGGTCTGATGGCGTTTGAACCACAAGCGACTGAAGGGGGAGGCTTGGTACGGCACGACTGGCGTTTCGACTAGGGGTTCGTCGAGATTGTGGTATAGGGTACAGTCTTTGGCGTAGGGACGTTGGGGAAAGTTACAGGTGTTGTCGGCGTGGTAGGTACAACTGGAACAAAGAAAGTTGTCGTCGGTGGCTTGATGTAAGGGAATACCGGGATGTCCGTAAGCTTTGAGTGAGGTGCGACAGTACGGACAGCGCACGGCTTGTGCTTCGACGGTTTGCTGGCAACGGGGGCAAGTTTGCATGCGATTTCACCACTTTTCCCTATCCTCCAGTGTAGCGGGTCTTAGAGGGGATGAGGGGAGGGGGAGAGAGGGAAACCCCGACCATTCCTGTTGTTTTCCCGTTGCCTTAACCAGAAAAAACACCCCAATCGTCGGGGTGCCTTTGACGTTCTAATTGCTCCTAACTAGGCGAAATGGTTAACGACGTTCAATTGCCACTGGGCGATCGAAACTAATCCCGATGTGGATCGATCCGTCCAAATCGGAAATATTGGACATCAATAAAAGTGCGCCTAGAACAAGGAGGAGTGTGGTGAAAACCTGGAATCGGCTAGGTTGTTCTCGGCAATCCATAAATCTCGAGGAACGATCGCACTTGCGGTAGATGCGCTCCTCGCCTTTCCTCTCTTACTCTTCTCTACCCCGATTGTACACGCCAATGTTGCATTGGTCTAAATTTGATGTATAATTCGGCGCGATCGCCTAAAAAAATGCCCCCCAACTGCCACCTCGCGTGGCTTGGGAGACATGGGGAGATTCGAGTTTTACGACGCATTAGCTATTGTACGGGATCTAGCCCCCCTTAACCGGACTGAGAGGGTCTATAACTCGAACATGGGGCGATCGCCTGTTTTCCAAGCGTGACGCAGCAGGTGTTTGAGTTGGGGCGGGGCGCGATCGACCACGGCGCGATCGCCTCGATAGTTCAAATCTTCTAACGATTGCACGAATTTGGGCGTATAATTGCCTAAAATCGAAACCCTCGGCGTCTCAGTGACGTTAACCGAGGTATCGTGCCAGCACAACCCGTGGGACAGGACCACCGATCCCGCCGAACCCGTCACCTTTTCGGCAATTCGGGCAAACTTCTCCGGGTCTGGCGCAGTGCATAACGTCTGGGTTCCCGGCGCAAACACCGGCGCGCCATTGTCTTCGGTAAAATCTTCAACGAGCCAGATCGCTTGCACTTCCAACGTCGGATCAGGCGGAAACGGCGGTTCCATCGCCCAGTAGGGATAATCGACGTGAATGCCCATGCTGCTGGCGCGATGGTGCAAAATGTGTGCCGAAAACCCGCCCAATACTGCTTCGCGTCCCAGTAGAGATTCGACGACTTGCAGCACCGCCGGATGGCAAATCATCGTCTCGAAAATTTCCCCGGCGTAAATTAAGCCGTAAATCCGCTCTCGTCCCGAGTCCGGGCGAATGCGTCCGGCTTGGCGATCGGTTTGGGCAAGTTGCAATACTCGCGATCGCGCTTCGCAAGCCTGTTGTGCCGAGAGGACGTTCGGAACGATCGCGTATCCTTTCCCCTCCAAGATTTCGCGGGCGATGCTGGCAGTCTCGACCATATCATTGCCCGATCATTCGTTGCGCCGACAATATTTGTTCGCAGCCTCGGCGACCCGATCCGATCGCTGGGCGGCTTGAGTCGCCAACTGACCGGCGGCTTTCATTTTCTCGATCGCCTGCTGCTTTAACGCCTCGTTATCGCTTTCGACCGCTTCGAGATAGTTGCGCGTGGCTCGGGCGCGTCGCTTCAGCGATTGACTCATATCCAAGTAGACGCGCGCGAATTTTTCCTGAAATTCCTTGAGTTGCTCGTCTCCCAATCGCATTTGCTGAATGGTAATGGCAGACGATTCGAGGCGGTCGGCTAACGATTCGAGTTGGGGAGCTTCGTCTTCGAGGGTGCTGACCGATTGAGCTTGCTCCGCCTCAGATCCTTGAGGTTGGCGCGTTTGGGTAAATTCCTCGATTTCGGCATTGACTTGCTCGATTTTCCCGGCTAACTGGTGACAGCGATCGATTCTATCCCGACGACAGCCAGTCGCCGACAACCCGATCGTCGCAAGCGCGATCGCGATCGCCACCCGTTTGGAAAATAGAGACATGAACCGTTTCGTTATCCGCACCAACTCGTTCGATCGCCCAATCTGTCAACATCCATCTCAGAGACTGAGATTCGCAGCCTCGGCGCGGGACTGGGAATTCCTATGCCTTCAGCGGCGATAGTAGTCTCGTCAATTGGCTCGCTTACTCGATCGAAATCGATTGCGGGCCGCTACTCTGTCCGTTATTGCTGTGGTTGTGACTCGAACCGCTCGAAGGCACCGAGAGGTCTTGTCGTTCCAGCCACGTTTTGACCGGATCTTCGTTCAGACCGACGCGCAGAACGCCTGAAACGAATCCGCCCAGAAATGCAACGGGCTGTCGGGTCAGTTCTTGGAATAATGGAGTCAGTTCGTCTAGGAACATATCGAATCTAGCAACCTGTCTTGAGCGCGATCGATTTCATTGGTATCCTAGCGCGTCTGTTGCCTGAAAAACCAGTGTTCCCGTTTCTAACCCCCAAGAACCTATGTCTGCAATCCTGAAAGTCATGAGTGTCAACCTGCGCTACGATAAGCCCGATCCCGACAATTGCGCTTGGTCGGTGCGCCGCTATGCCATCGCGGACGCGATCGCCCATTACCAACCGGATCTGGTCGGAACCCAGGAAGGAAAGGCGCACCAATTGCTCGATTTGCATCGCTCCCTCGGGGACTATCAAAGCGTCGGACGCGATCGCTCGGGTACCGGAACGGACGAACACTGCGCCATTTTCTACCGCACCCAGCATTTAACCCGGCTGTCGTCAGGGGATTTTTACCTCAGCGACACGCCAGAAGTCGCCGGGAGTATCGGTTTCGATTGGGGCAATCCCCTGCCGCGCATGGCAACCTGGGGCGTGTTTGCCACCCCGCAAGGACAGCAAATTGCGTTGGTCAATACCCATCTCGATTACCACAGCGAGCGATCGCGGGATTTGAGTGCCGAACTGATTCGCGATCGCCTGGTCGAACTTGCGCCGCTAGCGGTGATGCGATTTCTCACTGCCGATTTTAACGCTCCCCCCAAAAGTCACTGTCGCCAGCGTTTCGCCCAACCGCTCTCCAACGGGATTCAGTTATGCGATGCCTTAGTCGCCCAACATCCGATCGCCCCCCACACCGCTCACGATTTTACCGGGAAAACTTTTGCCTCTATCGATACCATTTATGGCGATCGCCGAGTTCGATTGCAATGGGTTAAAGTGGATACGCAGCGGTGGGAAGGGGTGTTTCCCTCGGATCATTTTCCGGTTATCGCCCAATTTGAAATCCATTAGAGCATTGCCTGGACTCATTAGGGACACTTGCCTGTTGCCAGACGAACTCTCGCATCGCTCTGTCCGGTCTGCCTTGTAGCCTCCTGGTCGCCCCCACGAGGCGATGCCCAATATTGAGTCCACCACTACCACTGCGGCGAAGTAGCGAGTAATGCCGTCGCCTCTGCCACTTGCAAGGCAGGCGAGAAAAAATAGCCTTGACCGAACTCGCATTCCAACGCCCACAGTTGCACCAATTGCTGTTGGGTTTCGACTCCCTCGGCGACGACGTACATCCCTAAATTGTGGGCGAGCATTAAGATCGAACGCACCAGTTCGGTGTTCTCCTCGTCCACCCCGAGCGTATTGATAAAAGAGCGATCCACCTTTAACGTGCCAATGGGAAAGCGATGCAAGTAGCTCAATGACGAATATCCCGTCCCGAAGTCGTCAATGCAGCATTGAATGTTGCGCTTTCGCAGTTGTTCGAGCAAGACAGCCGTCACGTCGGCATTGTCCATCAACACGCTTTCGGTAATTTCGAGTTTGAGGCTGTCGGGGGGCAGGTCGATATCGTCTAAAATGCGATCGATGCAGGGCAAAAAGTCCGATCGCGCCAGTTGTTTTCCCGACAAATTTACGCTCATGGTCAACGGCGGATAGGCGGGAAATTGTTGTTGCCATTGAAACAGTTGTTGGCACGCACGGCGCAAAATCGACAATCCCAAGGGGATGATTAAGCCGGTTTCTTCAGCCACGGGAATAAATTCGGCGGGGGAAATCAGGTCGCGTCCGGGCGGTTTCCAGCGAATGAGGGCTTCAAACCCGTTAATCCGTCCCGTGTCGAGGGCGACAATGGGTTGGTAGTACAGCTCGAATTCGCGATCGAGCAGGCGATCGCCCGCCGTCATGTCCGGGAAGCCGCGACTGCTGCGATTGGTGGAGATGACGCGGCGCAGGTCGGTTTCGATTTGCAATAAATTGACCGTGCGCTGGTGCATGTCGGTATCGAAAACGGCGTAACGCTCTTGTACCATGGCTTTGGCGTAATACATGGCAATGTCGGCGTTTCGCAATAAGTCTTCGACGCGATCGTATCCGGTGGAACTGAGAGCAATTCCGATGCTGGCGTTGGTGAAGATTTCCTGTCCGTTGAGGGAAAATGGCGCGCTCAATTCGTGCTGGATGCGTTGGGCGATCGCGATCGCCTCTTCGGCGCTTTCGATCCGTTCGAGCAGGAGGGTAAATTCGTCGCCCCCCATGCGCGCTACGGTATCTTCGGGGTGGGTACAACCTCGAATTCGCTGTCCGATTTCGACGAGCAAGCGATCGCCGAGAATGTGTCCCAGACTGTCGTTGAGGATTTTGAACCGATCGAGGTCTAAAAATAGAACGGCAAATTGCTCGTCCGATCGCGTGGGGTCGGCGGCTTGGTTGAGTCGTTGCAGAAATAGGGTACGATTGGGCAATCCCGTCAGGGAATCGTACAATACGTCCTGTCGCAACTGAGTTTCGAGACAGACGCGATCGCTGATATCGACGATTTGGCGGATGGCGTGGAGAGGATGTCCCTGTCCGTCTCGAACCAGCGATACTTGCAAGATGGCGTCAATGGCGCGACCCGTGCGAGCGAGGTAACGTTTTTCCGTGCGAAATTGAGCAATTTTCCCCTGCTGGAGCTGCCATTCCAGGGCGCGATCGACCTCGACGTCGTCGGGGTGGGTAATTCCGGCAAGGGGGCGATCGAGCAATTCGCTCTCGCTGTAATCGAGCAACTGGCACAGGGCGCGGTTCGCTCGCAACACCTGTCCGTCTAAGCCCGTAATCGCCATGCCAATGGGAGCGAGATCGAAGGCGAGGTACACTGTATCCTCGGGTTGGCGATCGCCAGAAGCCTCTCGGACTTGCCATCGAAGACCGCGCCTCAACCAGTATACCAACCCGATCCCGAGAGTGCTGAGTGCGAGAACAATACCGATCGAATTGTCGAGCAAGCTGTCACTTAAGGGATCGCCAAACATTAGGAATAAATTCGGGTGAAAGCTGACAAAGTAACCCGCGCTTCGACCGGTAATCCTATTAATCTTAGCTCGAAATGACAATCCCTTCCCCTCGTTTAATCCGTGGCAATCGATCCGAACCCCAGACCCCGATCGACTGCCAGACGTTTAGCGCACGGTCGAGGGCGACAGGGGCTGCGATCGCGACGGTTCGATGGGCGCGACTCCCGCCAGATCCAGAATTTGCGGAATCAAATCTTCGCGCTTGATTGCCATCATGTGAACGCCCTGGCACAAATCTTGCGACAGGCGCACTTGTTCGGCTGCGATTTTCATCCCTTCTTCTAGGGGATGCTGGGCTTTTTCCAAGCGATCGATCGTTTCGTCGCTGATGTGAACGCCGGGGACGTATTTGTTAATAAAGCGGGCATTTTTCGCCGATTTTAGTAAAAATATACCCGCTAAAACCGGCTTTTTCGTCGGGGCTGCCACTTCGGTCATAAACTTATCGAGGCGATCGAAATCCGAAATTAACTGACTTTGGAAAAACTGCGCCCCCGCTTCGATTTTGCGCTCGAACCGCCGCTGAATGCTTTTCCAATTCTTCAGTTGCGGATCCACCGCCGCACCGGGAAATAAATCCAATTTGCCATCGGTGAGGGATTGTTCGTTATAGTCGAGTCCGCGATTGAGCTTGTCGATGGTTTGCAGCAGTCGCACCGATTCGAGGTTGAACACGCTTTTGGCTTTGGGGTGGTCGCCGGCTTTAACCGGATCCCCCGTCAGTGCCAGAATGTTACGAATGCCGAGGGCTTGGGCACCCATGAGATCCGCCTGCAAGCCAATCGTGTTGCGATCGCGACAGGCAATTTGGCAAATCGGCTCGACCCCCCGCTGCACCAACAACGCCGACGCCGCTAAGGGCGACATGCGCAACACTGCCCGAGATCCGTCGGTAATATTGATGGCATGGACGCGATCTTTGAGCAGATCCCCCATTTTCAACATATGCGTCGGATCGCCTCCCTTGGGGGGCGCGACTTCGGCGGTGACGAGAAAGTCTCCCCGCTCGACGGCACTCCGGAAGCAAGATAAAATGGGCTGTTTTTGTCTGTCTTCAGCGATCGTATGTCCAGTCATCCGTTACTTATCTCTTACTCAAAACATAAATTTGCGACTCGGGGCACGTGGGTCGCCTACAATGGAGTCGAATAGCCTAACGCCGACTTCACCCGAGCTAAGGTCTCTTGCGCGATCGCCTCGGCGCGTTGGCGACCTTGCCGCAACACCGATTCTAAATAGCCGCGATCGTCGATAATGGCTTTGTACCGCTCTTGAATCGGTCGCAAGACTTCAACCGTCGCATCGGTTAGCAGGGGTTTGAACTGCCCCCAGCCCATGTCCTGACATTCCGCTGCCACTGCCTCTCGGGTCTTTCCAGACAGTATCATATAAAGGGAGAGGAGATTGTGGCACTCGGGGCGTTCGGGATCGTCGAAGGTCAAGCCGCGTACCGGATCGGTCTTGCAGCGCTTGATTTTTTTAGCAATGGTTTCGGGGGGATCGAGCAGGTTGATGCGGCTGAGTTCGGAGGGATCGGACTTCGACATCTTGCGCGTCCCATCGCTCAGGCTCATCACCCGCGCCCCGTCTTTGCGCACGATCGGCTCGGGTAATTTTAACGTCGGGCGATCGCGACTGCCAAATAAATGGTTGAATCGAGCGGCGATATCGCGAGTCAGTTCCAAGTGTTGCTTTTGGTCTTCGCCGACGGGCACTTTATCGGCATCGTAGAGTAAAATATCGGATGCCATCAACACGGGATAGTCCAGCAACCCGGTGCTGACGTTCTCCCCCTGCTTCACCGCTTTTTCTTTAAACTGGATCATGTCTTGCAGCCAGTTGAGCGGCGTGACGCAGTTGAGCAGCCAAGTCAGTTCGCTGTGCGCCGGGATGTGGGATTGCACGAAAATCGTGGCGCGATCGAGATCCAACCCGCAAGCGAGATACAATGCGGCGAGCGTATAGGTATCGGCGGCGAGGGTCGCCGGGTTGTGCGGTATAGTAATGGCGTGTAAATCGACCACGCAGAAGAAATTCTCGTACTGGTCTTGGTCGTTGACCCAGTTACGAATGGCACCGAGGTAATTTCCCAAGTGCAAGTTTCCGGTCGGTTGAACTCCAGAGAGAACGCGCTGTTTTCCCATGATCTCGGTCGAAGAAAGCGTATTGAGTGCCTAACTAGCCATAGTATCATCTTGCCCGATCGCCCACTTTGAGTTGACCCCCGGACGCGATGGTTTCCTTGAATCCGCAAGCTCTGCTGCAAGAAGACGTTCCCTATTTCGATTTAACCACCCACGCCCTCGGAATTGGCGATCGCCCGGCGACCATTCGCTTTACTACCCGCGATCGCGTCTGTCTGGGCGGCAGCGAAATGGCGGCGCAGGTGTTAAAATCGGTGGGCGCGGAGGTCACCCTGGCACTGGCAACGGGCGATCGCCTGGAAGCGGGGGTGACGGTACTGGCAGCTCAGGGGAGCGCCCGATCGCTCCATACGGCGTGGAAGACTGCCCAAAATATACTCGAATACGCTTGTGGCGTGGCGACGCTGACCGATCGCATGGTTCGAGCGGCGGTCGAAGCCAACCCCGACGCGATGCTTTACACCACTCGCAAGCACGTTCCCGGAACCAAGGCGATCGCGATTGATGCCATTTTAGCCGCCGGTGCCTATCCCCATCGCCTGGGACTGTCGGAAACCGTACTGATTTTCGAGCAGCATTTAAATTTCGTCGGCGGAATCGAGGGGTTGGTGTCACGGCTTCCCCAACTGAAACGACAGGTGAAGGAAAAGAAAATTATCGTCGAACTCAAGCAACCCGACGACGCCGTTCCCCTCGCCAAAGCTGGCGTCGATGGCATCCAATTCGACAAACTCAAACCCAAGGCGCTCTCAGCGGCGATCGCGAGGCTCAAATCGGAGTTTCCCCACCTGTTAATCTTAGCCGCCGGTGGCATTCAGTTCTCCAATATTGCCGATTACGCCGCAACGGGAGCAGATGGGTTAGTCTCCACTGCTCCGTATTACGCCAATCCCGCCGATATTGGGGTCAGCCTCGAACCGATTTGAGCGGGAGGCGCGCGCTCCCATCGAAACTTAGCCTTATTCGGTGGCGACCATGACGTTACTGGCTTTAACCACGGCGTAAGCCTCCTTTCCCTCCGCTAATCCCAGCGTTTCGGCGGAGGTTTTGGAAATCACGCTGACAATCTCGACATTGGGGGCAACTTCTAAGGTCACTTCTGCCGTGACCATTCCCATCACAACCTTTTTGACCGTCCCTTTGATGGTATTGCGGGCACTCAGTTGCATGAATTTGCTCCTTGAATGAGTAAATAATGTAAATTTTCGACTTTTATCGAATTTTCAATAATCTATCACTCTTTTTGGGGATTTAACTTGCGATCGCCAACAATTTTGCAGATTTACCATCGCTTTTATCAAGTTTGCATGACAATTCTAAAAAAAATATTAAATCGATCGCCTCGAACAGATCGACTTGCCCCTCGATGAGATATTAGAGATACGCGATCTGGATCGACTGCTAGCGAATTTAGTCCGTCGTTCGCGCTCTTTCAAAACAGGTCGAACCCCCTCGAGATTATTATTGAACCGAATTAAACCGATCGATGAATTCGTCAATCGCCATCAAAGTTGGATCGCTTCAAGGAATTTTTCCCGGCACAACTGTCAGAACCACTGCATTCAGTTCTCGATCGTATCGACCAATTTTGACCTCGCTTCATACCCTCTCAAAATCTGACAGCCTCTCGTTTAAATCCGATTCAAAAATCGGTCTGTTTCAATGACTTATACCATTTTGAGTCAATGTATTGCTTGCGATGAATGTCGCCCTCGATGTCCGACCGACGCCATTGAGACTGAAGGAAAGCGTTATTCTATCGAAGCCAGTTTGTGTAATAATTGCGTCGGCTACCACGCCAATCCCTTGTGTGTTTTGGTATGTCCGACCCTGCACCCCGTCCCGCTCGAATCCAATCGCTCGGCGCGAGGAACCAGCCGTTACCAAAAATGCGATCGCCATCGTGCTTTGAGTCCGGATTTATTTCCCAACGGACAAACCAATCCCATGGCATCTTCAATGGTGATTTGGGAAACGTGCAATCTTTTAGCAGCGGGGCGATTGCTTCCGTGGATCGACGATTCCAATGGAATTCTGTTCTATCGGCGATCGGTCAAACAAGGAAAAGGAAACCTGACCTTTCGCCTCGCCGATTGCGTGCAAGGAAGCGAATTTGGATTTCAATTTGGGGAAACGGCTTGGGAAACCCTAGACCGATTCGACGCGCGATCGGCTTGCTTGCATTTAGTGTACGCCGCCCATGCCACCCGCTTAAATCGACCCTGGGAAGAAAGTTTTAAAATTGACGATCGCCAGATTGAATGGTATTTGGGACTGCATCGTCGCAAAGATTTGTCCCGATTGGAAAAATTAGCATTAATTAAATTTCTCGTCCAACAACCTTGTTGCCTGTCCTATTCGATCGACTGGCCGCAACAGGGTCCGGTCGGCGCATTTAAGATCGAACACAACCGCTTGTGGTATTTAGAAGCGATCGACCATCATTTTTACGAAGACGAACTCGGCAACAAACACGTCATCGGACTAACTTTTACCCTTCGCGCCGGACTTTGGGCAAAATACTTTCTCAATCGCGACAGCGCGCGAGATAAGCGAGCGTTCTATCAATACGGCATTTTACCAAAATTCGTTCTAGACAAGGCGAGCAGCCTGTGGCAACAACATCCCGGCGCGGCGAGAATGATGTTGTGGTTGTTGTTTAAAACCAAACTCGGTCGCCAGCAACCGATTACCGTTTTAACCTTAATGCGCGTGGCATACGGACCCGATAAAATTAGCGCAGTTCAGGGCGATCGCGCCAAACGCAAAAAGCAAATTCGCACCTTTGAAAGCGACCTCGAAATTTTAGATCGTTGCGGCTTTACTCCCCAGTTCGACCCGCAAACGTATCCGCCTCAAATTCAACCCATGTGGGCAAAATTAGCAGATCTGCCCAACGATAGCGACGCGGCGTTAGAATTTTGGATCGATGATGCCAATCGCGATCGCCGCCTGACCGATCCGGGAGCGCGGGGAAAATGGCAAATGTTGATGCAAGCTCGGATTTCGCAATTTGACCTTCCCGAATCCCTAAAACGGGGGTATGGAGATCGCGCCACGCCTCCCCCCCGTCAGAGGTCAGCGCATCCTTCCTCTACCTCTCCCCCATCCTTAACCGGCGAAGATGTGATGGCGGCGCGTCGGGATAAAGGATTGAGCCAGCGAACGGTCGCTCGCGCCATCGGTAAGAGCCAGAGTTGGGTCAGGGATATCGAACGGGGTCGATTTCAAATCAAACCGAGCGATCGCGATCGCCTCTGTCGAATTTTAGGGATTGAGGAGGGTTAAAATTGGTTCGTGGCGAACCCTTTATTGAGTAAGATTAATGGAGTATTCGCAATTGCAAAATGAACGACACCGACCTATTTTTTGAAATCCACACCGATCTTCCCCGCGAAGGTCCGGGAAATTTTGCTTCGACCCAAACCGCTTTCTCGATGCTCTCCGATTTACCCGAAACCCCTCGCATTCTCGATCTCGGTTGCGGACCGGGACAGCAAACCCTGGATTTGGCGCGCTTGAGTCGGGGAACCATTATCGCGATTGACAATCATTTACCCTATATCGACCAATTAGCACAACGGGCAAAAAAAGCGGGACTTAGCGATCGCATCGACGCCAGAGTCGGCGATATGTCCGCTCTCGATTTGGGTTCCGAACGATTCGATCTGATTTGGGCCGAAGGCGCGATTTATTCGATCGGATTTGAAACCGGTTTGCGCCAGTGGAAACGCTGGTTAGATCGTCCCGGTTGGATCGCCGTCACGGAGATAACTTGGCTGACCCAAAATCCGCCGTTAGAAATTCGAGAATTTTGGGAGCAAGACTATCCGGCGATGCAAACGATCGCAGAGAATTTAAAGACCGTAGAGCGTGCAGGATACGAGGCGATCGCCCATTTTACTTTACCCGAATCCGCCTGGTGGGACGATTACTATACTCCCCTCGAACGCCGACTGTCCGCGTTGCGCCAAAAATATTCAGATCGACCGGAGGCGCTGGCGATTATCGAGTCCGAACAACGGGAAATCGATCTATACCGACAGTATAGCGATGCTTACGGTTATGTTTTCTACCTCGCACGCCAGCGATAGCGTGTTCCCACCGTTGATAAAACGCTATATAACAACGGTTCTATTCCCAGTAATAGCGCGATCGCCACCGTTCTCGCATCAGCCACCGCGCGAATTCTTCCTCGAACTCAAACGCTTCTTGCTCCATTTTGTTATCCCGATAGCTCTCGTCAGCGAGTTTGTATTCGCGGAAATAGTGATAGCCAAATCGATCCAAACCGCCGAACTGTTCGTACTGTCGGACGTGAACGAGTTCGTGAGCTAAGAGGATAATTTGTTCGAGGTCATCGGGTTTATAAGGTTGTTTCAAATAAATCCGATCGCCGTAAACTTGAGCGTTGGAGTGACCGACATTAATTCGAAAACTCGCCGCCACCCACTCGTCCATCAACTGCGCTTCGTAGACGATCGAGACGCGATCGACTAAATCGCCAAAATGCGGTCGTAAATAGCGCTTTTGATTTTCGTCGAGGCGGCGCGCGACACCGTTATTCGATCGCATGAATTGGGCAGCTTTTTCGTAGGCAATTGCCCCAATTTGCGCCCAGGTATCTTCTGAAACTTGCTTGGGTATTTTTCCCTGACAAATTTGTCCGGCGATACTGGTTGGGCGATCGCACGTACTTTGGACTTTATTCCCAATCGAGAGTGCGATAAAACCTAACGAGATACCACCGAGAAAAATACCGATATAACAGAGATTTCGGCGAGATTTCATTCCTCACAATGCCAGGATATGCGTTGCTATTCGTTACCATTCGACGATCGATTTTATTCAACCGAATGAATTAACATTCCTTTACGATCGCTCGTTCCCGTTCTTCATTCCAGACTGACACACCTACATCGAGATGCTACCCATTCTATAGTTCCCACGATTTAAAATCGCAAGACAGGGTTCCCTGAGTCAACTGGCAACGATCGCGATCGCGCCGCATAAACTCGCCCATTCCAGGACAATTGAGGCAATTTGGCGGGGTAGGTCTATTTTAACCAACGATTTTCTCCATCTCGAGAAGGATGACACCGATTTGCCCGCTGGGTAAGCTGGAAGTTGGGTCAATAGATGACATTGTTTTGGATTCCGAAATCCTTAATCTAGAAAGGATTTATAGATTTTGATGTACTAACATTGTCATTCATGCTCGCCACGCGGTCGGCAATTGGTGACATAACCGAGAGCGATCGCGCATTGGTTCCGACCCGCAGGTATCGTGCAGAATTAGGACTTTTTTCTATGACAATTGCTTTACGAGACGACGTCACCTATATTCTTCTCAAAAAAATCAAAGAAGGCAGCGAACAGCCAGAATTCGAGCCAATTCAACTGAAATCGACCGATTTCGCTGGAATTGAAGTCACGACGAAGGATCTGCTCGGTCACCTCGACTATCTCAACCAAGAACAATTTATCGATGCCGACTTTAGCGGCGATGCCTATGGCGGTCCCGACCCCGTTCCTCCCCTCGTGACGGTCACCCGCGCCACCTTCAACGATAAAGGTCGGCAATTGTTCGAGAAAATCGACGCCAATCCCCCGCAATCGCTCCAAGGCGGACCCACCGTCCCCATCGCCTCGGAAAACATGGCATTTCTCGAAAAAGTGAAGCTCAAAGCGCAACTCGAAGACATCTTCGACGCGCGAGATATCGCCGAAGTGATATTCCGCACCATGCGCGATATGATGCCGACCCAGGAAGCCGATAAAATTGCAGCGGAACTGCACGAAGAAGCTGTTCCCACCAACGACAAGACCCTGCAAAGCGAAGTGGCGACCCTGTGGAAAGACACCAACCCGCTGGTGCGGCTGCTCAGTCGGATTCGACCGCCATTGGACATCGACTCGGAAACCTTTTTGCGGCGGGTGCGTCAAGAAGGCGGACTGCAACGGGGCATCGATCCGGAAATGGCAGTGCAAGCCGTCTTTTCGGCAACCAAGGACGAGCTATCGGGCGATCGCATTCGAGAAATTTCCGGCTTTCTCCCCGATCGGATTCAATCCTTGTGGCAATCGGCTTAGAAAGGCAACCGGGGAAGCCTCCCTGATTTGCTTGGGAAATGCTCTAGTCTTGCAACGTGAAGGGTAAGGTTAGAAGCAAAATCATTTCACGGGACAGACACCGAGAAGTTTGTCCCGTTTTGAATCGCCTTCGGTACAATCGAGGGCGACCTCAACCCCAATCTCCCCCATGCCAGCGGATACTGAAGTTATCGCCATCGACCTTGGCGGAACGGCGATCAAACTCGGACGCTTTAACCGAGACGGCGAATGCAGCCAAACCCTAACCGTCGCCACGCCACAATCGGCAAATCCCGACCCGGTTATCGATGCCATGACTGCCGCGATCGCCCAGTTGGATCCCGATCGCCGCTGCGCCGCCATTGGAATTGGCACGCCAGGTCCAGTCGATGCCACCGGTCGCGTGTCCCTGATTGCCATCAACCTCGCCGGATGGCGCGACGTTCCCCTCGCCGACATCCTAGAAGGGAAAACCGCTCGTCCCGTCACCCTTGCCAACGATGCCAATTGCGCCGGATTGGGGGAAGCGTGGCTGGGTGCCGGTCGCCAGTATCGCGATTTCATCTTGCTGACCCTGGGAACGGGAGTCGGCGGTGCGGTCATTTTGGACAATCGCCTGTTTGTCGGTCGCCACGGTGCGGCGGGAGAATTGGGATTAATCACCCTCGATCCCGAAGGTCCCCCCTGTAACAGCGGCAATCGCGGCTCGTTGGAACAGCACGTCTCCGTGCGAGGGATTCGGCGGGAAACGGGGTTAGAACCGGCGCAATTGGCAGCGAATGCCAGAGCGGGGGATCCAGCGGCGATCGCCTTTTGGCAGCAGTACGGACGCTGGTTGGGAGCGGGATTGGCGAGTTTGGTCTACGTCCTCACCCCAGAAGCGATCGCGATTGGCGGCGGAATTAGCGCCAGTGCCGATTTATTCTTTCCCACGGTGGAAGCGGAACTGGAACAACGGGTGTTGCCTACCTCTCGCCTCGGGTTAAAACTATTAGTGGCGCAATTGGGCAACCAAGCCGGAATCGTCGGTGCGGCGAAGTTAGCCTGGGACGCGATCGGTTCCATCTAATGTCCTGCCTTCCTTGTGCCAGAACCGTATGGGAGATCCCGCCGATTTCGATAAGATAGTTAACGCGAGACGGTCAATTACGCGGGAGTATACTTTTGAATCGAGCGGGTGCGTCCAAACCATCGTCTAAACTCTCCAAAGCTGTCATGGATGATATACCCGAGGCGCTGCGGGATGCTCCCGTATCCTCGCCTCAATCCCCAACCATTGCCTTCAAATGGCCGATCGCCCTTGCGGCGGGAATCGGCACGATCGCCCTCGGTGGCATTCTCTGGTTTGCCTTGCGATCGCCCCAACCCTCGGTCGCCGACGCACCGGAAACGTCCGCCAGTTCTGTCCCTGAAGCCAGCTCTACCGCAGAAGAGGGAGGCAATACCGTCACCTCGGACGACCTGCTCGGACATTTGCCCTACGAAGAAGCCGACCCGTCGGAATTGCAATCAGTTGTGGCAGACGGAAGCATTAAACTGCGTCGAGCGGCGGCAGAAAAATACTTGCAAATGGAAGAAGACGCTCGCGCCGAGGGGATCTACTTAGCGCCGCTGTCGGGATTTCGCTCGGTGGACGACCAGCAATATCTGTTTTTCGAGGTGAAGGCGCAACGGGGACAAGTCGCCACGGAACGGGCAGAAGTCAGCGCGCCGCCGGGATACAGCGAACACCACACCGGCTATGCCATCGATATTGGCGATGCCAACGTGCCGTCTACCCACGTCAGTCCTAAATTTGAAAATACGGCGGCGTTTGAATGGCTCCAGCGCAATGCGGCGTATTACAGCTTCGAGCTATCGTTCCCCCGCGACAACCCTCAAGGGGTGAGTTACGAACCCTGGCACTGGCGGTTCGTGGGCGATCGCCACAGTTTGGAAACCTTCTACAAGGCGCGATCGGCACAGTCTGACTCATGAATCAAATTGCATTTAACGCACTCGCCATTACCGTATTCGCCCTGACCATGTTCGGTCTGATCGGACCGATGGTGAATATTTCCCCCGTCTACCCGGCGATCGCCACGTTCGGTCTGCTGGGACTCTACACCCTCGATAACTTCGGCTGGCAGGGCAAAGGCAGTACGATCCTGCTCGATTGGCTCGCCGCACTGTCCCCAGAACACCGATCGCGGGTGGTGCGCCACGAAGCGGGGCATTTCTTGGTGGCTCGCTTGCTCGATATTCCGGTCAGCGGTTACGCGCTCACGGCGTGGGAATCCCTGCGACAAGGCTATCCGGGTCAAGGAGGCGTCCAGTTTGCCGACGAGAGGTTAAACGCGCAAGTGCGGCAAGGTCAAGTTTCGGGACACCGACTCAACCAGTACTGCACCGTCTGGATGGCGGGGATTGCCGCAGAAACCCTGGTTTATGACGACGCGCAAGGGGGAGGCGACGATCGCCGCTACCTGCAAAGCGTGTTGGCTCAGTTGCGCTTTCCCATCGAAGCCATTCCCCAACGGGAACGCTGGGCGACCCTGCAAGCCAAAACCCTGCTGCAAGCGCACTGGTCGGCGTACGAGGCGCTGGTGGAGGCGATGGAAAGTCGGGCGTCGGTGGAGGAGTGCGATCGCGCCATCGCGCAGTCGGCAAATTCACAGGGTCAATCTTGACGAATCCATCCGTTTATGGTAAAGCGACTGTCGGCAAACTGACGGGACGGACAGCGAATGGGAAGCACCTCGTGCAAGTAGCGACTGCGGAAAAACACGATGCGATTGTTGCGCGGTTCGATGGCGCGGTAACTGTCGGCTTTGACGTAAAAGTTATTCTCGATGCGGCTGTCGTAAACGATTAATTCGCCGCCGGAGAAGGGTTGGGGTTCCCGACAGAAATAGTAGACGTAAGAGAGAACCCGATTGGCAGTTTCGGCGCTGCCGTTATCGTTGTGGAGTTTATAATAATGTCCGTCGTTGTGGGCGGTCAGTTGCGCTTCAATTTGGGCGATCGCGAATGGCGTAATTTCCAATTGTGCCAGCACCTCGGGAAGCACCTCTCGAATTCGGCGCACCATCAGATTGTAAAATTCCGGGAAGCGGTACAGCACGCGCGATCGGCGATAGTCCTGCGAGTTGGTGGTGGTACTGGTCGCCACAAATTCCGGTTCCCGTTGCAAGGTAAACTCGAACAGGCGTTGTTGCTCGGCGGGATTGAGAAAGCGATCGAATTGGACGCAATCGGACGGGTAAACTGCCGTTTCGGTCATGGCAAAATTGAGTCGGTTTTGTCCAACCTAACCCAATTTGAGGTGAATTGAGTCGCGATCGCGCGGGTTTGGTGCTTGACGGTCAATCCGGTAAATCGATCGATTTATGGCGCGAGGTCAATCCCGATTTAATCGTAATTTTGGATTTGGGGACGCTGTAGCGTTTCGACAGCAGCGCAATTAACTCCTTACACTTCGCGAGATCTGGCGGGAAGCAAGCGACGTTGGAGAGTGCCTACGATTCCCCAACCCAGGACGCAACCGAGGAGATAGTGGGGAAAGTCCCACCAGACGAATGTCGTTCCCAACAGCAGGCGTCCGACTAGCGTGGAGCGTATCGCCGCTAACAGTGGGGGATTCCACAGTTGCAACACTTCCAACCCACAGGTGACTAGAAACACGGCGAGACTGACCCAAATGGGGTTGGCTGCGGGTACAATCAGGACAACCAAGAGAATCCAAAAGATTTCGTATAAAACGCCGCCGCCGTAATTGTTAATCCAGCCCTCGAAGCGACCTTGATACGCCTTGCTCGCCAGTCCTAGAATCGTGACGAATACGAGGATTAAAGCGATCGCGCTGCGGTAGGTACGCATCGAACGCCATCTCATGATTGCATCCGATCGCGACATGCCAATTGCCAAAATTTTATCGCCTTTCTACTCATGGGTCGTTTGAGCGATCGCCAAAGGTTAAAATTGCTCGTGCGGTGTCTTGCGGTTTCTCTAAATGCGGTACGTGACCGCAATCGGCAATCCAAACCAATTGACTGTTGGGAATGGCAGCCGCAAAGGTTTCGGCGTCTTGGGTGCCCAAAATTTCGTCGTTGGCACCCCAAACCACCAGCGTTGGCAGAGAAATTTGCGCCAGTCGATCTCGAAACGACCCGTAACCGCCACTTTTGGTAAAGGCAATTAACGCGCGATGCCATCTCGGCATTTCTAGGTGCAACGCCGCACACAATTGCGCGTCTTCGGAATTGAGGCTTTTATCGTAATAGGCGGCGCGACTGATGCCTCGGCGCACGCGGGGACGGCGGAGAAATTCGGCAGCCAGGTAATCCAGCGGCGGAAACAGGAATTTGCCGATAATCGGTCCCTGACCGAATCCGGCACTGTCAAGCAATACCAATCTGTCAACGGACTCTGGATAGGTGAGGGCAAAATCAATCGCCACAGCACCCCCCATCGACGCACCCACTAGGATAACCGGTCGGGCGATCGCCTGTTTCCAGAAACTGTAAAGATGGGTTTTAATGGCATTCGGGTCGAACGCCGGTTGCACTTGACGGTCGGTAAAGCCAAATCCCAACAAGTCTACCGCCACCGTTTCGTTCTCCGCCGCTAGCAGCGGTAAGAGGCGGCGAAATTCTAACACGGAACTATCGAAGCCGTGCAGTAATAAGATAGGAGTTCCCCCATTTCCTTGACGCACGAAGGTCGTCTGGATCGGATTCGGACTCAGGGGAGTGGCGATCGCCCGTGCTTCAATGTTACGAGCGAGGGCGATCGAGGTAGACTCGACTAAACGTTCGACGGTCGCCGGGAGAAAACTAGCACGCATACCCATCAGTTTAGCGGGAAACGAGTACGAGCATGACGCGGGTCATTGGTTTAATTAGCGGAACGTCGGTCGATGGCATCGATGCAGTATTGGTCGAGATTCGCGGTCGAGATGTAGACTTGCAGGTACGAGAGATCGCCGCACAGACCCATCCCTACGCGCCAGAATTGCGATCGCGCATTTTAGCTGCCTGTCGCGGCGACGCCTTCTCGATGGCAGAGTTGGCAGAGTTGGACGACGCGATCGCCGCAGCCTTTGCCCAAACTGCCCTTTCTCTACCACAAGATAGCGATCCCGTCAAGTTAATCGGATCCCACGGTCAGACCGTCTACCACCGTCCCAAAACCCCCGACCGCCTCGGTTACAGCTTGCAATTGGGGCGAGGGATCGAGATCGCCCGACTGACGGGCATTCCCACGGTCAGTAACTTTCGCGCGGCAGATATTGCAGTGGGCGGTCACGGCGCGCCCCTGGTTCCCCGTATCGATGCCTGTCTGTTCTCGCATCCGAGGGAAACCCGCTGCGTCCAAAATATCGGCGGAATTGGCAATCTCACCTATTTACCCGCCCGTGGCGAAGGGAATGCCCCCGTTGGAACCGGGGTGATGGGATGGGATACGGGACCGGGCAACACGCTGTTGGATTTGGCAATTTCCCAGTTAACCGATGGGGCGAAATCCTATGACGAAAATGGCGAGATGGCGGCAACGGGAAGTCCTCGTGCGGATCTGGTGGAGCGATGGTTGCAGCACGAGTTTTTCCGCATTTCGCCCCCGAAATCGACCGGTCGAGAAGAATTCGGCTGGGATTTTTTACAACAATGTCTCGAAGATGCCCGAGATTTTGCGCTCGACGATGCCGATCTTTTAGCTACCTTAACCGAATTTACCGCCGCTTCCATCGTTCTCAGCTACGATCGCTTTCTGCCGAAAATGCCCGATCGCGTTCTCTTGTGCGGCGGGGGAAGTCGCAATCTCTATTTGAAACGGCGATTGCGCGATCGCCTGGAACAATCGGGGCAAACTATTGCAATCTCGACCGTCGATGACTTCGGGGTCAGCAGCGATTTTAAAGAAGCGATCGCCTTTGCCGTGCTAGCCTATTGGCGGTGGTTGGAAATACCGGGAAACTTGCCGTCTGTCACGGGGGCGAACCAGCCGGTGTTGCTCGGGGAAATGCCAGTTCCCAAGTAGCGCGATCGGCAACGCCTGACCTAAAATCCCCATAGTGGCGGCACGGCACGTACGAACGACGAAGGATAACGTTGTGGCTCACACCTTTTTGATCGAACCTGGCCGATGGGTGCTTGAAGGAAATTGGCTCGAACGCAATGATATGCCCGTGTCTGTCAAAGGCAGGACAATTATTGCCTGGAATCAGGATGACTGGTTTACCATGGTGATGAAACTGGAATTTCCCGAACAAGAGCGCAACGTGATTACGTTTCAATATCGGGGTCACGTCGATCTAGGCGAACGCCAGTATACATTCGTCCTCCAACACAGCGAATTGGGTCGCGTCGAGGGGGAGGGGTGGATTACCCCCGAATCGATTTTCCAACGCTATTGGGTACTCGGCGACAAACAACGTCGAACCGGCTTTGAAACGCTCCATCGCCTCGATAACAAAACTTATTATCTCGCCAGCGGAATCATGGCAGGTCACTACCTCACCAGTACCATGGAAGCGACGTTAGCGCGACAATAATGGCGATCGCGCCCCGACTCCCCGCGCGATCGATTCAAATATTAAGAAACGTAGCTAAATTTAAATCTTAATTGCGATATCGCGGCAACCGCACCAGGGTCTCCCATAACAGTGGTAGCGTGTAACAACTGAGAATTGTTACTTGAAACGAAACGCGCTAGGGCAGACCCTAATTATGTACGACAACAATCGCAAGCGAGATCCCATTGTTTCAGTCGTGACCGCAGCACTAGGAGCGGGCGTAGTCACCTCTTTTGCCGTCAGTCAAGGACAGCACCCCTTAGTCGCATTGGGCATTACCGCCTTTGCTGCCGGACTAGCGTTGTTACTCGATCGCGCCGGGTTAGTTTAAGTTATTTCTAGAGGCGATCGCGCCTCAATTGTGAACTACCGCTATTGAATCAAAGATTACAATAGCAGCTTCCTACCCAACAAATTGCCCAACCGTAGATTTCTTACGTCCTCTACGGTGGGGTCTTACATTTGGACAGTAGGCTTGACCCCGCGTCCCACAGGTGAGAGGCTGT
>CAYQUF010000056.1:0-18823 GCA_964420595.1 uncultured bacterium
ACTGCACCGCTAACCTTCTTGGACCAACCTTTCAATCGCCTCCACACTGGTGGGTAACGCCGCCGTCAGCACCTCGCTCCCCTCTTCTGTTACCAACACGTCATCCTCGATCCGAATCCCCCGCACGTCCGCAAACTGCGCCAACCGCTCCCAATTCACTGCTTTTCCGTGGCGCGATCGCGTTTCGGGACGATCCAGAATACCGGGGACTTGATAAAATCCCGGTTCTATGGTAAAAACCATTCCAGCTTGCACCGGACGATCCAACCGCAAAAACCGCAAACCGGGGCGATCGCTGCGCTGGCGTCCTTCCGCATACCCCGCCAAATCGCCCAAATCCTCCATATCGTGAACGTCGAGACCGAGCAGGTGTCCGACCCCGTGAGGAAAGAACAACGCCGGAACGTCCCGCTCCACCAACCCCTCCGGGTCGCCGCGCAAAATGCCCAACTCCACCAATCCCTCGGCGATAACCTGGGTTGCTAGCCGGTGGAGGTCGCGATATTCCACCCCCGGACGCACCGCTTCAATGGCGCGATCGTGCGCCGCCAGCACCACCTCGTAAAGGTCGCGCTGGGTGGGGGAAAATTTGCCGCTCGTCGCCCAAGTGCGGGTAATGTCAGACGCCCAACCCGCCGAGGTTTCCGCGCCCACATCTGCCAATAATAACTGCCCCGGTTGCAGCGGATTTTGATAGTGTTCGTTGTGTAACACTTCGCCGCGCACGGTGACGATACTGTTGTAGGCAACCGTCATGTTATGGGCGATAATCGTGCCTTCCATCGCGCCGCGTACTTCTGCCTCGGTGCTGGCGTTGCGGGTGGCAGCCATTCCCGCTTTATGGGCTTTGACGCTAACGGCGGCGGCTTGACGCAATTGTTCTAAGGCGCTGGGGTCGTGGCTGAGGCGCAGGGTAACGATCGCCTTTGCCAGTTCGCGATCCAATTGTCCGTGGAGCGATCGCCCGAGTAAGCGTTCCTGGCGCGATCGCGTTTCGGGATCTTGCACGGCAACTGTTGCAGCGTCAGCGGTTCGCGATTCCAATTCGGCGAGGGGAAAGGCAGCATCTGCCCCAATCAGGCGAGCGATTTCGTGGCGTTTGGGCATTTCGCCGTGCCAGAGAGCGATGGCGGGGTCGGGATCGTCGGCGAATAATTCCAGTTTGCCATCAGCGAGTCGGATGGCGGCGTTTTCGAGTTGGACGCCTGCGAAATAGAGGAAGTGGGAACTGGCGCGGAAGGGATAGGTATTGCTGGGAAAGTTGCGGGAGGGTCGCCGTCCCGACCACAACAGCACGGGGAAGGCGATGAGATTCGCCAGTCGTTCTCGGCGTTCGCGCACCGTTGTGGCTAAGGCGCGATCTCGGAAGTTGTCGGCGGGATATTTGCTGGTTAGGAGCATAGATGGCAGAGAGGCGATCGACCGCTATAGGGCTATGGTATAGCAGTTTAGGGGTTTGTAGTCAGCACTTTAGTGCTTTCCCCTCCGGGAATGGGAAGATTTCATAGGGCAACACTTTTAACAAACGCTGGAGTCTGTGATGTCATCATCACGAGAAAATTGGGGTTAGAGCTGACAAAGTTTCTCCCTATCTCCCTATCTCCCCATCTCCCCATCTTCCTTCGCGAGGACGCCGTTGAGGAAAATATCTGCCAACCCTTCCGCCATCTCTTTCGTCGCTTTGGGGGAAGCGTCGCCGTCGAGGAGGGTGTCGTTGCTAAATCCCGCGATGGTGAACAATCCTAGAAACACTCGCGCCACTAACTTCGGATCCATGTTGCGGTAGACGCCGCGATCCATCCCCGTTTGGATAAACGCTTCCGTCACGTCCGTCATTTTCGCGATAATCTCGGATTGGATGCGATCGCGCAGTTCCGGATGAAACTGTGCCTCCATAAAACAAACTCGCATCAAGTCCGCACTCTCGCGTAACTTGAACATCCGCCGCTGCATCACCTGTCCCACCGCCTTGTAACTCCCCATTTCGCTCAACTCAGTCAGCAGGTCGGTGAGGATCTCGATCCAACCTTGGGTCACCACTTCCACCAAAATTGCCTTTTTATTGGCAAAATGGCGAAAGAGGGTTCCTTCCGCGACACCAGCCGCCTGTGCTAGATTGCGAGTCGTGGTTCCTTCGTAACCTTGGCGAGCAAACAAGCGTTGGGCAGAGTTTAAAATCCGAGTGCGGGTTTCGGCTTCGGGAGGTGAAGGTGGGTGGTAGGTGGTCATAAACGCTAAGCCCTCGTGCTTGAATTGGGTTGCCAGTCCGAACGGAAACGAAATCGCGCGGGGATGGAGTACCACTCAATGCATACCCATTTTAATCATCTCGACGTTCTCGTATTGAGAATTCTTTATGATATTTAGAGAAAGAATGTTTCAATTTCACTGGTTGACTGGGGTCGGCGATCGCCTCAAACGCTCGCTTGGCAGGGGATTGGCAGTTGCGATCGCTCTTGTTGTCGCCTGGAGTTTCGCTGCGATCGCTCCTGCACTCGCCGACACGAACTCTACCAGCTCGATCCAGCCGTATTTGGAACGCGCCGCCGAACGGGTGACGGAATTTCGCCTCAAAAATGGCATGAAATTCATCGTCCTCGAACGCCACCAAGCCCCGGTTGTTTCTTTTATAACTTATGCCGACGTGGGGGGTGCCAACGAACCGGACGGTCAAACGGGGGTGGCGCACTTCCTGGAACACCTAGCCTTTAAGGGAACCCAACATATCGGGACGACGAATTACCAAGCCGAACGTCCCTTACTCGAACGTCTGGACGAGTTGAATCGGCAAATTCAGCAGGCGAAACAGCAGGAAAATGAGGAAAAGGCAAAAGAACTTAAAGCAAAGTTCGATAAAACCTTAAACGAAGCCTCGCAATACGTCGAACACAACCAGTTCGGACGCATCGTGCAAAAGTCTGGCGGCGTGGGATTGAACGCAACCACCTCCGCCGACGCCACCCGCTATTTCTACAGTTTGCCCTCGAACAAGTTGGAACTGTGGATGTCGCTGGAGTCGGAACGGTTCCTCGAACCCGTGTTTCGGGAATTTTACAAGGAAAAGCAGGTAATTTTAGAAGAACGCCGCCTGCGTACCGACAACTCGCCGATTGGCAAAACCATTGAAGAATTTCTGGCGACGGCGTTTAAGGAACATCCCTACGGTCAACCGGTTATCGGCTATCCGGAGGATTTGCGAAATCTCACGCGCGAGGACGTGCGCCGCTTTTTTGAAACTCACTACGTTCCCAGCAACCTCACCATTGCCATTGTCGGCGATGCGGATCCCAAGCAAGTGAAGCAACTCGCCGAAACGTACTTCGGTCGCTACGAGTCCAAACCCGCACCGCCGCCGCTGACCGTGGTGGAACCGCCGCAAGAGCGACCGCGCGAGGTGACGCTGAGATTGCAATCGCAGCCGTGGTATCTTGAAGGCTATCATCGCCCATCCATTAGCCATCGGGATCGCGCGGTTTACGATCTGATCGGTCGCATCCTCAGCGACGGTCGCACGTCGCGCCTGTACAAGTCTTTGGTGGAGGAGAAGCAGGTGGCGCTGACGGCAGAAGGGTTTAGCGGCTTTCCGGGAGATAAGTATCCCAATCTGATGCTGTTCTACGCCTTGACAGCGCCCGATCGCACTTTAGAAGAAGTGGCAACGGCGCTGCACGAGGAAATTGAAAAACTGACGCAAGAACCGGTATCCGAGCAAGAGTTAGAACGGGTGAAAACCCAAGCCAGAGCCGGATTGCTGCGATCGCTCGATTCCAACCGAGGCATGGCGAGCCTGCTGGTGGAATACGAGGTGAAAACGGGAGATTGGCGCAACTTGTTCGAGGAAATCGAAGCTCTCGAAGCGGTGAGTGCCGACGATATCCTGCGGGTGGCGCGATCGACCTTCCGTCCCAACAATCGTACCATTGGGCGGCTGCTCCCGGCAGAGAACTAGCGATCGCCGCGTTGAGGTGGGTGCGATCCACCTCCATCAAAATCGACTACGCCGGGAACCTTTCGAGTCTCTTTTCGTCAAGAAGAAAACCCGATCGACCGAGCGAGAAAAGATAACATCAATTTCGTCTGATGTCTTTTTAGGTAACCTAAATTGTTACCTTGGGGGGTTGACAAAAATAATAAGCCGTGAAACTCCTGCCAGGAGGGCGATCGCGCGCTCGTTACCGGCTGGTTTGAGGCAAAGCAAGATCGCATTTTTGTAAAAAAAACAACAAATTGGCACAATTGAACCCGACAACAATCACATTTTATCCCCAGGGAATCGGGCGATCGCCAATCAAAATGTCACATCCCCCCCTTTACGATCGCCTCTCGGATAAGCCAAGCTAGAATAGAAGACAACGTGACTTGATAACTTTTTGTCGTCACTCATTCTCCTATCCCTATGTCATTCATTCGATCGAAAATCCCAATTACACTCTCGGCGCTTGCCGTGACTGGGACGGTCTTGCTAAGCGCCACGCCAGCGCGAGCAGACGATGTCAATTTCGTCGCTCCGATTAAGTTCGACGGCAGCAACCAATTGCAAATGTCGCATCCCACCCAATCTCAACCCCAGCAAATTCCCGAACCGGGTCTGACGGGTGCATTGGGACTCACGGGCGCGATCGCCATCCTCGGACGACTTCGCAAGAATCGTTCCTAATGCTAGCATCAACGGTGCGATGGCACCGGGGCTAAAACCATCCGAGCTGTTGGATGCCTCGAACCACCATGTACGCCGACAGCGCCAGCAACAGGACGCGAAACAACCGATTGACCCAAGATTCGGGTAACTTCGGCAAGGCGCGAGTCCCGAACTGCGCCCCTAAAATCCCGCCCAGACCCAAGCATACCCCGTAGACCCATAAAACGTTGCCATTCCAAGTATGCTGAATCAGTCCCGACGCCGAAATCGCCACGATCGCGCCTAAACTGGTTCGTACTGCTGTCTTAATCGGCACCGCCAACAACAGCATTTGCAACGGCACCATCACGACCCCACCGCCGACGCCGAACAAACCGGACAGCAACCCTGCCAATAACCCGATACCGATCGTTTTGGGTAGGGGAAAGCGGGGACTTTGCACCGCAGAATCGGGATCGACAAAATTGGGTACCGTGCGGACATCGCGATCGCCGATCGCCTCTTGGCGGCTGAGTTTGCGTCGCAGTCCCATGAAATAAATCGCCAAGAGCTGCAATAGGGCGAATCCCAACGCCAGCCAGCCGCCGGGAAGCCAACTGCCCACCTGTGCCCCCAACGGCGCCGTGGGAATGCCCCCCACCGCCAATCCCGCCGACGCCGACAGGTTCAACTGGCGATCGCGCCAATTGCGCCAACTCCCAGAGAGCGAACTGAGCAGCACGCACACCAAACTGGTCGCCGTGGCTTGCAAGGGAGACACGCCAAACGCGATCAGGACGGGAACCATCAACAAGCCGCCGCCAATGCCCAACAATCCCGCCACGCTCCCGGTGACGACCCCGAGAACGAGCAGTCCGAAATTACCAACCCAGTTCACTCGCCAATCCCTGTTCCATCAAATACAGCGAAACCGCCAACAGCAACAGGCGGAATAAGCGTTGCATCAGCATTTTGGGCAACTGGGGTGCCAGACGTACTCCCAATTGCGCCCCCGCGATCCCGCCGACGCCGACGCACAATCCTTGCGACCATAACACGTTCCCCGCCCAAGCGTGCTGTGCCAATCCCGCCGAGGCGATCGCGATGACGGCGCCCAAACTGGTGGCGGCTGCCGATTCCATCGGTTCTGCCAGCAGCAGCATTTGTAGGGGAACCAGAATAATTCCGCCGCCAATGCCGAACAACCCCGACAGTAGTCCGGCGATAATGCCGATGTAGATATACGACCGGGGAAATGCCATGCTGGTGCGGGAACTGACCTCGTTGAGTTCGACGGGATGGGTGTCGAGGGTGCGTTCTTCTCGCTGTCGCAGCCAAATCAGCGCGATCGCCCCTAAAATTAACAGGGCAAATCCCTCTTGCAAGCGGGGTTCGGGAATGCGATCGCCGATCCAGGCACCCAACGCCGCCGTGGGAATGCCGAACAAGGCAATTTCTGCCGAGGCTCTCGGTTGCAACCGTCCGGCTCTCCAATTGCGCCACGTTCCCGAAATCGCACTGAGCAGCACGCCAATCAAACTAATCGCCGCCGCCTGTACCAAGGGAAAGCCGACCAAAGTGAGAGCGGGAACCAGCAAAATGCCGCCCCCCAAACCAAACAAACCCGCGATCGCGCCCGTCAGCACGCCCAATCCCAACAGTAGGATCCAACTCATCTTACATCCGTTCGAGTACAGAAATGCCCAACAACGACAGCCCCAACTTGATGGTGCGCGCGCTCAAATCGCATAGCAGCAAGCGAGAGGTGCGTTGGGGTTCGGCAGCTTGCAGCACCGGACATTTATCGTAGAACTGATTGAACTTCTGACTCAGTTCGAATAGATACTGACACAGGCGATTGGGCAGGAGTTCGGCTTCGACGGTTTCGAGAATTTCAGTTAATCCCAACAGGTGTTTGGCGAGGGTGAGTTCCGTCTCGTCTTTGAGGTAGATGCCTTCCCCAGCCCCGAGTTCGCCCAAATCGACTTCGCCTTTGCGACTAATGCCTTGCACCCGCACGTAAGCATACAACAGATAGGGAGCCGTGTTGCCCTGAAGCGAGAGCATCTTGTCGTAGCTGAAGATATAGTTGCTGGTGCGGTTTTGGCTCAAGTCGGCGTATTTGACGGCGCTGATGCCGATGACGCGCGCTTCGTTGGCGATGAATTCCTCTGACTCTTTCCGGTTTTCCTCGCGCAATCGTTGCTTTAAATCCTGACGCGCCCGCGCGATCGCCTCGTCGAGTAAGTCTTTCAGCCGTACCGTTTCCCCGGATCGGGTTTTGAGTTTCTTCCCGTCTTCCCCTTGCACCAAACCGAAGGGAACGTGAACCACCTCGACTCCTACAGGAATCCATCCGGCGCGTCGGGCGACTTGAAACACTTGGGCGAAGTGCGTCGCTTGACCCGCATCGGTCACGTAGATCATTCGCTGCGCCTCGTCTTGCTGGATGCGATAGCGCAAGGCGGCGAGGTCGGTGGTGGCGTAGTTGTAGCCGCCATCGGATTTTTGCACGATCAGCGGTTGCGGGTCGCCGGCTTTATTTTTAAAGTCTTCTAAAAAGACGCATTTTGCTCCTTGGTCTTCCTCGAGCAAGCCGCATTCGTCTAAATCTTCCACCACCTGCGGCAAGAAAGAATTGTAGAACGACTCGCCCCGTTCCGTCACTCGCACGTCGAGCAGGCGATAGATCTTTTCAAATTCGCGCCGAGATTGGTTGCACAGCAATTGCCACGCTTTGCGGCTGTCTTCGTCTCCAGCTTGCAACTTCACCACTTCCTGACGGGAGACTTCGCGAAACGTCTCGTCGGCGTCAAACCGCTGTTTAGCTTTTTTGTAAAATTCGACCAAATTACCCAAATCGACCACGTCCGGAGTCGTCAGAGCGTGGGGTGCAACTTCGCGCAAGTAGGTAATTAACATCCCGAATTGGGTGCCCCAGTCGCCGACGTGGTTGAGGCGCAACACGTCGTGTCCGCGAAATTCTAAAATGCGGGCAATGCTATCGCCGATGATAGTCGATCGCAGGTGTCCGACGTGCATTTCTTTGGCGATGTTGGGACTGGAGAAATCCACCACCACCCGCTGCGGCATTTTTGCCCGTTCGACGCCCAAACGGGGATCGGATTGTAACTGGTTCAGTTGGGCTTCGAGATACTCCGGTTTGAGGGTGAAGTTAATGAAACCGGGTCCGGCGATTTCGGGGGGATGGCAGATTTGGCTGACATCCAGGTGAGAGACGATGGTTTCGGCGATCGCCCGAGGTGCCTGTTTGAGCGGTTTTGCCAGGGACATAGCCAGGTTGGACTGATAATCGCCGAATTTCGGATTGCTGGCGGGGACGATGAGGGGATCGGTGTCGGCGAAGTCTTCGCCAAATGCAGCGACGAGGGCGCGGTTGAACTGAGCGTGCAAAAAATCGACGGTAGAGGTCATGGTGAAGGGAGACGGATGTGACGGTAGTATCCCTACCAATGTACCAAGCAACCGGGGCGCGATCGCCGCAGGAGGTTGATTCTTCGCCGCTGCGATCGGTCTGGGGCGAATTAACGGTCAGCAGCGAATAAAATAGGAGCATTGTCGCTGGCATCGAAACGGCAAAACCAGCCGCTCGATACCAAAATCGCGATCGCCTTTAGCAGTAACCGAGCGATCCTAATAACGCATGACAATCTCGATCGGAAATGTTCCCGGATTCGTAGAGTTCGAGCAGTGCGTCGGCTAGGACGTATCGGGCGATCGCTCGATTGACAAACGCTTTAGCCCCCGCGATCGCGGTGTCCGGGTTGCTGTAAATCTCCCCGTCGGTAAACGTTCCCTGGCGAGAAGCACTCAAGCAGCGAATTCTCCATCCACCCTTAACGGAAAACACCGAGATTAACCAGTTCCGGTATGCGATCGAGCAATTAACCATTTTCTTCGATCCCACCTCCAAATTCGATAAATATAAGGTTATTTTTATGATCTCTCAAATTTCGCCCAGATTAACCTCTTCTTAACGTTTGTTCACTCAATTGCGAGAGCAATGGTTAGAGAGGTGCGGTATCCCTCAGTTGGGGTTAAACCACCGGAGAGAGGGGAAAACATAGGGATTTGGTCTCCAAACTCTCCTCATTCTCGGGGGGTGCTGGCGACTGATAGGAAGGGTTCCTCGGTAACCTGGGAAATACGATATCGCGCGATCCAATGATTGCAGGAGTTCTATGGGAATTAAGCTAGTTCAAATCGATGCTTTTACCGAGCGTCCGTTTGGCGGAAATCCAGCCGCCGTCTGCGTTTTAGACGAAGCCAAAGATTCGGCGTGGATGCAGCAGGTCGCCGCTGAAATGAATTTATCGGAAACGGCGTTCGTCCACCCCGAAGGAGAAGGGTTTCGGTTGCGCTGGTTTACCCCGACGGTGGAGGTGGATTTGTGCGGTCACGCCACCTTAGCCACCGCTCATGCATTGTGGGAGTTGGGACGGGTTCCCCGTGACGAGGCGATTCGCTTCCAAACCCGCAGCGGCTTGTTAGTGGCGCGTCGCGAGGGAATTTGGATCGAGTTGGAGTTTCCCGCCGACCCGCCACAGTTAATTCCAGCGTTGGAAGGGTTGGACGAAGCGTTGGGGGTCGAGGCGCGATCGGTCAGTCAGAGTCATTTACAATACGTGGTGGTCGAGGTGACCTCGGAGGCGATCGTGCGGGAGATGCAGCCGGATTTCAACCGATTGGCGGCTTTTCCGGTTCATGGCGTCATTGTTACCAGCGAAGCGAGCGGGTCGGAGTACGATTTCGTCTCTCGCTTTTTTGCACCGACGATGGGAATTAACGAAGATCCGGTGACGGGATCGGCGCATTGCGTGTTAGCCCCATTTTGGCAGCACCGTTTGGGAAAAGACGAGTTCGTGGCGTATCAGGCGTCGTCGCGCGGTGGCGTGGTGCGGGTGCGGTTAAACGGCGATCGCGCTATTCTCGGCGGTCAGGCGGTGACGGTGTTGCGAGGGGAGTTGGTTTGAGGCGATTATAAAAACTTACTCAGATCGAATTCTTCGGGATCCGAGTTGGCGTCGCAGCGATCGCGTTCGTTGGCGAGCAGTAACAGCAATTGGTCTAAATAATCGACTGCGCCGCGCAATTTGTCTTGGAGAATGTCTAAGCCACCGTTGGCGTATTCTTCAAAAATTGCCACGCGATCGCGGATGGCGTCGGGGTTGTGGGTGGCGAGAATTTGCGGATCTCGGGTATCGGCGATCGCCAATAAATTGAGGGTCATGGCATAACCGCGCGACTCGAAAATTTCGAGGGAAATTGGCGCGGGTTCTCGTTTGGATATCTCTCGAAGGGGCGATCGCTTTTTGTATTTCGACCCCAACGATGCCGCAAACACCAACACGTCGGCGTAAGTTTGAAACGGAGCATCTTTGCGATTGTCCGATGCGGTTAAAGATTTAACCAAATCGGCTTTATCGCTGGCAATTCGAATTCGAGAAGCACCCATACCGTCGCGATCGCCTATGTTTGATTACGCTTATTTACCTTTATCATATTCGTGCCATCGATCGTTATGTTTATGGAGATGATGAAATCGATTTTGCCTTTTCGCTTCGTCGCGATCGCCCTTTCCCTGGTTCTGTTCGGCGTCGGTCTTAGCGGCTGTTCGGAACTTGGAACCCGCGCGATCGCATCGTCCGAGAGCGTCTACCAACACCGCTTGCTTCACAGTCCCGACGGGATCGGCAAAATCTACATGGGTCGCGAAATTGCCAAAGTCATGGGACACCGACAAGCCGACTGGCTCGAACGGGACTCTAGAGACGAGAGCGAACAGCCAGATCGCCTGTTGGAAGCATTGGACTTGCAGCCAGACAGCGTTATCGCCGATATCGGTGCGGGAACGGGATTTTTAAGCGTTCGCCTCAGCCAGTTGGTTCCCGAGGGGAAGGTGTTCGCGGTGGACATTCAACCAGAAATGGTCGATCGCATCGAGCGATCGCGCCAGCAAGAAAATATTACCAACATCGAGCCAATTTTAGGGGAAGCGGACGATCCGAATTTACCCGCATCCAGCGTCGATTTAGCGTTAATGGTCGATACCTATCACGAATTTGAATATCCCCGCGAAATGATGCAAGGAATTCTCCAAGCACTCAAACCCGGCGGACGGGTCGTATTGGCAGAATATCGTGCCGAAAATCCGTTGTTGCTGATTAAACGGCGGCATAAAATGAGCGAAAAGCAAGTTAAGAAAGAGATGGAAGCAGTGGGATTGGCATGGCAAGAAACGAAAGAAATTTTACCGAAACAGCATTTAATGTTTTTCCAAAAGTAGAGTAATAGAGACTCCGGCTAACGACATTACACTCAATCGAACCAAAACCGTAGGGTGGGCATTGCTAATTTTAACAAATCGGCTCAATTGCAAATCAATCGGTAATGCCCACCTTCCTATCAAAATTATAAAGTCTACAGCCGGATTTCATTTCATGCAGTGACCGTAGCAAAATTTTAGGCTAGCGACACGATATTACTCGCATCAAATTGACTGAGTTCGACATTGGTAAGAGTTGCCAACACTGCGTCACTATTCGACAAGCGGATCGAGACATTTCCATTGTCCTCAGCGGTTTCAATCCGTCCGAGATCGAAGTCAGCCGCAAACCCCAAAACATCTCGATCGACTTGAAAATCAACAATGGTATCGCGATCGCCATTGTCATCTAACACAAACGTATCGCGACCCTCTCCCCCAGCCAGGGTATCGTCGCCTAAATCGCCGCTGAGAACGTCATCGCCGCGATCGCCAATGAGCGTATCGTCACCGCGACCCCCGTAGAGGGTATCGTCTCCCTCGCGACCGTGAAGTTTGTCGGTGGATTGGTTGCCAAATACGAGATCGTTGCCTGCACCCGCACATAAAATGTCCGATCCGTCAGCATCGTCCGCCGTACCGTTATCGCCGTAGAGCGTATCGTTGCCGTCGTTTCCGGCTAAGGTGTCGTCGCCTAAATCGCCAAATGCTACGTCATTTCCAGCTTCGGCAAGGATGAGGTCATCTTGGCGACCGCCATAGAGCCAATCGTCACCTTGACCGCCGACTACAGTATCGCTGCCTTGATTGGCAAAAATTAGGTCATCGCCGATATTTCCCATTAGCAAATCCGAGCGATCTGAAATCGCTTCGCCATTCCCGCCAATCAAGGTATCGGCATCGTTTCCGCCAATGAGGGTATCTTCGCCGCGATCGCCAAATAGGAGGTCGTCGCCACCGCGACCAAAGGCGAGAATGAAAGTAAAATTTTATAAACCTGAGTTTAAACTAAAAATATTATGTTACTGAGTTGAAAAAGTATATAAAATATCACAAAATATGCATAGACACAAGCAATATATTGCAATTCGCTTGCAATCAAAACCGCGATCGCCCAACAGTCAGGCAAAAACCAGACTCCACGCCATCAAAACAGCGGTTCCACTTCCACAATCTCGGTATACTCAAACTCGTTCGGACTGTGGGTCACCAACGGATAGCGACTTCCGTTCAACTCGATCGCATCTTCTTCGCAATCTGGCTTCGGCGACTTGTACGACAGCACGTATTGGCGTCCGACCCGAGGTTTCATTTCCCGTTCCACCTCGCCGCGCCATTGCGTTTTCGTCGCTAGCACTACCAACTGATTGGCTAACTCGGGAATTGCTTTAGCGACCTGACGGCGGTAAATCTCGTCCAAACTCCCGAATGGCGAATCCATCACCACGGGAAAGGTACTGCTGTCGGGACCCATCAGCATTTTATTTTGACTCCACTCCCGCACCCGGTCGATAATTCCGCCGATAAAGGAGAGGCTGAGAATCTGATTTTCGCCAGTGGAGGCGGCGACTAATTTTTCCCATCCCCCCGTTTTTTCCACTAGGGTTAATTCGTACTTATCGTTCAACTTCGGACGGTAGGGAGTAAATGAGATGCGATCGAAAATTTCTTGGACTCGCTGTTCTAACGAGGCGCGAAATTGACGTTCGAGGCGCGATCGCACTTCGGTCAATCGCACGATCGCATCGTGGGTCGCGCCAATTCGACGTTGGGCGAGTTTTTGCTTGTTTTCTTTCATTTGATGCTTGGCAATTTTTTTGTCCAAGCGATCGATCTCTTGAGTTAAACTGTGAATCTTTTGTTGGTTTGCACCTTGGTTTAATGTCAGTTCTCGCTGTCGTTCGTCTGTCTCGTCTAACCGCTTTTGCAACTGACCGATCTCTTCGTTGGGATACGATCGCAATTTGGAACGGATTTCGTCGAGTTGGTCTTCACAGCCGGAAAGTTGGCGGCGATAGTCTTCGATTTTTGCTTTGTAGCGATCGATAGTTTGCCAAACCGTTTCGGCTTGTTCGCTCATATTTTCGACGCGATCGCGCAATCGAATGGTCGTTTCTTCTACATCCGCCATTCCCGCTTTATCCAGCCAGCTTTTGACCATTTCATAGGTCGAAGTTCCGTCTTGCAATTCCGTCCCGCAAATACAACGCTGGCGATCGAGTAACTCTTGGATAAACTGTTGTTGCACTCCGGTCGATAATTGACCGCTATCTCGCAATTGTCGGACGAGGGTTTGAAACTGGGCGATCGCGTCTGGAAGTAAGACTAAATACCCTTGAGTTGAAATCGCAGATCTGAGATTATCTTTCGTTTCTATGAGTTGCGATCGCAAGCTTTTAACTTGACTTTCTAGATCGCTACGTTTCTGTTGCCATCCCCTCGCCTCGCTTAACTCTTGGAACCGGGATGCCAGCGTCTTTTTAATCTCATCTAGGTTCTGCAATTCTTGCTGAATTTCAGCTTGACGCTCCACCAAGCGATCGCGCTCTTGTTCCAAATCTTCTTTCTGCTGTAACAGCGTCTTCGTTTCCGGATCGCCAATAGCTTCGAGTTCGTCTTCTAACGTCCGTCTCGCATTTTTTAAATGGTCGATCGAGCGATTTAAAACCTTAATTCCCAACAACTCTTTCGTCGCTTCGGCAATTTCAGCTTTCTTTTCATCCCGCACGATCGTATCGATGCGCTCGCCATCAAAAAAGAAATACTGATGCAAGCTCTCCGGTAAAATTCTGCCAATCGCTTGCTCTGGCGGTTGTTCTTGCGGAAGGAACGACCACCGTCCGTCATCGCCGACAAATTGCACGTATAACTCGCTCTCGCCGCGTTCGACGCCTAATTTGGTATTGTAAGCGCGACACAGCCGCTTTAGGTGATAGCGTTTGCTGTCGTGTTCGAATCGCATTTCGACCGAACATTCTACCGCTTTTCCAGGTTGCGCCTCACCCAATGCGCGTTTGTTGACGAGTTGGTCTTCTGCGGCAAATGCCCGAGTAAATTTTTCGTATAATGTCCAAGTAAAGGCATTGAGTAAGGTTGTCTTTCCCGCGCCATTATTGCCGTGAATAACGGTCGTATTGCGCTCCCCGCTGGCGAAATAAATTTCTGGCGTCTTCCCGTAAAACTGGCGGAAGTTGCACAGTTGAATCGAAATCAGTTTCATTGCACGACATCCTTAATCGCCTTGAGAATATCGTCGTTAATGTTGCGAGGAATTCTCATGTAAAGCTTATCCCGTTCCGCTTGCAACACCCGTTCGATCAACTCGCGAACTTCCGGTGGCGCGCTGGTAATCGGTTCTTGAACGTCGTTGGGATCGCCTTTGCTTTGATAGGTATGGCGCTTTTCGGCAAAAACGTGGGAAATTGCCTTGACCGCGCCATTGAAATATCGAAATGCCATGATGCGATGCAGAGAAATTTCAAAGCGATCGCGAGGGAGTATCGCGCTCTCCTTACTTTATCTCATTTTGGACGATCGCGCTTCTAACCCGCACGAACTCACCGAGCGTGCAGACAATTAAAGAGGTGTCACATGGGGGAACGGAAAGAAGCGATCGCGCGGGTACGCTGTGCTATGAGACGTGGTGTGAGGATTCTCGGAACTCAGCCGATCGCGATAGCGTCGAAGATTATGAGTTCTCAACTGTACGCTAACAAGGTGCCCTGATTTTGGGTACCTTTTCTTTGGACATCCACCTTACGACAGGTGTACCCGTTCCCCCATCCGACTTTCGAGGATTTCGATCAGGCTGTCCACGTCTTTACCCACTCGTTCGAAGCACTCTGATGGCGACGGTTCCGGCTTGAATTGAATCGCTTGCACTTCGCCGCGACCAATTCCGAGCACCAACACTTCAGTTTCGGGATCGTGACCGTCAACTACTCCCATCATCGATCGTAACCGATCGTCTACGTTTCGGTTGAGCGCTTCGATCGCGCTTTTGGGACAGCAGACAAAATGGGGTTTGGGTTCGATATCGATGCCTAAAACGATATCTTTATCTTGTTGTTCTTGCCACAATCCCCACGCCAACGCCGCCACCTCGGGTTGGTTGGCTTTCACGAAGTCGTTGAGCTGCACCCGCCAATTATCGTCTTCGCGGGAGGATGGCGGTCGATTTTGTCCGAACATAGTCGTTTTTGTTCTCAGCGTTCAAGTCGATCTGTTCCCATTGTCCCAGACAAACTCATCGCTCTCCCATCTGTACGCGCCAGAGATTGGCGTAAATTCCCCGATGGTCTAACAGTTGCTCGTGTCGTCCGGACTCGACTAGCCGACCGTTTTCGATAACGTAGATGCAATCGGCGTGGCGGATGGTAGACAGGCGATGGGCGATCGCAATGGTAGTCCGATCGCGAGTAATGCGATCGAGCGATCGCCCGATGGCGGCTTCTGTCTCATTATCCACCGCCGAGGTGGCTTCGTCGAGAATCAGAATCGGCGGATCTTTGAGAATGGCCCGCGCAATTGCCAGCCGCTGTCGCTGTCCCCCCGAGAGCTTCTGACCCCGTTCGCCCACAACGGTATCGTAGCCTTGAGGCAACCGGACGATAAACTCGTGGGCTTCTGCCATCGTCGCCGCCGCCACCACATCGTCCCGACTGGCATCGAAACTGCCATAGGCAATGTTGTCCGCCACGGTGCCATGAAATAAGAATACATCTTGGCTGACCAATCCGATCGCCCGTCGCAAATCTTTTAAATAAATTTCCGATAACTCGATCCCATCGAGGGTGATGCGTCCCGATTGCACCTCGTACAGCCGCAACAGCAACTTCACCAGCGTACTTTTCCCCGACCCCGTAGACCCGACAATGGCAATAGTTTCGCCAGGGGGAACGTGCAGCGAGAGATGGTCAATCGCCGGGTCGCGAGCATTATAGGCGAAGGTGACATTCTCCAACCGAATTTCCCCTTTCACCGTCTCGACCGCAAGGGAGCGATGACCCGGATGAATTTCAATTGGCGTATCGAGTAAATTCATCACCCGCGTCGTCGAAGCCATGGCTCGCTGGTATTGGTCGAGGGTCTGTCCCAACCGAGTCAGGGGCCACAGCAAGCGTTGGGTGAGAAAGACCAACACGCTATAGGTTCCCACCGCCATGCGACCTTCCACCGCTTCGATTCCGCCGAGGATTAGGGTTGCGGTGAAGCCGACGAGGATTACAATACGAATGAGCGGGACGAATGCCGCACTGAGGGCGATCGCGCGTTTGTTGCTGCGTTGGTACGCCAGACTTTCCCGTTCGATCCGTTTGGCTTCGTAATCTTCGGTGGTAAAGCTTTTAATCGTAGCCATTCCGCCCAGGTTGTTCGCCAATTGTCCGTTGAGCAAGCTGACTCGTTCGCGGACGTCGGCGTAGCGAGGCGCGAGGAATTTCTGAAACGAAATCGACCCCCACAGAATAAACGGCATCGGCAGAATTGCCCACCACGCCACGGTTGGCGCAATCATGAAAAAGACACCGCCAACGACGATAACGGTGGTCGAAACTTGCAAGATTTCATTGGCACCGATATCGAGAAATCGTTCCAATTGGTTGATATCGTCGCTGAGCACCGACATCAAACTCCCGGTCGAGCGTTCCTCGAAAAATGACAGTTCCAACTCTTGCAAGTGGGTATAGGCGTCCAAGCGCAAATCGTGTTGCATGGTTTGTGCCAGATTGCGCCACAATCGTTGGTAGGCGTATTGAAATGCCGATTCGAGTCCCCATACCACGAAGCTGAGAACGGACAGCACCACCAATTGCGCAAACGTGTCTCGTACGCCAAATCGAGCCACCAGCGAATCTTCCTGCTGCACCACCACGTCCACCGCCGCACCAATCAGTGCTGGGGGAGCCAGGTCGAAAATTTTATTGAGAATCGAGCAAGCAGTGGCTTGCCAAATGCGGGTGCGGTAGGTGCTAGCGTAGGCGAGGAGGCGTTGCAGGGGAGGTGCGGATTTCGAGGTACGCCGCCACGGGGTGGGAGGTTTGATAGGCACTGGAAATTGAAATCGTTTGCCGAAGAAGATAAGCGTTAGACTACTAGGGTAGATCGAATCTAGTGAATTTCGCGCGATCGCCCCGGTTTCCCTCGGATGCAAAGTCTCGATCGACGCATTATCATAAGAAAACGCTTGTTACAAAAGCAGTCAATTCGCAGCGGAGCATTTTGCAAATGCAGTGGCGGGAAATTGCCGGCAATTGGACGTTAATTCCACCCAATCCAAAAGGAATCGTGCATTTTTTGGGCGGTGCGTTTATTGGTTCGACTCCGCATCTGACTTATCGGTTGTTATTAGAACGGCTGTATCGTCACGGCTATGCGGTGATTACGACGCCGTTTATTATCGATATCAATCATGCCGCGATCGCCCGGAGCGTGGTTCATGCCTTCGAGCAAACTTTAGACCGACTTTATCATACGGGAATGTTGCGCAGGCGATCGCTCCCAGTGTACGGGGTCGGACACAGTATGGGGTGCAAGTTGCATTTGCTGGGGGGAAGTTTATTCGAACTCGAACGCGCTGGAAATGTCTTGATTTCTTACAATAATTTTCCCGTGCGCCAATCGATTCCCTTCGTCGAACAATTCTCGGCTCTCGTTCCCTTAGATCGTTTGGCGCCAAATGTTCCGATGGAGTTTAGTCCGACGCCTGAAGAAACCAATGACATTGTGGCGCGCGACTATCCCATTCGTCGCAATTTATTGGTGAAGTTTAAAGACGATACGATCGATCAAACTGCTGATTTGCACGAGGTGTTGCAGCGACGCTTTCCAGGAATGGTGACGTTAAAACGGGTGAATGGCAATCATTTAACGCCACTGGGACAGGATCTCGATTGGCAAGCCGGAACGTCGTTTTCTGCCCTCGACGCGATCGGACAATGGGTGAAACAGGAATTTCAGCGGGATCTGACTCAACTGTATCGAGAAATTTGCCTGTGGCTCGATCCGACTCGTGCCATGTCGTGAGTCGTTGTGCGTTTTCTAGTTATCCCCTTCCAGAAGGCGAGCTTGAATTTCTATCTTAAGGCTGATGCGGGGCAGAATTAGAACTGATATCATTTGACTGTTCGATGCAGTATGCTTTGGTGATACTTAAAATGGACGACAAAAAACAAGCTTATCAGGAAAAAGTCAAAGCCGAACTCGATTTACTCAACGCTCGCATTGAAGAATTAAAAGCCAAGGCGAACCAAGCCGAAGCCAATGCGAAAGTCGAGTATCAAAATCAAATCGAGTCCTTACAAGCCAAACAAGAAGCGGCTCGTAACAAGTTGCAAGAGCTGCAAAATGCGAGCGAAGAAGCTTGGGAAGAAATCCAGTCGGGGATGGATAGTGCTTGGAACGAGTTGAAAGGTGCCGTAAATGGTGCGATGGCGAAGTTCAAGTAAAATTGGGTTTGCATCCGAATCGCCCCATGAAATATCATTTTTTCATGACAAAAACTACTCCGATCGGATGATACCGCCGAGCTAACAACCAAGCTAAGTTTGAGAAGGGTCAGCTATGACCCTATTTTTTTGGATACAGCGAGCGTCCGAGCGACCTGTTGGACGTAACTTATCCCCTCAGTATACCACAAAACCAAACCGATCGAAGAACTACACGGTGTTGACTATGAGCGTTACATCCCTCCCTTCACAAATGTCTACATCCGCCCGCGATATCCTGTGCTATTACATCAATTCCACCTCAATTTTACAGATGGTGCGCCTGAATGGCGCGCGAGATCGCGACTTCGAGCGGATCGTGTTTCCGGGACAGCGTTTGCTCTTTGAAGCTCCACCGGAGTCGTTATTTGAAATTTCTGCCAACGGACAGTCGCTCGATCGGATTCCGTGCGATCGCTTGCAAGTGGATCGGCT
>CAYQUF010000056.1:18923-25639 GCA_964420595.1 uncultured bacterium
GCTCGGTTTTGCGAATCAGACGGGGACGATCCATCGCTCGCAATGGGTTCGATGGATAAATTCATCTGCTCCATCTGACACGCTCCGAACAGGGTGGCAAATGCGACATCGGCAGCATCCCGTCCGGTTCCAATCCGAATAATGCGATCGCGATCGACCAAACGAGTCGGATCGAATAAATACCAGCGGTTGCCTAAATAGGCTTCAAAACAAGCATGAAAATCCGGCGGATTCAATCCATACGCATAGGCAGAAACAAACCGCGCCGGAATATCTAATGCCCGACAAAATGCAATTCCCAAATGGGCGAAATCTCGACAAACTCCCGCCCGTTCGGTAGCTGTATCGTAAGCGGAAGTATGGGGATTGGTCGTACCGAATAAATAGGCAACATTGTCGTGAATCCAATCGCAAATTCCCGCCACTCGCGCGTATCCCCGAGGTAAATGACCGAATTGGCATTCTGCCAACCGTATCAACCGATCTGACTGGCAATAACGGCTCGGAAATAAATACGTCAGAATCTCTAACGGTAATTCGCTTAGGGCAACTTCGCTAATTTCGTCGGGATTGGCATAAATGGGGGAGAGTTCGACGGTGGCTCGATAGGCAATTTCCAACGATCCGACTGGCGCGCTCAAGCGAATGTAGCGATTGCCGAGCTGGGCTGTATTACCTTCTTCCAACGCGATCGCCGGATCGAGATAGAAGTTTTCGCGTAAAATTTGCTGGCACTCATTTCGGACAACGCCGATATTAAAGATAAAGGTTGTAGGTTGCGAAATTGAGTAGTGAAGCTGACAGCCAAGATTGAATTTCATGGAAGGTTGCGCCCCGTCTCAGGCAGTTTATCGGTAAGATTATTCGATTAGTGAATCAATTTTGCCGAACCGAAATTGTGCGATCGATTACAGTTTTTAAGTTTATTTTTAAATGTCAAAGACGCGGAGGATAGTCCTCCACGCCCAAACGATTGGTTTACCGAGCTAATATTCGATCGAATTCCATTGAAATGTTCCTTCAAATGACAAATGTTAAACTTCAAAACTCTGAAATCGCAATCCAGTCAATTGTCGCGATCGGATAATGGATTTGAATTGCCACCGTCGAGGCGATCGTCAATTGCATCGTAAAGTTCGTCTAACATTCCCCATCGCCGTGCGGTCTTGACCGTATCGACAGTAATTTCTTGACCGACAACCACCAAGAGCGTTCCCGTTTCGGTGGTCACCGATCGCCGGACTCGCTTGCCGATCGCTGTATCTGCTTGAGATTGTGGATTGGTAATTGGATGAGTCATCGGGCTGGGGTTGCTCTGGTGTCGCTGCGGTTTCGAGCCTGCTTTATTTACAACCCAAACGCGGTATTTTTCAATTGCGAGACGATCGGGACTAACCACTAGCGAATCGAGGCGATCGCCTTGGATTTCGTATCCTTGAATGGTTCCAGTTTTTTCGTCAAACAAACAATTTTGAATGGTGCCAATCGGTCGCCGACCTGGGGAAATAACAGGTTTGTCGTAAATTTCTGTTCGGCAAGCCAGTGTAGGGCGCGATCGCGCAGATTTGAAATCGAATCGATCGTCGATTATAATTTGCCGATCCTCTATATTTTGAATCGAACGAAATGGAATTTGCCAGCGCTTGCCAGCGCGATCGACCGTCACCGTCGAGATTCGATCGCCCTCGGGGTCGATATTCAAATCGATTGCCCTCGCGATCGCCTGGGGTTGATGATGGGTACGAACCCAACGATCTAGCACCTCATGACCTCGCAACATTTCAAAACACGCTCCATATCAGGCATAATTAATTTACTCAATGGCTCGACTAGCAGGCGATCCGTTTAACTCAATTCGCGAGAGTTCGCCCCTATCTAACTTCTATTGAAATTAAAAACCGCTCGCTTGCAATCGCTCGATCGGCAGAACTGTTTGGATTTCCGCATCGCTCGTCCGATAGAGATGAGAGCGAGATCGCCCGGCAGCCATTTTGCAATCGTTGCTACAAACTGCGAGAAGCGATCGTTATATGTCTGAGAGCAAATCGCGGCTTTTGGCTCGAAGGGGTTCGCAGGCGATCGCCCGGTCGATGCTTCAGTCGTTTCTGGTAAGTTAACTTGAGTATCATTTCATGGGATTAAACGGGAGCACTATGTCTGTTAACGGACACAAACCCGGTCTAGAAGGCGTTCCTGCCGCACGCTCGGGCATCAGTCAAGTGGATGGGAAGCAGGGCATTTTGCGCTATCGCGGCATCCGTATCGAGGACTTAGCCGAAAACAGCACCTTTCTAGAAACGGCATATTTACTCATCTGGGGCGACCTGCCCCCGCAAGAAGACCTAGCAGCCTTCGAGTACGACATTCGCTACCACCGGCGAATTAAATATCGCATTCGGGACATGATGAAATGCTTCCCCGAAAGCGGTCACCCCATGGACTCGCTGCAAGCCTGTGCCGCCGCCTTGGGATTGTTTTATTCCCGTCGCGCCTTAGACGATCCCGCCTACATTCGCGCGGCAGTGGTACGCCTGATTGCCAAAATTCCCACCATGGTCGCCGCCTTCCAACTGATGCGCAAAGGCAACGACCCCGTGCAACCCCGCGACGATCTCGACTACGCCGCCAACTTTCTGTACATGCTCAACGAGCGCGAACCCGACGAGCTAGCCGCGCGGGTGTTCGATGCGTGTTTGATCCTGCACGCCGAACATTCCATGAACGCCTCCACCTTCTCGGCTCGGGTGACCTCCTCGACCCTAACCGACCCCTACGCCGTGATCGCCTCAGCCGTCGGCACCCTTGGCGGTCCCCTCCATGGCGGAGCCAACGAAGAAGTCATCGCCATGCTCGAGCAAATCGGCTCGGTGGAAAACGTGCGACCGTTCTTCGAGGATCGAATGCAGCGCAAGCAGAAGCTGATGGGATTCGGTCACCGGGTGTACAAAGTGAAAGACCCCCGCGCGATCGTGCTTCAGAAACTCGCCGAGCAGCTCTTCGAAAAATTCGGCTACGACAAATATTACGAGATCGCCCTCGAACTCGAAAAAGTTGCCGCAGAAAAACTTGCCAGCAAAGGCATCTATCCCAACGTCGATTTCTACTCCGGTCTGGTCTATCGCAAGCTCGGCATCCCCACCGACCTATTTACGCCCATCTTCGCGATCGCCCGCGTCGCCGGTTGGCTGGCACACTGGAAAGAGCAACTGGGCGAAAACCGCATCTATCGTCCCACTCAAATCTACTCCGGTGCCCACGACCAGCCCTACGTCCCCATCGAACAGCGCTAATTCAGGGAATTCGAGGGGTCTATCCCCCCTTGTCACTTGGGCGATCTGTTGCCAAGATAACAGTAAAGTGACGATCTTCAGGAACTCCAATCCTCAGGCAAAGTGTGCCTGGGGGTTTTTTGTTTGTTATGGCAGGGATAAGCAAAATTTCTCAGTGCCTCTATTCGGTTGAGGTTCCATCGAGCGATATACTGGACAACAGTAGGTCAGCAAAGAAACTTCATAATTGCCTTTAGAAATATGAACTCAGGAATTGACCTCCAAGGAAGCGCGATTCAAACTCTCACTAACTTGGGGATTCCGCCGGGAGCGGCAAAAGCCATGTGGATGCCCATGCCGATGACCCTAATGCTACTGGCGGCAACCTTCGGCGTCCTTATCGCCGTTTGGCTCGAACGGAAAATCTCCGCCGCCGCCCAACAGCGGATCGGTCCGGAATTCGCCGGTCCTCTGGGCATGTCCCAAGCCTTCGCCGACGGTCTCAAACTCGTCTTTAAAGAAGACGTGGTCCCCACCAAATCGGATCCCTGGCTGTTTACCCTCGGCCCGGTACTCGTGGCGATCCCCGCCTTCGTGGCCTATCTGTTCGTTCCCTTCGGACAGAACTTAGTCATTGCCGATATTGGCATCGCCGCTTTCCTCTGGATTTCCATCTCGAGCGTCACGCCAATCGGCTTATTGATGGCGGGATACTCCTCCAACAACAAATACGCGCTTCTGGGAGGTCTGCGAGCTGCCGCCCAATCGATCAGCTACGAAATTCCCCTAGCGCTGGCAGTACTTGCCGTTGCCATGATGTCCAACAGCCTCAGCACCATCGACATCGTGGAGCAGCAGTCGAGCCACGGCATTTTAAGCTGGTTCGTCTGGCGACAGCCGGTTGGGTTTTTGATCTTCTGGATCGCAGCCCTCGCCGAAACCGAACGCTTGCCCTTCGACTTGCCCGAAGCGGAAGAAGAATTGGTCGCCGGGTATCAAACCGAATACTCCGGCATGAAATTCGGTCTGTTCTTTCTGGGTTCCTACGTCAACCTCGTCCTGTCCGCACTATTCTTTTCTATCTTCTACCTGGGCGGATGGAGCTTCCCGATTCCTATCGAGTGGATTACGGGGTGGTTGGGCGTTAACGAAAACGCGCCCTGGGTGCAAATGATTACCGGATCCCTCGGAATCATCATGACCCTGTTCAAAGCGTACTTGCTCGTGTTTATCTCGATTTTGGTGCGCTGGACGGTACCTCGCGTTCGCATCGACCAACTGCTCGACTTGGGTTGGAAGTTCTTGTTACCCGTCGCCTTAGTCAATCTTTTACTGACGGCGGCGCTGAAACTGTCGCTTCCCTTCGCTTTTGGCGGCTAAAGCGTCCCATCGCCCTGAAAGCTTTATGACGACTTCCATCGCAAACAAAGGAGCGCGAACGTACAATGGCTAATTTTCTCAAACAAGTTGGCGACTATGCCAAAGGGACATTCCAAGCCGCCAAATACATCGGTCAGGGTCTATCGGTGACCTTCGACCACATGCGGCGGCGACCCGTCACGATTCAGTACCCCTATGAAAAGCTGATTCCCTCGGAACGGCATCGGGGTCGGATTCACTTTGAATTTGACAAGTGCATCTCGTGCGAAGTCTGCGTGCGGGTGTGTCCGATTAACCTCCCCGTCGTCGATTGGGAACTCAATCGCGGTTCCAAGGCGATGAAGAAAAAGCTCAATCACTACAGCATCGACTTTGGGGTCTGTATTTTCTGCGGTAACTGCGTCGAATACTGCCCGACCAACTGCTTGTCGATGACCGAGGAGTACGAACTCGCCAGTTACGATCGCCACGAACTCAATTACGATAACGTGGCACTCGGACGGTTGCCCTATAACGTCACCGAAGATCCGATGGTACAGCCGATGCGCGAGTTGGCTTATCTGCCCAAAGGCGTCATCGACCCGCATACGGTGCCCCATACCGCCCAACGAGCCGGACAGCGTCCCGACGAAATTCTCGAACAACTCGAGAAAGAGAAGGAACAGCACAAAGCCAAGGCGGACTCTGATAACACTGAAGCCGACAACGCAGACAATAACTAAATAACTAATGGTCTGGCGGTGGGGAAGGGATTGTCCTTTCCTCGCCTCCGACTCGTGACGACAGACGAAAGACAGAGGACGAAACACTGTGAATTTAGCTGAAGGCGTTCAAATCGTTGCATTTGGAGTGCTGACCCTGATGACCGTCGCGGCAGCACTTGGCGTCGTGTTGCTCTCGAATATCGTGCACTCCGCCTTTTTACTTGGCGGGGTGTTTATTAGCATTGCAGGGATGTACCTGCTGCTGAATGCCGATTTCGTGGCAGCCGCGCAAGTGCTGATTTACGTGGGTGCGGTGAACGTGCTGATTCTGTTCGCGATTATGCTGGTGAACAAGCGAGAGGATTTTGACCCGATGCCCCGTGCCTGGATTCGCAAAGGGGCGACGGCATTGGTGTGTGTCGGCTTGTTTGCCCTGTTGAGTACGATGGTGCTTTCGACGGGATGGACGCTATCGGAAGGCGTGACGCCGAGCGCCTATTCTATCGTGCAACTCGGGGAGCATTTCTTCAGCGATTTCTTGCTGCCGTTTGAGTTAGCCTCTGTCTTGCTGTTAATCGCGATGGTGGGGGCAATTATTCTGGCACGTCGGGAGTTTTTGCCCGAGGAAATGCAGCCGGAGGAACGGGAACAGTTTATTTTTACCCTACCCGAACGCCCGCGCGAGAATTTGGCAGCGTTTGGAACGCGGGTGAATCCGCCGGAGTCGTCTGCGGAGTCGGAATCGCAGTAATATCGGTCGGTTGATGGGGGCAATTCGAAATTGTCCCCGACGGTTCGCTGTTGGTTAACGAGAGGAGTTATGGAATTACAACTGCAATATTTTCTGTTACTGGCTGCCGCGCTATTTTGTATTGGCATTTACGGGTTGATTACCAGTCGCAATGCCGTGCGGGTGTTGATGTCGATTGAGTTGATGCTCAATTCGGTCAATCTCAATTTGATGGCATTTTCCAATTACCTCGACCCGGAGGCGATTAAGGGTCAGGTGTTTGCCGTGTTCGTGATTACGGTGGCTGCGGCGGAAGCGGCGGTCGGTTTGGCGATCGTTTTGGCGATTTATCGCAACCGCGATACGGTGGATATGGAGCAGTTTAATTTGCTCAAATGGTAACTGGTTCATTAAAGAATCAGTTAACCCCTTGTCTCGGTGGCAGGGGGTATTTTTATTTGCCGGTTAATAGAATGGTGCGTTACGGCGATTTGACTCCATGGCGACGGTGCCATATGGATCTGCGCCGCGTACGGGCGGTTCGCGAACCGCCCCTACCAAATTACTCGATCCGGTGGGATTGTTAATACACGAGCGCTCGCTGCTATAGTTTCTAGGGATCGGTTTCATTGC
>CAYQUF010000057.1:0-25569 GCA_964420595.1 uncultured bacterium
CTCACAGACGAACAGTTTTACCAACTCTGCCAACATAACCAACATCTCCAACTCGAACGCAACGCCACGGGAGAGTTAATAATTATGCCCCCAACTGGCGGCGAAACGAGTAACCGTAACGGACGGCTCAACCAACAATTATTCACCTGGTCGGATGCAGACAGAACCGGAATTGCATTTGATTCCTCGGGTGGATTTAAATTACCCAATGGTGCCGATCGATCGCCCGATGCGGCGTGGATTCCTTTAGACAAATGGAATGCGCTGACGCCAGAGGAGCGATCGCAATTTTTACCCCTATCTCCCGATTTTGTTGTCGAGTTAATGTCGCCGAGCGATAGTTTAACCCTGACGCGGGATAAAATGACAGAATATATTGACAATGGCACTCGTCTCGGTTGGTTGATTAATCGTCAAAATCAAACTGTCGAAATTTATCGACCGAACCGAGAAGTCGAAATTTTAGAACGACCCGCAACCCTGGCGGGAGAAACTGTCTTACCGGGATTCGTTCTCGATTTAGAATCAATTTGGTAAACTAGAAATTACAAACAATTGCCCATGCTCTTCAAATCCCTATTTTCCAGCAGTTTGCCGATCGCCCTTTTACTCTTCACTCAAAACGCAATTGGAACGCCTGTCCCAACGCTAGCACAAGCAGAGAATTTAAACCCAATTGCAACAGATACTCGGTTTAGCGATCGCCCCTTTTCCAAACAACTCTACTGGTACGTTCCCTGGTGGGATAACGCCTGTCCGCACTACGGTTTATCGCGTCCTTGCAGCTATCGTCGAACCCATCAATTCCAAGATGCGACCCTGACCATGGAAGCCAATTCCACCGTTTACGCCAACGCCACCTTAGACCCCAAACAACCCATTTCAGTGGAGCAAGGCATCGAATACGGACGCATTCTCAGTCGCGATCGCATGGAACTGGATCGACCGAGCGAACAAAATCGCGATCGCGTGGTTTATGACGAAACTGGAATCAGTGGAGGCGGAAATGTTCTGGAACTGATGCTGCATGAAAGCGGACAAGTTGACAAGGTTATCTATACCGTGGTTACGCCTTAATTCGACAATTGATTAATAACAATTACGGTTAAGGCGCTCCATTTTCATCTTGACTCGTCACCACCATCATTCCCGGTTCCAGCGTCTTATCCACTGGCGGTAAAACCACCTCGTCGCCAGGGTCTAGTCCCGACTGAATTTCAACCACCGTCAACCCTTCCAATCCCACCTCCACCGGTTGCTTGCTAGCTCGACCCGACTCGTCGCGCACCCAAACAAACGGCTCCGCTTCCAACTGCTGAATCGCCTCAGTTCCAACAGCGATCGCGTCTTCTTCGCGCTCCAGCACGATTTCCACGCTGACTCGAATTCCGGGAATCAAGCGATCGCTCGGACGCTCCAACCGCACGGTCGCCGCCACCGTCGCCTGTCCGGATTCGGCACTTCCCCCATTTTCGCCGCCCACTTTTGCCTGCTGGCCCACCCGTTCCAAACGACCGTCAAACGTTTTTGCGTCCGGACCGATCAGGCTGACGCGGACGGATTGGTTGGGCTTGACGCGACGGGCGTTCAGGGTGGATAAGTTTAATCGAACCAGTTGTTGCGAGGGGTCGCCAAGGGTCAGCAGCGTTTCCCCGAGTTTCACCACATCGCCGTTTTGGACGACGACATCGAGAATTTTGCCCGGAGTCGGGGCGATGACAATATTGTCTTGCAATTCCTGCTCGATTTTGCGCGCTTCCAGGCGCGACTGTTCCAGACTGAGGCGAGCCGTCCGAACCGCAGATTCTGCTTGCTCGACTGCTGTTTCTGCCTCGCGAACGGTGGTTTCGGCTTGGCGGAGTTCGGCGTCGGCGTCGAGTTCGCTCTGTCGTCGTTCTCGCTGGTTTTGTTGCAACGTCAGTCGGGCATTTTCCAGTTGCAGCATTTGGGTACGAACTTCTAATTTCGTATCCCGCAAACTCGTTCTTGCTTGGCGGACGGCATTTTCTTGACGTCGCAACTCATTTTCGGCAATAAACCCCCGATCGTACAGTTCGCGATCGGTTTCTAATTTTTCAATTTCCAGTTGCAAGTCTTCCTCGACTTCTCGAACCTTTTGGCGTTGATTCGCCAGTTGCAATTGTTTGGTTTCGATGTCGATTTGCTGCTGGCGAAGTTTGCCGCGATCGCGATTTTCATAACTCGTAATTGCATCTTGCAGTGCCACGCGAGCGTCATCTAACTTAGCCTGCGCGTCAACAACCGCTTGGCGTTGATTGGCTAACTCTAATTCCTGTTTCTCGATGGTGACTTGACGATCGCGCAAATTCGTTTCCCCAGTGGTATTGCGCAGGATTGCCAATTCTTGCCCTTGCGAAACGCGATCGCCCGGCTCGACCAACACCCGCGTCACCGTGGTATCCGCCGGTGCCAGTAACGTTTGCTGGTTGGCTAGCTCCACCGTCCCGCTAGCATCGATGGTATTCTCGACTGTCTCCCGTTTCACCTCGACAATGCGAACTTCCACCGCATCGCTGGCATTCCCCAACGTTCGAGCGTACGTCCACCAACCGCCCCCCAGAGCGATCGCTACAACCACCAGTCGAATCAGCCAGGAATTGGCTTTACCTTTCATGCTGCCCCGATACCGTGCGGCTTGCCAACGGGCAAACCCGTGAGAACTTAACTGCATCCATCAGTGTAATCGCTACAACTGCTTCCGTCGAATTTAATTTGCCCGTCCTGCCATTGCACCGGCAGCGTTTAACGGTAAAATTGCCCCGATCGCGGTTCGGATTCGGCGTAAAGATCGCACGACCCCGACGCACCCTTTATCTTAGATAGTCAATCGTGCAACTTATTGATTGGTTCATTGTCATCCTCTATCTCATTTTCGCGATGGGATTGGGACTTTACCTGTCGCGACGAGGCTCGAAAAGCCTGGTAGACTTCTTTATCTCCGGGCGATCGCTCCCTTGGTGGCTGGCGGGAACCAGCATGGCGGCGACCACCTTCTCCATCGATACCCCGTTACTGATTAGCGGGATCGTCGGTCGTCAAGGCATTGTCGGAAACTGGCTGTGGTGGGGCTTTGGGATCTCCCACCTACTGACGATCTACCTGTTTGCCAAAATGTGGCGGCGATCGGAAGTCGTCACCGACGCCGAACTCACCGAAATTCGCTACGGCGGTCGCATGGGAGCAATTTTGCGGGGGGTGAAAGCGTTTATTTTCGCCGTTCCGATCAACTGCATCGCCATCGGTTACGCCATGCTGGGCATGGTGAAAGTGGTGGACGCCCTGCAAATTTGGGAAACGTGGGGAATCGATGCCAACCTAAAACTGCTCAGCGTCATCGGCGTCAGCCTGTTGGTACTGCTCTACGCCGGATTGGCGGGACTGTGGGGGGTAGTCGCCACCGACTTTTTCCAATTCATCCTGGCACTCGTTGGGGCAATTGTCGTCGCCGTTTCCGCCCTCGATCGCATTGGCGGAATGCGCCAGCTTATCCCCCGCGTCCAACAAGCCACCGATCTCGATGTGCTGGCACTGTTTCCGATCGAGTGGCAATCGGGAGGATTCGCGTGGAACGACGCCGTTGGCATTACCGCAACCTCCTTTGCTGCCTTTACGTTAGTGCAATGGTGGGCATGGCGGCGCAGCGATGGCGGTGGCGAGTTCGTGCAGCGGTTTGCAGCCACCAAAAACGAAGCGGAAGCGGAAAAGGCGGCGTGGGCGTTTAATATCCTGCATTACGTGATTCGGACTTGGCCCTGGATTGTGGTGGCGTTAGTGGCGATCGCGATTTATCCCGGTTTGGAGGATCCGGAATTGGGCTATCCCAAACTCATGTTAGAATTTCTCTCCCCTGGCGTGTTGGGGGTCGTGGTAGCATCGCTGGTGGCGGCGTTTATGAGTACGGTGTCCACCTCGATTAATTGGGGCGCGTCCTTTGTCACCAACGATTTATACTTGCGCTTTGTCCATCCCGACGCCGATCGCGCGGAATTGGTATTGGTGGGTCGCCTCGCGTCGGTGGGAATTACCGTGTTAGGGGCGATCGCCGCCTTTTTTGCCGAAGATATCGGCAGGGTATTTCAATTTATCATCGCCATCGGTTCGGGGTCTGGGTTGGTTCTCGTGCTGCGTTGGTTTTGGTGGCGGGTGAATGCAGCGGCGGAACTGACGGCGATCGTGGCGAGTTTTGTCGTCGCCTCGGGCGCAACTTATATTGCCGGATGGGAAGAACCGCCGTCGGCGTGGATCGAAGCGAATTTAGTCGTCCCGTTGCAAGATTACGGCATCCGCTTGTCTGCAATTACGGTTCTAGTCTGCGTCTTGTGGATTGCGATCTTATTCCTAACCCCACCCGAGTCAGAAGAAACCTTAGACGAATTTTACTGTCGCGCGCGTCCGGGGGGATGGGGATGGCGCGAGGTGCGATCGCGCACTGGCATCGAACCGGCACAAGATTTGAGTTTAGACCTGCAACGGGCGATCGCCGCAATGTTGTTATTATTCGGCGCGTTGCTGGCTAGTGGTGGATTTTTACTGCTGCAACCCGTGACGGGATGGATTGCTTTAATCATTGCAGTTGGCGGTTGGACGTGGCTGCGACAGTTGAACAAGCGCAAAATTCCGCCCATGCCCAGACCGGGATTAGAGGATGGGGAGATAGGGAGATAGGGAGATTTCTACTCCCCGTTCCCTATTACCTTGAGTCGCTCCGATAGAGTATTACCGTAGGCTGGGTTGAGGCACGAAACCCAGCACGAACAAGGCTTTTTTTAGGTATTATTGCGTCAACCCAACCTATATTTTGAGTGCGATCCGTCCACTAACAGCAAATGAGAGCGCCGCCAATCAGCAAGAAAGGTAAGCCAAGGAATAATCCCACGCCGGGAATTAACAGGGTCGGAACGCTTCCCAACAGGACGAACAGCAAGCCAGCCGCAACGCGCAAGGGTTTGGTGAGGCAACAAATAATTTTTTTCATCAGTCCGTTTTTGTTCTTACAAACGACGCAATTTCAATTGTGACATCTCCTTCGATTTCAATCGAGGGATTTTGCCAAGAGATGGCGCGCTACGTTCTCGCGATCGCCTCTAGAGAGTCCCGCGCCGATCTCAACGAATCGGATCGTGGACGGTAACGAGTTTGGTGCCGTCGGGAAACGTGGCTTCGACCTGCACGTCTTCAACCATTTCCGCCACCCCTTCCATCACGTCATCGCGGCTTAACAAAGTCGTGCCGTAATCCATCAGTTCGGCGACCGTGCGTCCTTCTCGCGCGCCTTCGAGGATTGCCGCCGAAATGTAGGCGACGGCTTCGGGATAGTTGAGTTTCAAGCCTTTCGCTTTACGGCGTTCGGCAAGGAGTGCGGCGGTGAAGACGAGGAGTTTGTCTTTTTCAGTTGGAGACAGTTGCATAGCGGTTCGGATCGAAGCAATTGCGATAAACTCTACCATTTCGGCGGCGGCATTTTCCCGATCGCGTCGGGGTTCGATCTCCAAACCTGAAAGATGCAAGCCAGGACGGGGACAACGCTAATTGGCGAACCACAGTCGGGAAATGCTAGCACGCTCTCCCCAATGCGCCTGACGCAAGAGCGTCCACACCTCGATAAACCAGCGTCTCGCCTCCTGGGTGGATTGTCCTCGATAGCGACAGAGCAAGCCGTCCATCAGTCGGGTAACGCCCGCTTCCCCCTGGCGCGATCGCGATTCCCACGAGGTTCTGACGCGATCGATTGTCCCTGGAGCGATCGCTCGTCCCACCCAGACCAAACTGGCGATAACGGGGTGTCCGGCGAGTCCGTGGGGACTGTCGAGGCTGGTTGCGCCACCGGAGATCCCTTGGCGGTCGATCCACAGGGGGGTTTCCTCGCGCCAAATTTCGAGGTGCGATCGCCACTCCCCTTGCAAAAACCGCTCTTTCCGCGCCGTTCGTCCCAATCGCACCATCTCCCACCCCAAAAAGGTCGCCTCGGGAGCCAGATTCACCCGCACGTCCTGGCGGTAGATCGCGCCATCGAAGACAATGGTTTCGAGGGGCAACCATTCCAGATGGGTGCGGGCATCGAGGTCGAATTGTAGCGCCTGTTGGGCTTGGATGCCTTCCGGTACGGTTTTAGAGCGTCCCCGCGACCCGTAGACCTTACTCGCCGCCACCGTCGTGAGCAGGGCGCGAGAACCCGATCGCAAGCTTGCCCCAATCGAAAGCCGATCGCCTCCGACGATGCCCCCGGCGGTATGCAAGATCGCGTTATGGCAAATTGCGCCCCCTTCCGGGTAAAACGATCGCTGCATTTTCAAGGGCGATCGGGCTTGATGCCGAACCAGGCGGGTTTGACCGCGATCGCTCGCGTAAACTAGATCCAGATTGCCATGCCAGCGATCGCTCGCCAAACTTTCCAGACTCCTACGAAGACGACTGTTTCTTTTTGCGCGAGGTAGTTTTCTTTTTACCCGAGGACTTCTTCGTCGAAGACTTCGAGGACGACTTGCGCTTGGACTTGCCACTCGACGCTTTCGCCGCCAGCAGTTCCACCGCCCGTTCTAGCGTCAAATCTTCCACCGCTTCGCCCTCGGGAATCGACGCATTGGTGCGACCGTGCTTCGCGTAAGGACCGTACGGACCGTCAAAGATATTCACCGGCTTTTCATCGTCCGGATGCGCCCCCAACTCCCGCAGGGGTTCCTTGGATTTGCGACGTCCCCCCCGTCCCCGCTTCGGTTGCGACAGCAGTTCCATGGCGCGATCGAAATCGACGGTCAACACGTCGTCCCCGGCTTTGAGAGAGCGATAATCCTTGCCATCCTTCCCTTGGTCGTGAACCACGTAGGGACCGAACCGTCCCAATCCCGCCTTAATCGGACGCCCGGTTTCCGGATGGGAACCTAACGTGCGCGGCAGAGACAGCAATCCCACCGCCATTTCTAGGGTCACGTTCTCCGGTTGCGTTCCTTTGGGAAGGGAGGCGCGTTTGGGTTTGGGATTATCGTCGGTTTTGTCGCCGAGTTGGACGTAAGGACCGTAACTGCCAATTAGCAGGTAAATCGGCTCTCCCGTCTCCGGATGCAATCCGACCTTGTCCGGTCCTTCGGTTTTTTGGCGCAGCAGCGTCTCGACCTGTTCGGGATCGAGATCGGCAGGGGTAAGGTTTTGAGGAATCGAAGCCGTCACCGACCCATCGCCGTTTTCGGTTTCCAAATAGGGACCGAACTTGCCGATGCGGACTTTGGCATCGATATTTTCCAGTTCGATGGTTTTGGCGTCGCTGGGTTCGATCTGGGTTTCCTGTTGCTTCACCTGCACGTCAAGACCGTTTTCCCCTAAATAAAAATCTCGCAAATAGGGGAGCCAGTCAGCTTGTCCGGTCGAGATGTCGTCGAGGGTTTGCTCCATGCGCGCCGTAAATCCGGTATCGACGAGTTCGGGGAAGTATTTTTCCAGCAACTCGGTGACCGCAAACGCGGTAAACGTGGGAACTAGCGCATTGCCGTTCATTTGCACGTAACCGCGATCCACGATCGTGCCGATAATGCTGGCGTAGGTGCTGGGACGACCGATGCCCTCATTTTCCAGGGTTTTGACCAAGGAAGCCTCGGTATAGCGGGCGGGAGGTTGGGTTTCGTGGGCGATCGCCTCTAGGTCGCGACAGTCGGGATTATCCCCCACTTTCAGCGGCGGTAACACCACCTCTCGATCTTCAATCGCCGCGTCGGGGTCGTCCGATCCTTCCACGTAGGCGCGGAAGAAGCCGGGAAAATCGATCCGCTTGCCGTTGGCGCGAAATCCGGCATCTTCAACCTGGAGGTTAATCGTGATGTGGGTTTGCCGCGCGTTCGCCATTTGGGTGGCAATGGTGCGCTTCCAAATCAGGTCGTACAGTTGCAGCTCCCGTCCCGACAATCCCGTGTCTTGGGGCGTGCGGAAGGTCTGACCCGCCGGACGGATGGCTTCGTGTGCCTCTTGCGCTCCCTTGCTCTTGGTGGCGTACTGGCGGGGTTTGGGACTGAGATACTCGCTGCCGTACATTTGCTCCACACAGGAACGCGCCGCCGCGATCGCCTGCTCGGACAAATGCACCGAGTCGGTCCGCATGTAGGTAATGTAACCGTTTTCGTACAGGCTTTGCGCCACCCGCATCGTATCGCGCGCCGACATTCGCAGCTTCCGGTTGGCTTCCTGTTGCAGCGTCGAAGTAATAAACGGCGGAGCGGGTTTGCGCGTCGAGGATCGCTCGTCGATGTCGCTCACCGACCAGGTTTTATCCATCAAGCGCGATCGCAACTCGCGAGCGGCATTCTCGTCGAGCAGCACCACGTTGCGACCTTCGGCAATCCGTCCGGTAGCTTCGTCGAAATCGCTCCCCGTGGCAATTTTCGTGCCGCCTAAGCTGACTAATTTGGCTTCAAACGCCTTTTTCTCTTGCTCCAGGGTGGCTTTTAAATCCCAATAGCTGCCTTGGCGAAACGCCCGGCGATCGCGCTCTCGCATCACCGCCAATCGTACCGCCACCGACTGCACCCGTCCGGCGGACAGCCCTCGGGCAATTTTCTTCCACAGCAGCGGCGAGAGGGTGTATCCCACCAAACGATCCAGAATGCGGCGGGTTTCCTGGGCGTGAACCAGTTGCTCGTTGATATCGCGACAGTTATCGATCGCCGATTGGATCGCCTCGCGGGTGATTTCGTGAAACACCATCCGCTTGCTCGGCACCTTCGGCTTCAACACCTGCAACAAGTGCCAGCTAATACTTTCTCCCTCGCGGTCTTCGTCGGTTGCCAGAACCAGCTCGTCTGCCTGTTTCAAGGCTTGTTTGAGTTCTTGCACCACCTTCTTTTTAGTCTTGGGGATCACGTAGAGCGGATCGAAGTCGGCTTCGACGTTCACGCCCAAGTTCGCCCATTTCTCGCCTTTATACTGGGCGGGAATTTCGCTCGCCGATTGGGGTAAATCCCGCACGTGACCCATCGAGGCTTCGACCCGATAGTCGGACGGCAGGTAGTTGCGGATAGTGCGGGCTTTGGTCGGGGATTCGACAATGACAAGAGTGGACATGGGCTCGCTCAGTTCTGGCTCCGATAGAAGCTAGGCTATAGATTTTAAGACGGATTTCAGACCGTTGCGGCTGCGATGGGGGGCTGAAATCACAAGCATCCGGGCTCGGCAGCAATTCTCGACGATCCGGATCGGGTGGACAGACAATTGCCTCGAACGGCAAAAATATCCAATTTCACCTCAACCTTACTCTCTAAGATAGAACCCATCTTCAGGGGCTTGTCCATAGGTGTGGCAAAAAAAATCCCGTCGAGAGGCTGGGATCGGGGAGTATTACGCGGTAGAATTCACAGTTGTAACAGATTTTTAAGGTTCGACAGGATCTCCTGTTGAAGCTGTTGCCTCTTACCGTTCGAGTTATCTCTTGCCCTATGGATGTTGCCAATCTTGCAGCCGGACTCAATGCCGGGGCGATCCTACCGGAAGGAATCGTCATCCTCACCCTCCTCGTGATTTTAGTGGGGGATGCGATCGTGGGGCGCAGTTCCTCGCGGTGGACTCCCTACGCTGCGATCGCGGGGTTGCTGGCGTCGGTTGTCGCCCTCTATTTCCAATGGGACACCACCGTTCCCATTGCGTTTCTAGGGTCGTTTAGCGGCGATGCCCTCAGCGTCGTCTTCCGCGCGATCGTTGCCCTGTCTGCCCTCGTGACCATTTTGATGTCGGTGCGCTACGTCGAGCAAACCGGCACGTCCCTGGCAGAATTTATCGGAATTTTACTGGCGGCGACCCTCGGCGGAATGCTCCTTTCCGGTGCGAACGAGTTGGTGACGGTGTTCGTTTCCCTCGAAACCCTCGGTATCTCCTCGTACCTGCTGACGGGTTACATGAAACGCGATCCCCGCTCCAACGAAGCGGCGTTGAAATACCTGCTGATTGGAGCATCGAGTACGGCGGTCTTCCTCTACGGAATTTCGCTGATTTACGGGTTGTCGGGAGGCGAAACCCAACTCGACGCGATCGCCACGAGTTTAACCCAAGCCGGGGCGGGAGAATCCCTCGCCTTAACCATCGCTCTCGTGTTTGCCATTACCGGTATCGCCTTTAAAATTTCTGCCGTTCCCTTCCATCAGTGGACGCCAGACGTGTACGAAGGGTCGCCGACTCCCGTGGTGGCGTTCCTGTCGGTGGGATCGAAGGCGGCTGGATTTGCCCTCGCCATTCGCCTGCTCGCCACGGTGTTTCCCCTGGTGGGCGAACAGTGGCATTTCGTGTTTACCGCCCTCGCCATTCTCAGTATGGTGCTGGGAAATGCGGTGGCTCTGGCGCAAAGCAGCATGAAACGCCTGCTCGCCTATTCGTCGATCGCTCAAGCCGGTTTTGTTTTAATCGGTTTAATTGCCAATACCGAGGCGGGATATTCCAGCATGGTGTTTTATTTGCTGATTTATCTATTTATGAACCTCGGTGGCTTTACCTGCGTGATTCTGTTCTCGCTGCGCACGGGAACCGATCGCATTAGCGAATACGCCGGACTGTATCAGAAAGATCCCCTGCTGACGTTGGGATTGAGTATTTGCTTGCTCTCGTTGGGCGGAATTCCGCCGCTGGCTGGATTCTTTGGCAAACTGTATTTATTCTGGGCGGGTTGGCAAGGTGGAGAATACTTGCTCGTCCTGTTAGGTTTAATTACCAGCGTGGTGTCGATTTACTATTACATCCGCGTGGTCAAGATGATGGTGGTCAAAGAACCCCACGAAATGTCGGAGACGGTGCAAAACTATCCGGAAATCCGCTGGAATTTGCCCGGTATGCGTCCGCTGCAAGTGGGTCTGGTGCTGTCGGTGGTCGTGACTTCGCTGGCGGGAATTTTATCGAATCCGCTATTTTCGCTGGCGAACGATTCGGTGACGCGCACGCAGATGTTGCAATCGTCTATCGAGCGTTCTGAAGCAGCGGTGTCGCAAGCACAGTCCGCGCCAGATCTGGCGTTGTCGGAGCGAAATTAAGTCGAAGCTTGCTAACGCTCGTTGCCCAATACCCGGCTGTTGCAGTCGGGTGTTTTTTTCTAACCGCCAACAGTCACTGCAGGGGACTAGGCAACAGGAAAGGGTAGCCGGATTTCAGGTCACTTGATGGGAAGGTGGGCATTGCGAGGTTGAGTAGATCGGCACGATTTCAAATCGATCGGCAATTCCCACCCGACAATTGGGATGCAAACAGAAAGATAGGGTGTGTTACGGCTGAGTGCCTCGAAGTTGGGTCAAATCGCCGGAACGCACCACTCGATCGGGGGTTGAAGTCTTTATCGCTACCGATCGCCCAGTGTAGCCACGATCGCGATGTCGCGCACGATTTGGTAAAAATCAGTATCGGGAATTTGTACGATCTGTTCGGGAGATTGCAGTTTTAAAATTAGGTGAAATAAATTCTCGCTGGTGCGATCGAGATCCAGGGATCCCGGAAACATTTCTCCATCTCGCGTCAAGGTGGCAACCGCTTGCTCGATGCGCGTCAAAACCTCAGATTGAGAAGGCGATAAAGGTCGTTGCATCAATCTCTCCAGCGTAAAAGGACAGGTTGAGAATTTCGGTCATTATACCCGTCCGGGATTTTGATGCAAACCATTAGAAATTAAGACAGGGCGATCGCTCCTAACGCCAACAATCCACTCGCCAAATACAAGACTCCCACCACTCGAAGTTCCGACCATCCCGATAATTCTAAATGGTGGTGCAGCGGTGCCATTTTCAACAATCGCTTCCCCACGCCACGTTCGTCTTTGGTTGCCTTGTAATACCCCACTTGCGCCATGACCGACAGGGTTTCGATAAAAAATAGTCCGCCGACGACGAGGAGGGCAAATAATTGATTCGAGACGATCGCCACCGCTGCCAACGCGCCTCCCAGGGCGAGGGAACCCGTATCGCCCATAAACACCCGCGCCGGATTGCGATTTTGCCCCAGAAAGCCCAAACAACTGCCGCTGAAACAGGCACAGAAGATCGCCAAACCGGGGTGCGTCGGAGCGACTAATGCCGCGAAACCGAGAAACGCGATCGCCCCCGTTCCTGCCATCAACCCGTCCAAACCGTCGGTGAGATTGGTTGCGTTGCTCTCGGCGACGAGGACGAATCCGGCAAACGGCCAAAAGAACCAACCGAGCGGAAGGATCCAATTCAATGGGAGCGCGATCGCCGTATCTCGGGCGGAGACAACTGGAAAAACTTGCGGTGCGACGACCAGCCACAGGCAGAATAACACGGCGAAGCCAATCTGCAAAGCCAGCTTCGCGCCAGGCGAGATCCCTTGGTTGGACTTGCGGCGCAAAATTTGCCAATCGTCGAGCCAGCCAATAAAACCGTAAGCTAAAGTTAGGGCGGCAACAGCGGCGAGGTCGAACCCGTCAGCAATTGAGATTGCCGGAGAAAGCCCTGCCCAAATTAATGCAATGGCGATCGCGCTCGGGACTAAGAAAATACCGCCCATTGTCGGCGTCCCCGCCTTTTTTAAATGGGCTTGGGGACCGTCTTCGCGAATCGATTGCCCCATTTTCAACGCCCGCAGTCGGGGCACGCTCCAATACCCCAACCCGGCAACAATCGCCGCACTCGCCCACAAGGGCAGGGTGAGGGACATCGATAGGGAAAACAGGCGATCGGCACTCCAGTCGAGAACGATCGCTGCAAGACTGAGCGCGACAATTAAGATTAACCCTAACTTGGTTCCCGACCAGTCGAACCGTCGATTGGAAAATTGTGCGTCCACAGAATTCTCAACTCACTCCTCACCCGAATTTTGCCACGATTGGCGACGCGAACGAACGGTCGATTTACGCTTCGGAATTATCATCATCGGAATTATCCCGATCGTAATCGTTGTTTTCAGCGCCCATCAGTTCCTCAATTTCTTCTTCAGAGGGATCTTCTTCGACCACATCTTCGCGGGGAATTAGGCGACCGTTGGCGACGAGCCAGTCAAACGGGGACAGATCCCGTTGGGTGGGAATGACTTCAGCGGTCTGGTAGCGCGGAACTTCGCGCAAAGAGGGATTGTAAATGGAGGGACGATCGCTCATGCTACGAATGGGTTTTGCTAGATTGCCAGATTCAAGCTTAGCGCACAAGTTGAGGGAGCTGAAGTCTTAGTTCGTTTCAAGGGGGCGATCGCGCGCTGGCATTGCCACCCGAGGCGAAATCGTCGATACTTTGGCTAAGACAGGATCGCGATCGATAGAATTCTCGCGCTGCCCCGAAGGGATACACTATGCTTGGAAAAGCGACCTTACTCGAAGCGATCGCCGGTAAAAATCGCGGTTTGCTGGCGACGCCGACCCAAAAACAAGCCATTCTCGCCGCGATCGCCCAACTCGAAGATCGCAATCCCACCCCTCGCCCCACCGAAGCTGGCGATCGCCTAGACGGCAATTGGCGGCTGCTCTACACCACCAGTTCGGAATTGCTCGGCATCGATAAGTTTCCCCTGTATCGCCTCGGGCAAATTTATCAGTGCGTGCGCCTCGATCGCCTTAAAATTTATAATATCGCCCAAATTAACGGTTTGCCCTATTTGGACGGATTGGTCAGCGTGGCGGCGCGGTTGACTCCTGTATCGGAACGTCGGGCGAACGTGGCTTTCGAACGGGCGATTGCGGGCTTGCAAGTTCCCATCGGCTATCGATCGCCGTCTGAGTTTATCGAACAGATCGAATCGGGAAAAAAGTTCCTCGCCCTCGACTTTAAAATTAATGCCGACGAGCGACAAGGGTGGCTGGATATCACCTACTTAGATGACGATTTGCGCATCGGTCGAGGCAACGAAGGCAGCGTTTTCGTCCTTGCCAAGTGTCCCTAATTCTCCCCCACGAAATTGTCAATGTCCGATCGCCGCTTTCGCATTTCCCAGCAACATTTAAACCTCTTAGAAGTTTGCCCGCGCAAATTTCAACACACCTTTCTCGATCGCCTCACTTCTCCGATTTCCCCCGAACAACAGCGATCGATGGAAAGCGGAATTCGATTTCACCTGCTGATGCAACAGCGGGAACTCGGCTTGGACATCCAACCGCTCTTACACGCCGATCCGCAAGTGCGGCAATGGTTTGACGACTTTGTTCGAGTCGCTCCCCAAAAGTTACAGCCCGATCCGCTCTCTCCCAATCCCCGAGTGCGCCAAGCCGAATGCGAGCGCACGCAACCCTTTTTAGATTACTTACTTGTCGGTCGCTACGACTTATTGGTTGCCGATAACCATTGCGCTCAAATTCTCGATTGGAAAACCTACCCTCGCCCTCAAGAACCAAAGCGGTTGGAAACCAATTGGCAAACGCGACTGTATCTTTACCTGTTGGTCGAAACTAGCGATTATTCCCCCGAAGCCGTGTCGATGACCTATTGGTTCGTGCGATCGCGCCACGGCGAAGAACCGCAATGCTGGCAATTTTCCTACAGCCAGCAACAACACGAACAGACCCGACGGGATTTAAATCGGCTGTTAAGTTTTCTCTGCGAAGCGATCCAAAACTATCAACAGGGAATTCCATTCGAGCAAGTGGAAGAATCGAAAGGATACTGTACCCGTTGCGCGTTTAACGTTCGCTGTCAGCGCGATCGCCCCTCGCCTCCTCCCGCACTCTCCGATTTAGAAACCATTCAAGAAATTCCGCTCTAACTGACGATAGAGCCTTTCCCAAACTACTGAAATCCGCTCTCCGATTAGCTGGTTGCAGTCCCGCCCCTCCCTAAAAGGCGCGCTCCCTTTTGACGGCAACTGGCAAGTTATGCCACTTCGATCGGTGTCACAGCAAATTCAGACAAAGGGCAAGACTGTGGAAAGATAGCCGATAGTCAGGGGATCGTGGTTGGTAACAGCGACCTCGCCTCTCTTTAAGGGAACGGACAGATTCGGGAACGGGCTGTCAGCGCGATCGCGATCGACGGATTCGGGGGTGTGAAGGACGAACAACTGGCACTTGCCATTGCCCAATTGGATATCTCCCTGGCAAGGCGATCGCAACCCGACAGACCGCATTCGTAACGCAGAGAAAAATTCGAGGCGAAGGTTAGTAGAGCAGTTGTTAGTGAGGTGCGCTACCCCTCAGTGAAGGAAGGCAACTGCCCATCCGGACCAGTGAACCTCATGAGTCCGGGAAAGGCTCTAGTCGCTAATTGTTTCAACGACAAAGTACTGTGATTAAGATAAATGTTATCTACCCCTCAAATCCAAAACTATCCGCGTTCGATCCCATTGCCAATGTCTACTACCCGCGACTCACTCACGCACCATTGCGATTTTGCCGTTCTCGACCTATTGCGATCGCCCATTTGGATGTTCGATCCAGAATTCGGGCAACTGCGGTGGGCAAATCGGGCGGCTTTGAAGCTGTTGCAAATCCCTGATTTAGAACAGCTCGATCGCGACTCGGATCCCTCGGTCGAAAAGGCAGTCTCGAAGCGATCGCGTGCGAAACTCAAGCGCCTCGATGTCGGTCAAACCATCGTTCAACCCTGGCGCGTCGTTCGCGAAGGGCACGTCCTCTCGATTCGCTGCGCCTGTACGGCTGTTCGGCTCGAATCGAGCGAAATCGTTATCTTAGTCGAAGCCATCGCCCAACCCAACCCGGAAATGTTGCGATCGATGCACGCCCTGCGTCACGCCACGACAATGGTTTCCCTGTATACCCTCAAGGGCGAACCGATTATGCAAAATCCGGCGGCGCTGCAATGTTACGGCGACGACAGCGAAACCGTCAGCGGCGACCCCTTGAAACGGCGGTTGGTCGATGCTGAAATTCGCCAGCGCGTGCGAGCCAATTTAGCCGCAGGGAAGCCGTTTAAAGGCGAAGTCCGGGTGCGGACGCTCAAAGGGTTGCGCTGGCACGAACTCGAAGCCAGACAGATTGAAGACCCAGCTATGGGCGTTTCGACCCTGTTAATTCACGAAAGCGACATCACCGATCGCAAGCGCAGGCAATCCCAACTTGCCGGACAAAACCGGATTTTGGAAAAGGCGGCTAAAAAGTTGCTCTACGATGCCTTACACGACGTTCTCACGGGGTTGCCCAATCGCTCGTGGTTTACCAACCGCCTCGAACGGGTAGTGCGCTTGTCCGCCGAACGCCAAGGCTATCTGTACGCCGTTTTATTCTTAGATCTCGATCGGTTTAAAGCCATTAACGACAGTCTCGGGCACCTCGTGGGCGATCGCCTCATCGCTCGGGTAGCACAGCGGTTGCGGGCGACCTTGAAAGAGGGTCAGGAAGTGGCTCGGCTCGGCGGCGACGAATTTGCCATCTTGCTCGAAGATATTCAAGATACGCGAGAAGCCATAGAATTGGCACGCCAAATTCAGCAATGTTTGGAATTGCCGTTTCACCTCGATCGCTACGAACTGTTTACCGGAGCGAGTATTGGCATCACCCTCAGTACCATCGGCTACGACAATCCCGAAGACGTGCTGCGAGACGCCGATTCTGCCTTGCATCATGCCAAGGTGGAGGGAAAAGGGCATTACTTGGTGTTCGATCCGGTCATGCAAACCGATGCGTGCGTGCGCTGGCAATTGGAAAATGATTTGCGTCGGGCGATCGAAACCTATGATTTTCGCTTGCACTACCAGCCGATTGTCTGCTTGCAAACCGATCGCCTGGTGGGGTTTGAAGCTCTGATGCGCTGGCACCATCCCAAAAATGGCTGGGTCAGTCCCGCGACCTTTATTCCCGTGGCTGAAGAAACCGGACAAATTAATTCCCTCGGTTGGTGGGTGTTGCGTCAGGCGTGCTATCAATTGAGCCAGTGGCAGCAACAGTTTCCCGAACATCCCATTGTTATGAACGTGAACTTATCGGCACGCCAACTCAAACAAGTGGGTTTAATCGATAAGGTTGCTGAAATTTTACAGGAAACAAACTTACCGGGAAGCGCTCTAAAACTCGAAATTACCGAAAGTTTTTTACTCGAAACCGTTCACTCGGAAGCACAATTGTTATGGCGGCTCAAAGACCTAGGCATTCGCTTGTGCATTGATGATTTTGGCACGGGTTATTCTTCTCTGTCTCGCCTGCACGAATTTCCCGTCGATACGCTAAAAATCGATCGCGCCTTTGTCAGTCGCATGGGACGCGGATCGAGTCATGTCGAAATCGTGCAAACCATCGTTACCCTCGCTCATGCGTTGGAGATGGATGTAGTTGCCGAAGGCGTGGAAACTCCGCTCCAACGCAAGAAGTTAAAAGATCTCGGTTGCGAGTTCGGTCAGGGCTATTTATTCGCTAAACCCGTCGATAGCGAAACAGCCAGCCATTACATCCAAGGTTGTGGCAGTTGGTTGGCGTCGGATGCCAATCGACCCGTCAGTTAAAGCCACTCGCCATTGATTTGCCCGACTGGGACGTAAATGCGATCTGCCTCGATGCCAGGTCGCTGCTTTTTTGTGAATGCGCGATCGCCTTGAATGAAATTATTCCGTATAAATACGCAAACAATCAATTTTAAAATTCAGTGTTTACTCGGTATTGTAATTTTATCAAATCTGATACTAGGAATTGCACGAGCGATCGCACAATTATGCAATGTGCAGCACATCCGCCAAATTGCCGATCTCGATCGCCCTTAATGGGATCTTTAAGTTCGTACTAATAATTGTCGAAATTCCATAAAGATTGAGAAAAACGCTAGAACTTTGGCGATTGACGTGCCACCATTAAAAGCGTCAAAAGTTTCTCGGGGAACAGTTATTTTGGCAATTGGAGCGAAGGTGTCAGCTTGCCCCCCTATGGCAGCTTCGATGTCGGCGTTCACAAAAATAACAATCTAGTTGGCGGCAATCCCAACGGCGGTCTAACTGCCGGTCAACAAACCAGCGTCAGCTTCGTGTTCGAGACAGCTCTGAGTGTATTGGATGTCGAAAGCGGCTTCGAGAGTGGTTTCCTCGATGGTAGCCTCGCATCGGCGGCTCGCTTCCAAGAGGTTGGTGGCGAAGACGGCTACGGGGGTGCAACCAGCGAGAAAGTTAAAGGCGGTATCTACACGGCTGAAGCTCCGGAACCCGAAGAGCCTGAAGAGCCGGTCGTCGAAGAACCTGAAGAACCGGTCGAAACCGCTAGCGTTCCCGAACCGTCCACCTTGGTTGGCTTAGGTCTGGCATTCGGAACCATGTTTGGCGTCCGCCGCCGCCGCGATAACGGCTAAGCCAATCCCGAGAAACGATAACGACTTCATGGATGAGCCTCTATCTCGTGTTACCCACCTTGCTAAGCAGGTGGGTTTTTTCTTTGGCAGGATCCCGCGCGATCGGATTCTCCGGAATTTTGAGGAATTTCCGGGTTAAATCTGCTAAACTGCAAAACTTGATGCGATCGCATCGACCGATCGCAGTACAATACATTCGTGGTCGTGAGTAGGTACAAATCCCTAACTACATAAATGTCAACTCATTTAACCCAACGTCCCAATTCCGAGGAAGCACGCAACCAAGGTCATCGCGCCTCTGCTTCCCAACAGCGCGATCGCATCGTCGAATCGCTCAAACGAGTCTACCATGCCGATCAACAGGTGAAATGGTTGCACCTGCAAGCCGAGGTAGACACCCTGTTGCTGGAATTGCAGGCAATGAAACAACAACGATCGAACCAAACATAACAATCGGGTTATGAAATTGCCGAGGAACTCGAAAATGGGGAAACCCGACCGACCGTTTCCCCATCTTTGACATCCTCAGCGTCGCGGTTGCTTCAAACGTCTGACCCGCAATCCACTCCAGCCACAGCTTCGATTTCGACATCGGTAGCGGTAGACGGGAACGAAACGAGCGATGGCGCGATCGATAACGTGACGGTGAACTCGTTGCACGGAACTTCCGCAGCGAGGACATTTGCGATCGACCAATCGCTCGGAGGTGCGCAGGCGGTATCGAAGTCGCTGCACCATCAATCCTCCCGCGACCAACAGCAACCCCAGCCCCAACCAATGAGACAGGTGAAAGTCAGCCAGGCGGCGTGCAAACGTCAATCCCCACTGGATTGCGCCGTCGCTGGCTCGTTGCGCCAGAGCAGAGAAGTTCAGGGGTTTGAGAATTAAGACAAATCCCAATCCAGCCAGGGAGAGTGCTACCCATTCAACCCATTTTTTTTGTCGGAAGTCCTCAATCATGGAAGTGACGAATCTAAAATGTTGAGTGTATTGCACCCTTCGATCTCGTGCCCGCTTATTCAGGATGACGAGGCGATCGCCATTTAAGTTCGCACTCGGCAGCATCAATCGCGATCGCAAGGCAGAATAAGAACAGTACCCCAGGTACGTGCCTTGTCCCATCCACCGTAGATGTTATGAGCGAACCGACGACCGAACCGCAAGCGCTCTCTTACCAAGGAAGCTATCGCTGTCCGGTATGCCGTCACGGCAAAATTTCCGCCTTACCCTTAATGGAAGCCTTTGGCTGCGAGGTCTGCGGTCACATTTTTACAGCGAACCTCGAACGGCAATCGATCCGAGTCGTCGATAGTTCGCCGCCGCTCAATTGGCGCTGGACGGGGCGCACTTGGCAAGCCACCTATCGAGAAGGGGCGCGCGTGGGGTGGGGGATTTGGCTCGCCGCCGCTGCCTTTGTGACCGTTCCCACTGCCATTGTGGGGCTGTCGGCGTATTTATTCCCCCCGCTCCCCGAGAGCGGCTTGGCGTGGTTTCCCGTATTTTGGACGGTTCTCGTCTCCCTCTCTCACCTAGCTTGCGTGGTGTGGTTGCTGGTGGAATACTACCAATTTCCCGTGTTTGCCATGTTAAACAATCGCTGGCGCTGGGGTCGCCGTCCCCGTCGGGCGCGAATGTTAAGGTTGCGATAGGTTCCGAGCTTCCAGGACGCTAGTGCCCAACCGCTCTAGAAGGGTATCGAGGCGATCGCGACTGTCCGAGTCCAACGGCGAATCTTGCTGTTGCAACCAGGTGCGTGCGGCGTCTCGATCTTGCTGGAGCGCCAGGGTCAGCACGCCCCAAATTTTGGCAGAATCGTCGTCCGGCTGCACCCGCAATGCCGTTTCCACCCGCTTCCACAGGCGACCGGAATCGGTTTCGAGCAGGGTGGCAATTTCCTCCGCGCGACCGTTTTGCGCCTCTAGCACTTGCAAGGCGGCTTCCCAGCGTCCGTCGATCAGTTGCGCCAACACCTGCTGGCTGGGACTCGCCCACGCCGCCTCTGCCTGGGTTTGGGCGATTTGGGCGTGAAACTCGATTAAATCCAATTGCGCTTGGGCACTCGCCGACCACGATCGCTTTAACTGCTGCTTTGCCGATCGCATCTTCTCCAACGCCAGCGACCACAAGCCATTGCGCGCCAGGAGCAGGGCATCTTGGTAGGTACTGTCCGAGTGTGCGGGTTGGTTGAGCGAAATTTCGACCAATTGAATCGGGTCGGGAAGAAAGTTGCGCGGTTGCAGTTGGTAGACGGCGAATTCCGGTTCCAAGCCAATGGTGCGATCGACGACTAACTCCACGGTGTCGTCTCCGGTAAACTGTTCCCAAACCGGCAATTGTCGGGCGGGACTCGTCCACTGCAACATGCGGCTGAGATGCTGGCGATCGCGATTGTAGTGAAAGACCTGACCGTAGGCAATGCGGCGCTCGCCCTGTTTCCACTTGCCAAATAAATTCAACCACACCCCGCTATCGGGGGCATTTTGCTCGAAGCGGCGCAACTCCGTCAGCGGTAAGGTGCGCGTTGAAGGGGATTGGTCGGGCATTCCCGGCGCAAGCGGTGCCGTGGCGAAGGCTTCGGTCGGGCCTGCGATGGACAATTGGCTGACGAGGCGATAATAGGTGCGATCGCCCCGAGGCGTGTAGGCAGGCGGAACCGGTTCGTAGACGCGCAATTCCACGATTTGCTGGCAAAATTGCCGACAGCGGTTGGGTTCGACCATCACGGGCAAGAGCAAGCCGGGTTCGGTAGCGTTCGATCCCTCAGAACTGCCCAGAGATATCGGACGCGCGGCAATCCGACCTTCCCGTTCGAGTTGGGTGCGAATCTCGCCGAGGGTGAGAATGGCTTGGGCGCGATCGATCGGAATGTCCGTCCATTCGGGCAATAGGTGCTGCAACCACATGGCGGCTTGCGGATCGACAGTGAGGCGCAGTCCCAACCAGACCCCCGCAAATGCCACGCCAGTTGCGCCCGTGAGAATCAGCACGGTCAGCGAGGGGAGCAACAACTGTCGCCACACCCACGTCAGGGTACGTTGGCGGGGTTTGGGATAGCGATCGTGCTGGCGTGGAGTTGAATTCAGAGGACGCTGGCGCGAGTTGGACTTGCGATCGCGTTGGCGGGATTTGGGGGGACGGGTGCGTTTCCTCTGCATGAGTTAACTCGCGAACACCTGCTCGTACAGCCGACCCGCCCGCTCCCAAGTGTATTGCGTTTCCACCAGCGATCGCCCGTTGTGGGATAATTCTTGTCGCAGTTGGGGATTGTCGAAAATTCGCGCGATCGCCTCGACGTATTCCTCGACTCGGTTGGCGCGCAAGGCACGCAAGGGAACCCCTTCGCCATCGACCGCCAATCCTTCCAAACCGCGATCGCTCGCCACCACCGGAACGCCCGCCGCCATTGCTTCGAGGGTTTTATTTTTAATCCCGAATCCCACTTCCATCGGCACCACGCACGCCGCCGCACCGTGCAAATACTCCACGACCGACGGCACTCGTCCGGTCACCTTGACCCCTTTGCGCGTGGCTAACTCGGTCACCGAGGGGACGGGTTTGGCACCGACAATGGTAAAGCTGGCATCGGGATAGCGTTGTTGCAGGGCGGGTAACACGTTGAGGGCAAAAAAGCGCGCGGCGTTGATATTGGAAATATAGTCCATCGTGCCGACAAACACTAAGTTCTGGGTTTGGGGGTCGGTCGTTCGCGGCTCGAATCGATCGAGATCGACGCCATTGGGAACCACTGCAATCGGCTTGTTCGGTGCCAGGGCGCGCATTTGCTCGCCATCGTCGGCGGTGGTGACGACAATGGTGGAGAATTTGCCACAGTAGCGCCGTTCGTAGCGATAGAGCAGGGGCAGATTGATGCGATCGCGCAGGGGTTTTTCCGCCGTCCCCGTTCGCAATTGAGCCTGACAGGTGGCGTAGGCACTACTGTGAACGTCCACCACGGTTTTGAGCTGCTGTTGCCATTGGGGTCGCACGAACAGTTCGTTGACGCTATGCTCGCAAGCGATCGCGTCGTATGCGCCGGAAGCGACAGCGTTATCGATATAGGCTTGCATCTCGTCGAGATAGTAGTGCGTGACGTTGGGGGGCGTTCCTTCCAGGGCAAACCGACCGAAACGTCCCACGGTACGGGCGATCCGAACGATGGCGTTGCCATCTTTGCCCCGGACGGGAGGTGGAAATAAGGCTAATTCGCCAATTGCCTCGCGCAAGGCGTCCGCATCGGTTTTGGTGGCATCGGCGGTGGGTTGCGTTACTAGGGTAATCTCGTGCGATCGCGCCAGGTGTTTTAACAGGTTAAACGTGCGAACTGGCGTTCCTCCCCGGGTGGGGGGATAGGGGAAGGTTGCAGAGATTGCCAGAATCTTCATGGGACAGCCCAATCGCCAGGATCGCTCTCTAGTTTATCTGCAATTCGACCGAGACTCCAATCCCCCAGAATTGTGGCTTATTCGATTAAATCGCGATCGCGCAGTAAGGTTTCGGTCATCTGCGCCAAGCGATCCAACTTGGTCTTTAATTCCGTGGCGCGTTTGCGGTGCTGTTGCTTGCGTTGCAGTGCCGCTCTTGCCAAATCCTCGCGATCGCGTTCTAAGGCTTCAACGGCTACGCGATGCCACGTTTGGATTTCCTCGACTTCTCGATTGTACTCCGGCTGCAAGCTATCCCACACCCCCCGGATGTCGGCTAAGGCGCGATCGAGTAAGCTAGGCGCGTCCGGACGCCGTGCGTCTTGCAACGATTGTCGGATCGGTTCTTGCAATTGCTTGGGGTCGAGCTGGTTAATGGCTGGAACGAAATCCCGAACCTGTTCGGAATGGCTTACCCCTGTTTTACACCAGGTCGCAAAGTGCTCGCAATTGTTAAATAATAAGTTATATTTCTGCTCCCCCAATCGACTTTCGGCGCGCTGTAGAGTGGTTTCGGCAGCATAACAGTAATCGTACCGCTTGACGTAAACCGGATAGCTGCCTCGGGTAAACAGATCTATCGGCGTTTGCGCCACGGTTGCTTCTCCGACTTTGCGATAGTGAATCACGTTGCCATCGCCGCAATCGATGCCGTGGTGCTGGTAAATGCCTTCGAGATTCCAAAACTCGCGCATTACGTAAATTTGGTCGCCTCGCGCCATCGTCCTTCGCCCGATCTATGGACTCGATTGTAACAAGATTTCCGACTCTAGCGATCGGAGCAAACCAGTTGTTTGGCAATTCGATCCAAACAGTCGTTAATTTCTTGGGACAGCGGCACCTCTTTCTCGCCTTTAAAAAACGCGCGATCGGCGATCGAATAAACGGCGACGTTGTCTTCTTTGCCTTTAGGCTGAAACGTACCAATTTCGATGAATTCCCAATTATTGCTCGCACTCTGTTTGACTTCTTCAGAGAGAATCGTGAAATACGGCAACTCTCGCGTCAGCGATTCCAACCGTTCGGCAACATTAACCGCATCGCCGAGAATCGTATAGTCTTTTTTCAGCGACGACCCCAAGTTGCCTTCGATCACCGTTCCTTTCGACAAGCCAATGCCGCAATAGAGGACGTTGAGATAGCTGTCGGAGGAAGCCGAGGCGCGCAACCGTTCCATTTCTCGTAAGATATCTTGACTGGCTTGGATGGCATTGTCGGCGAGATCGTCGCTAAAGTATGCCATCACGCAATCGCCGATAAATTTTGTCACTTCGCCGCCGTATTGGGTGATAATCGCCGTGCAAATGGTGAAATATTGATTGACCATCGAGACGACATTTTCGACAGGGAGCTTTTCGGTAAAACTCGAAAATGACATTAAATCGCAAAACATAATAATGCGATCGGTTTTATAGGGAATCACTTCTAGCGGATTAATGCCTTGTTCGATCATCCGCAAAATGGTCGATTGGGTATATTTGCCAATAATTTGTTGCGATTCCACAATGGTTTGGAGCATCGTGCGAATCGGACGAATTAACATATCGGTATTGCGATCCAGGTTAATTGTCTCCATCGACCAATCGGGAAACAAGCGATCGCTAATATTCGATTCGCTCTTGAGGCAAAGGATATTGGTATGGCGATCGTCATTTAATATTTTTTCGTACAGGCGATCCACCTTGTCTTCGTCGCCTTCAATAATCTGATAGAAAAAGCCGCCCGAGCAGAGTAAAACTCCCGTTATATTATCTCGTTGATTGTTACGCCGAGAAACGCGACCGATTGCTTCAATATCGTCATCCGAAAGATGGTCGGCAAATTTACTAATATAGGTCAGTCGTTTCATCGATACCTCCTCCAACAATGCAGACATTCGAGCCGATCGCGGGTCCAGATTTGCCCGATTCCCCATTTATCCTATTCTCGACTAAATTGGCACTAGCCGGATCGCCAACCGGTTAACGGGGTTTTGCAAACGATCGCCCGCGCTATATCCTAAATAATGTCGATCGAGCCAAAATTAGAGCAGTTGATTACCGGAACCACCAAACTCCTCGGCGTCATCGGCGATCCGATCGAGCATTCGTTTTCCCCCGTCATGCACAATGCCGCGATCGCCCAAATGGGACTCGATTACGCCTATTTGCCCTTTCCCATCGCACCCGAAAATTTAGAAACGGCGATCGCCGGATTTGCTGCCATCGGGTTGGTCGGCTTTAACGTCACCATCCCCCACAAACAGGCGATTATGCCCTTACTGTCCGAGATTTCGCCCGCTGCAAAGGCGATCGGAGCCGTCAACACCGTTTGGCGCACCCAGACCGGATGGACGGGAACCAATACCGATGTCGATGGCTTTCTCGCTCCCCTACAAGGCGAAACCCGCGATTGGCAGCAAAGCACTGCTCTTATTTTAGGCAATGGCGGTGCCGCCCGCGCAGTGGTCGCCGGATGCGCTCGGTTGGGAGTCGATCGCGTCTGTGTCGTCGGTCGCAATCCCAACAAACTCGCCCAATTTGCCGAGAGTTGGCACGCTTCGCCGCTATCGGTGAACCTCGAAACCGCCACCTGGGAGCAACTTCCCGATTTACTCGGTCAGGCGACCTTGCTGGTCAACGCCACCCCGATTGGTATGGCACCCGAGACGGATCGCTCTCCAGTTGAGGCAGGGTTAATGGCAAAACTCGCGCCAGAGGCGATCGCCTACGACCTAATTTACAATCCCCGACCGACCCAATTTCTCAAACTGGCGCAAGGGTTTGGCGCGCGGGCGATCGATGGCTTGGAAATGCTGGTTCAGCAGGGTGCGGCGGCGTTACGGATTTGGACGGACAGTTCCGTTCCCGCCGATGTCATGCGCGAGGCGTTGGAGCAGCATTTAGCGGCGCGGAAATAATCTGTCTCCTCCGCGTTCTCTGGGTCTGGCGTGGCGAATCTTACCCTGATTCAGC
>CAYQUF010000058.1:0-25240 GCA_964420595.1 uncultured bacterium
AAATGTCCGAGCAGGACGAAATTCAGAAAACGGTAGAAGAAGCGATGGCACTCAAACAAGAATTAGCGATCGCCTAGTCACTGCTACGTCCCGAACGACCGTGGGGAGATGGCAACCTCCCCGCGATCGCTCTATCAAGAAAGCTAAACAGATGCAGAACTGTTAGGCGACCACAAGGTTAAGAGAAAGGCAAGATTTTGATGCGCCTTCAACGCATGGGGAGCGTTAGCTGGCATATAGACCAATACACCAGGTTTGAGTTCGATATCTTTACCGTAGAGGGTCAAAATGCCTTCGCCTTCAACGCAGTGAACGGTGGCGTTGCGGGTGGCAGTATGTTCGGAGATATCGGTTCCGCCTCCCAGACAAAATAAGGTGTGCTGGCACGTTTCGTCTTTGAGCAGCACTTTGCTGAGGATTCCGTCTTCGGAGTATTCGATTTTGTCGGCGAGTTGGAAAATTTGGGATTGGTGATCGGTCATGATAGATACGTTAAAATCAAGATCTGCGAGAGACAATTGCGATCGCGATTGGGTTTAGTATAAATTGTAACCGTCATGCGAATTTTTGTCAGATTGCCATGTCGGTGGTTCGGTGTGGCGAAATTGGATCGTCCGGTTAAAATACACTGCTAGCCGTAAAATCTATGGTTCGATCTCTAACTCAACCCATTACATTTGACGAATTTATAACATGGTACCCCGATACGGGGGGACGTTACGAACTGCATGACGGAATTATTGTCGAAATGCCAAAACCCACGGGGTCGCATTCTAATGTTACGGGATTTCTGATGGAAGAATTAATCCTCGCGATCGTCGAGATGGGAAAGCGAGGAATTTGGATGATGCCAAGAGAAGCTATTGTCAAATCTAGCAATGGCAAATCTGGGTACGAACCCGACATTATCTTACTCGACCGAGATGCAATGACATCGGAATCTCGTTGGGAACGAGAATCGATTATTGAAAATGCTGAATCCGTTAAATTAATCGTCGAAGTGGTTAGTACGAACTGGCGAGACGATTATTTTAAAAAGCGAGCAGACTATGAAGAAATGGGAATTTTTGAATATTGGATTGTCGATTATGCGGCACTGGGAGGGCGAAATTTTTTAGGAAGTCCTAAAGTTCCGACCATTTCAGTTTATCAATTAATTGAGGGGGAATATCGAGTTCGCCAGTTTCGAGGAGAGGATGTCATTGTTTCGCCGACGTTTCCGGGGTTTCAGCGAACTGCCCGAGAAGTGTGTCAAGCTCGTCTGTAAAGTCTCAAAACACCCTACGTTTAACAACGCTAAAACATTGATTGCGAACCTTCGACCACCCCGACGAGGGATTGCAAGTCAAATGCGCGATCGCCGCCACTCAAGCAAATTCCGGCGCTAATGACGGTTAAATCCCCTTTGGAGATGGCACTGGTATGACGATCGCCGTCTCGGGTCGTCCATTCTACGTGCCAGTAATCTTGGCGATCGCGAAATTGCTGCAACTGTGCACCCCCCAAACGCAAGGCATCGCGCAACCGGATTTCGTCTTGCCGCTGTTGCATCCCTCGCACCTGCCGGATTGCTAAATCGTATGCCGTTCGCAGCTCCGGCGTCAACCCTTTCAACTGCACGTCTGCCGGGGGCTTGACTTGTTTGAATTGCTCCCGTAAACTTTCGGCTAGTATCGGATCGGCGCGACGATCGCCCGTCTCGAACCAATAGCTGCATCCGTCCCATCGCGCCACAATTGGCTCGAATTGCGCCCCGTCCTCGACCAATCGCACGGGAATTGGTTTCGCCACGCCCATGCGCTGTTGCATGTCCGATTCGTTCGCCGGATACGCCAGCCAGGTCTGTCCTTGCAGTCGGTATGCCAACCACAACCGCAGCGAGGGGAGCGATTCCAGGTATTCCGCCACCTGAATAAAATCGGCGGGTTCGACGACTTCTGCCACGCGATCGCTTTTGGGTTGAAAAATGCCCCATCCCTCGAAATTCGACGGTTGCGGCGCAAAGGTATAGACCAAACCATCGACGCGAGTTCGCACCCGTCCCCCCCGCACGCAAGGCGCGAGAAATTGTTGCGATCGCACCTCTTGCTCGCGACGGGCAACTCGATTGATTAAATCCCGAATATCGCTCATGAGTCTATTTCGGTCGGAGAATTGTAGCGAGGGTTTTTACTATTGTAGGGGCGATCGCGAAGGATTGTCGATAGAGTATTTCCCAGATTCCTTCCTGTTACCCGTTACCTATTTCAACTGTTTGGACACCGTAAATTTAATTCGCGTCCCTCGACCGACTTCGCTCCAATCGATCCAAACCGTGCCGCCGTGTTCTTCGACGATCGAACGGACAATGGCAAGTCCCGCACCGCTCCCTTCCACCGAGCGATCGCCGTGGGCGCGTTTAAAGAGTTGAAACACTTTTTGATGATATTTGATGTCGATCCCCAGACCATTATCTTCAATGCCAAATTCAAATCGATCGTCGAGTTCTCGAACGGAAAGTTCGACAATTGATTGGGGCTTGTCGTTGTATTTAATGGCATTGCTAATCAAATTTTGCAAGATAATTGAAAACCACACCGGCTGACAGTGAATGGTCGGCAGCGATGGGTAGCGCACGATCGCGCGTTTTTGTTCGATGGTTTTGTCGAGATCCCCCACGATCGCCTCGACCAATGCGCCAATATCGGTGACTTGAAATTCGACATCTTGCCGACCGATGCGAGAGAGTACCAGTAAATCGTCAATCTTGCCCGCCATGCGATGGGCGGCTTGAATGATTCGCGCTAAATAATCCCGTCCCGCCTCGTCTAATTGCCCTGCGTAATCTTGTTGGATGAATTCGGAAAAATAGCGGATGCTGCGAATGGGTTCTTTTAAATCGTGACTGACCGTATAGGTATAGTCTTCTAACTTTTGATTCACCTGGCGCAATTTTGCCTCGCTCTGGCGCAGTCTTTCTTCTGCCAATTTGCGATCGCTAATGTCCATGCCGATTTCCTGATGCACCCAGCGTCCGTCGGGCCACTGAATCAGTTTGCCCGTGCATCGATACCAGCGTTGGTTAATCGGACTGTAATGCTCCCAGGTCTGCGACTGTCCCCGTTCTCGTTCGAGCAGAGCCTCGCTCGGACACAGCGAACACGGAGAGGTGCGACCTTGCACGGTTTCGTAACATTTGCGATCGCCCGGTTCGCCAAAATGTACCCGCGTGGCTTCATTCACGTAGAGCAACTCGTGAGTCACCGGATCGCTGACGTAGACCGGAGCGTCGAGTCCGTCAAAAATCGAGAGTAAGCGTTGGTGAGCCGTCCGAATTTCGGCGTGTGTTTGCTGGCGTTCGATATAACTTCCAATCCGCTCGGCAGCCAATCGCAACAGGCGCACGTCCGCTTCGTCCCACGATCGCGCCTCCAGAGTGTCGAAGCCAATACACCCGTACCACTGTCGGTTGACGTGAATCGGTAACATCAGAAGCGAGGCAATCCCTTGCATTTCGAGGATGGCGCGTTCGGCGTCGGGAAACGCGGTCGCCGAGCCGCAAATTGCCTTTCCGGTTTCGAGCACATCGACCCAACGTCCCAATCCAATTTGCCGATAGGGCACTCGTTGCAACAAGGGATTGTCGATTTGAGCGGAGACTCCGGGTGCGACGGCTTCGTGGGTTTGGCGCGAACACAATCCGTCGGTAGGGTCGTTAAAATTCTCGAAGATGTAGACGCGATCGACGTCCGCCGCAATCCGCAAATGTCCGATCGCCTGCGCGATGGCATCCTTTCCGCCTCGCAACAGTTCTTGAGAACACAATTCCAACCCCCGTTCGTGGCGGTGGCGCAATCGCAAGGCGGCTTCAATCTCGACTCGTTCGGTGACATCGGTGGCAATGGAACCGAAGATGGTCGGGGAGGCTTCGGTGGTGGGAATCGGAAACAGCACCGATTGAAAGACCCGATCGCGATCGTCCCCTGGCAAATCATCGTCAACGGTCAGTGGTATTCCCGTTTCCATCAGATGTCGGACTCGATTCATAAAGGTCGCCGCCACCTCGGGGGGGAACAGGTCGTCGAAGGTGCGACCGACAATTTCGGTTTCGGGACGACCGAGTAACTGGGCGACCGCCGAGTTGACGCATAGGTAGCGACCGTTGCGATCGAACAAGCTCACGGGTTCGGGGGAATGGTGCAGTAAGGCGTGGAATCGCTGGTTGCTCTCGTGTAGGGCAACTTCGGCACGCTTGCGATCGCTAATATCTTGGATGTACCCCAAAAAATGGGTCACCGTGCCATCCGGCTGGCGCACGACGGTGGTAAAGTCGTAGATCCAGCAATAACTGCCGTCGGCGCGGCGCAATCGATATTCCTGCTCGAAACAGGAATCGCCGGCTAAGACGCGGGTTCGAACCTCGCCCAGCACCCGATCGCGATCGCTTGGATGGATCGATTCGACAAACTGCCAGGTCGAGCGGGTGAGGGTTTCGGGGGCGTATCCCAATTGCTCCCGGACGTTTTGGGAGACGTATTCGACCGAACGCAGGGCGTCGGCGCGCCACTTAAACACGATGGTCGGTCCGCTGACGAATAGCTGTCGTTCTTCGAGTAAGGCGGCTTCGGCGCGCTTGCGATCGGTGATATCGCGCTGGATGCCGAAATGCCCGGTAATACAACCGCGATCGTCGTACAGGCAAATGTAATCCCCTTCAATCCAGATGGGCGTTCCGTCGAGCTTGCGTTCTTCGGTTTCGATGTGGAGCCGACCGCGATCGAACAATTCCCGCCAAACGGCGCGACCGCGATCGAGATCGTGAGCGAACAAATCGTGGGGGGTGCGACCGATACACTCCTCGATGGTAGCTCCGTATTGTGCCGACATCGCGGCGTTAATTTTGGTCATGCGTTGGTGTGCGAACGTGTAATCGAGGATTGCGTCTTTATCGACTGTCTCGTCCCAGGGGATGGGGCGATCGAGCATCATGAAGAAGAAGCCGTCGAGGGATTGAGAGAAAAATAACTCCAACTGTCGTTCCCGCTCTTGTAAGGCGCGTTCGGCGCGTTGGCGTTCGGTGATATCGCGCGAGAGTCCGAACAACACGGGGCGATCGTTCCACGTTCCCAGCTTCACCTTGGTATCGACGGGAATGCAGGTTCCATCTTTTGCCCTCAGCGGAACCAAGCAGCGATCTTGCCGTCCGGCAACCATGTCCGCCACAATGGCAGCAACCTCTTGGCGTTGTTGCGGGGGATGTACGTCGAGAACCGACATCTGCATCAGCTCCCGGCGGGAGTATCCCAATCGCTGCTCGACGACGGGGTTGGCGTGTACGATGCCTCCTTCGAGATCGGTGACGATTAGGAAGTCCTCGATGCTGTCGAAGAGGGTTTGTAAATTGGTTTGGCTGGCTTGCAAGGCGGCTTCGATTTTCAACCGCGCGATCGCATCTCCAATCCCCCTGGCGATACTTTCGAGGGCGTGGCGTACCTTATCCGACAAGAACGGTTGTCTGTGGGAGGCGACGTTAAATGCCGCGATCGCCGAATTGCCCGCCAGCGTCTGCCAAGAACTCGGATAGATTGGGATAATCCCCACCGCTTGCAAGCCTTCTTGGCGTCGAGCCTCGTCGAGAGTGCTGGGGAGATCTTCGCTATCGCGCAGGTAAAGCGGCTGTCGTACCCTCAGCACGCGACCCCGCTCCGAGTCGAACTCAAACTGCTTCACTTGTTCGACAAAGGGTTGGGACAGTCCCCGATACGCCACCATCTCGAAGGTCTGTTGGCAATCGTCGGCGAGATAGACCCCCGCACAGTCAATTTCGTCGATTTGCAGAAGTTGTTCGATGGCGCGATCGAGTGCCCCGGTCAAATCGCTCCTCGAACTCAAACACAGGGCAATATCCCGCTGAATTCGCAATAGGTCTTCCGTTTGCTTGAGATCGTGAATGTCTTCGTGGGTACCCACGACGCGATGGGGCGTTCCGGTGGCGTCGTTTTCGTAACTTTTGGCTTTGGCGCGAACCCACTTCCACTCGCCGGATTTACACGCCAGCCGAAACTCGATTTCGTAGGGTTCTCCTCGCGAAACGGCTGCTTTCACCGTAGGAATTACCCAGTTTCGATCCTCGGGATGCAATAAATTTTCCCACGTACTAAACTGCATGGGAAGTTCCTCGGGGGCGTAGCCGAGCATGGCGTACCAGCGGGGACTGAAATACACGCAATTGCTATTCAAATCCCAATCCCAAAACCCGTGTTCGACCGCATCCATTGCCAGGGCGAGTCGTTTTTGACTCTCGGCGAGTGCCTGTTGCGTTTGGTATTGTTCGGTGATGTCGGTGCCGACGCATACCACGGATTCGATCGCCCCGGTGGCGTTGAATTTCGGCGTCTTGGTAATGGCAATCAGCCGCTTTTGTCCCGCCCGGTTGTCCAACCATTCTTGCGTTTTCAGGCTCTGCCGGGTTTGAAACACTTTGCGGTTGCCTGCGATGCAGATTTGAGCTTCTTCTAAAGGAAGAAATTCATACAAGCGCTTGTGTTCGAGGTCGGTTTTGGTTAACCCAAAAAATTCGGCATGGGCGCGGTTGACAAACCCATAAGTTTCCGTATCTTTGAGATACCAGACTTGTGCGTCCATTGTATCTAAGATATCCGACAAGACGCATTCGGAACTAAGGTTTTGAGCGAGTGGATGAGAGGTCATGGCTGGCAAAATTGAATGGGCGATTTTTTATTCATTATCTACAAATAAAGTCGGTCGATTTTGACTGAAATACGCAACTCGATTGCGACCGTTATTTTTAGCATAATATAAGGCGCGATCGGCTTGGTCTAAGAGCTTGCTAGTCGTTTGAGTTTGACCGTTGAAGTAGCTCGCGCCAAAACTCACCGAAACGGTAACCGCGCGATCGCACTCGGGGAGCCAGATCTCGGAATGCAGAATTTTGCGGCGAATTTCGTCGAGTCGCCGACAGGCACTTTGCAACAGATCCACTTCATTTTTTGACTCTGCTAGCTTGTTGAAAACGATAATAAATTCATCGCCGCCATAGCGACCGAGAAAATCGCGATCGCGGATGGTACTTTGGATCGTGCGAGCGATCGTTCGCAACAGGGTGTCGCCAGCCAAATGTCCGTAGGTATCGTTGATGGTTTTAAAGTTATCCAAATCCACGAAAGCGATGATGAGTTTAACATCTTCGCGATCGCTTTTTCGTACCTGGGCGTTTAACCGTTCTAATAAATAGCGTCGATTCCAAACACCCGTCAGTTCGTCGATTTCTAACAAACGCCGGTCTTCGGCTTGCTTGCGACGAGTTTGACGATCCAAGCGTTGGGCTTCGATCGCCTCGGAAATGGTGTTTAAGACCCGATCTTTGCTATAATCGGCTTTAACAATATAATCGGCGGCTCCCTGTTTCATGCAATCGACGACGACTCGATAGTTTTGTTCGCCTGTCAGCATGATGACTGGGGTTTCTCGCCCGATTTCGGTGGTTCGGATCGATTGCAAGACCTCCAATCCATTGTCGGGTTCCATGTGATAGTCTAAGAGAATGCAATCGGGTTGATTGTCATCAATGGCAGCTTGAATGTCGTCAATCGGTCGGACGTAGCGGGTGCGATATTCAGGAGCAACAATGCGCGAGATAATCAAATAATCATCTTCGTTATCATCGATAATTAATATTAATCCTAAAGGTGACATCAGATCGCTTCCTAAAACTGTCTTAAAAATTGTGCTTGCGTTGGACTGTATTGACAGCATTGCAATCACGAGAAGGTCAACCGAGTGCGATCGGATTCAAACTGTTCGAGTCATTTTTTCTCGAACGGAATTAAAACTAACAAACCATCTCTATATTTTATTATAAGGGTATTGCGAGCGTTGAGGTCGAACCCGAAGTCAAGCGGTCGATCGAGAAGGAGACTCGGCGATTGCAGGCGATCTAAATATAAGCGATCGATTGCTTCTAGTCCTACTATAGAAAACCCAAATCTGCCAAATAATCTAGATCTAAGAGATATTTTTTACACGATTTTAATAAAATCATTAGAAAACCCGGCTTTTTGGTAAACGTCACTCAGTTGGCGAACTCGACATCAACGCCGGTGGGATGGAATCTCTAGGATAAAGGTCGTCCCTTCCCCCAGTTTCGAAACGCAGTGTAGTTCGCCGCCATGGTTGTCGGTCACGATTTGATAGCTTGTGGCTAATCCCATTCCAGTTCCTCGACCGATGGGTTTGGTGGTAAAGAAGGGATTAAAGATCTTCGCTTGCACCGACTCGCTCATTCCGCAACCGTTATCGCCAATGGTAATGGAAACGCGATCGCCCTCCAATCGACTTGTAGCGATCGTAATACACCCTCGATAGCGCTGTCGAGCCGTTGTGTCTAAGCGGGAACGGTACTCGTCAATCGCATCGATTGCATTGACAAACAAGTTCATAAACACTTGATTTAACAACCCCGCATGACATTCCACCCGAGGTAAATTGCCGTACTGCTTGACGATCTCGATTTCGGGATTGCCATCTCGACCGCTCAAGCGATTTTGCAAGATGACCAAGGTACTTTCGAGATTGTCGTGTAGGTCGATCTCTTTAAACTCGGCTTCGTCGAGGCGAGAAAAGGTTCGCAGCGATTGAATGATATCTCGAATGCGGGTTGCTCCCGTCTTCATCGATTGGAGTAATTGAGTGAAGTCTTCGGTTAGATAATCCAATTCGATGCGATCGCTAAATTCGTCAATTTCGGGATGCGGATCGGGGTAGTGCTTGCGATACAAACCAATTAATTCAAGGATATCTCGGGCATAGTCAGTGGCATACTGTAGGTTGCCGTAAATAAAACTAATGGGGTTGTTGATTTCGTGAGCAACGCCAGCCACCAATTGCCCGATCGACGACATTTTTTCAACCTGAATCAGTCGAGTTTGCGCTTTTTGTAAATCGCTGTAGGCGCGTTCTAATTCTTGAGTTTTGCTAGTTGCAGCGTGGTAGAGTTCGGCTTGGTCGATCGCGATCGCAACGGGAACGGAAACCTGTTGCAACAGTTCGATTTCTCCGTCATCCCAAGGGCGATCGGTATGGCGGCGCGCCATGACCAACACGCCGACAATATCGCGGTCTTGAGCTTGAACTGGAACGCCGAGATAAGCGGTAACGCCAATCCGTTCTAGAAACTCTGCAAACGCAGGATCGGTACAGCGATCGCGCGAATCGACTCGATAGAGATTGCCCGATAAAAATGTATCGAATAGCATCGGAAACCACTCGTTTTCATAATTGCCCAAACAACTCGGCATCTGGGACGTTTTGTATTCGTGAGTGGCTTCCCACACCGGACAGTCGAGGTCGGAGCGATATCGGGCAAATAAACACAAATCCAAATTTAACTGAATGGCGAGGGCGCTGACCGTGGTTTGAACCACCGTGTCGAGATTGAGCGAGCGGCGAATTTCTGCTTCGATTTCATTGAGCAATCGAGCGCGCAGCAGCAATTCTCGTACCCGTTCTTCGGCGTGTTTGCGATCGCTAATATCGGTAATCGTACCGACGTATCCTTCAATTTCTCCCTCCTCATTCATCGCCGGGATAGCTTGACTGATGACCCACACATCTAAATCGTCGGGACGCTTAAAACGACATTCGGTGCGAAAGGGTTGTCCCCGTGCGGCGGTACGATACCACTCGGCAAAAATTGACTCCCGGTCTTCCGGATGCAACGCGCGACTCCACCCTTGACCGAAGGTCTGTTCTAAGCTCATTCCAGCAATTTCTAACCACGCTCGATTCACGTAGCGACAATCGCCGCGCACGTCGGTATAGTAAACGCCAATCGGAGAGGCTTCCGAGAGGAGTTGATAGCGTTTTTCGCTCTCGCGCAATTGGCGTTCGGCTTGTTTGCGATCGCTGATATCCATGATGTATCCGATCGCGCCGGTTGCCTCCCCTTGGTTATCGTAAAATAGGGATAAAGATAAGAATCCGTCAAAGGTTTCTCCCGATTGCCGTTGTAGGAGAACTTCGAGTTCGTGGCTGCCTTTTTCGAGCAACGGTTCCATAATGTATTGTTGTAAAAAATCAGAGCGATCGCTGGCATAACTAAAATCAATCGATCGCCCGATCGCCTCGGATTTCAAGATGCCAAACATTCGCTGCGCGCCGCGATTCCAATACGTAATTTTGCCGTGCAAATCCGTTGCCACAATGGCATCGTGAATGCGATCGATAATTTGCGCTTGAAACTGTCGGGTTTGTTCGGCTTGTTTGCGTTGGCTAATATCCTGAACCAGCGCCAACACTTCATCCTCGTTGAGCGCCACCATTCGAGCTTCGTAACTGCGAATTTCGTCGCCGAAGGGCAGATCGTATTCTAAAAATTGGGTCGTGCGGGTCTTTAAGGTGCGATCGATGGCAGCTAAAATAGCATTTGCAACCTTGTCAGGTAAGGTTTCGGTAATATGCTTGCCTAAAAATGCATCGGGCGACAATAAGGTTTCGACATCAACCGATAGCTTAACATCCAGATAAATGCCATCATGACTAATGTGAAAAATAAGATCGGGGATGGCTTCAAAGAGCGCTCGAATTTGTGCCTCGCTTTGGACGAGTTCGGCTTCCGCTTGTTTGCGATCGGTGATATCGGTGGCAATGCCGACAATTCGCACCGGTTGACCGTCAATATCGACGATCGCGCGATTGGTATCGGAAAACCACCGCCATTCTCCCGATTGAGTTTGCAAGCGATATTCAACCCGACACGGGTGTACCGACTCCGTTAAATGCGATTGAATCGAGGTGCGAAATTCGGGTAAATCTTCTGGATGAATTCGAGATTGCCACAGATCTAGGGTTTGGTGGTGTGAGGGCACGCCGAGTAAGGCTTGAATTTGAGTATTTCCCGAAAATCGATCTGCATTAATATCCCACTCCCACAATCCCGTTTGCGTGGCTTCGAGAGCGACCCGCAAGCGATCGCGAGTTTCGGTTAACTTTTGTTCTCGTTCGACGCGATCGCTAATATCGCGAATAATGGCAACCAAAAATTTGCCTTCTGGTACTTGCATTAAGGCTTTTTTAGTTAGTAAAGTCCGAACGTTTCCCGTCGCATCTGCAATTGTTTCTTCTGTCTCGTCATTGAGTCCGGTGGCAAACACGCGATCGTCCACTGCACAAAAGCGATCGGCTTCGGCGCGCGGCAACAAATCGTAATCCGATTTTCCCAGTAATTCCGATCGCTCTCGCCCGAGAAAACGACAAAAGGCGTCGTTAAAATACACCCAGCGATGTTGCTCGTCTTTCACAAACACCGGGTCGTTTAAACTGTTAATAATTTGACTCAACAGCGATTCGTTCACCAACGCTCTAGCATTTTGGACGTGCCATTGCATCGTATCGCAGCGATCGCTCAATCGCGATTCCGATAAAATTCCCGCCACTCGAGCGCGATCGTCAATCCATACCGTCCGAGACGTCGTAGACAAACACACGTAATGCCCCTGTTTGTGGCGGAAGCGATAGGTAACCGTATAGCTCGTTGCCCGATCGAGAACCGTAGTATGGGAAACTTGAATTTTAGTTAAATCTTCCGGATGAAACCAATCGTATGCCGAGCGTCCGATTAACTCTTCAGCTCGGTAACCGAGAAGGTCGGCGCAATTGGTAGAAACATCTAAAAAAATGCCCTCGCGATCGTGACACGCGCGAAACGTATCGGGACCTGTCTCGGCAGAAAAATCGCGATCGAACGCAGTGGCGACTTGAGTGACGGCATCGAGGAGAGAGGGAGAGGACATAAAGTGCGATTGAACGAATGACAAAGGGGTGGGGACGGGGTATCGCCAAATCCCAAGGCGGACAGAGGAGGGCGAGAACGGGCGACTTCCTCAATCGCTCGCATTTTTATTGGCAATAAAGGATATTTCCCGAAATTATACGAATTATCGATTTCGCGTGTCGAGTCCGAGGTTGGCTCGAATTGCAGTTGGCGCGCGACCCACGGGTTTGCCGCTTCCCCCTACAATAAAAAAAACAATCCACCGCTAACTGCTTTCGAGAATGCTCGATCGAATCAAACAACTCGCCAACAACCTCGCTCCCCGCCTGATCGAAATCCGCCGTCACATTCACACCCATCCCGAACTCAGCGCTCAGGAATATCAAACCGCTGCTTACATCGCCGGGGTTCTCTCCTCTTGCGGCATCCGCGTGCGCGAAGGCGTGGGTCGAACTGGGGTGATTGGCGACCTCGAAGGTCAGGGAACCGACCGTCGGCGACTGGCAATTCGCACCGATATGGACGCCCTCCCCATCGCCGAACAGACGAATTTAAGCTACGCCTCGCGCCATCCGGGGGTCATGCACGCTTGCGGTCACGACGTTCATGCCACCGTCGGGTTGGGCGTGGCGATGGTGCTGTCGCAGATGAGCGAACACTTGTCCGGTTCGGTGCGATTTCTGTTTCAACCCGCCGAAGAAATTGCCAAAGGTGCGGGGTGGATGGTGCAAGATGGTGCCATGGAAGAGGTCAGTGCGATTCTGGGATTGCACGTGTTTCCCAGCATTCGCGCCGGCGCCGTTGGCATTCGCTACGGAGCGCTGACCGCCGCCGCCGACGATTTAGAGATTACCATTATCGGCGAATCGGGACATGGGGCGCGTCCCCACCAAGCCATCGACGCGATTTGGATCGCCTCTCAAGTCATTACCACGCTGCAACAGGCGATTAGTCGCACCCACAATCCCCTGCGTCCGATGGTTCTGACCGTCGGGCAAATTAAGGGGGGACGCGCGCCCAACGTGATTGCCGATAAGGTGGAATTATTGGGAACGGTGCGATCGCTCCATCCCGAAACCCACGCCGAACTGCCCAAGTGGATCGAGAATATCGTCGCTCGGGTCTGTCAGATGTACGGCGCGCGCTACGAAATGGACTATCGACGGGGGGTTCCGTCGGTGCAAAACCATCCCCTCCTGACGCAACTGGTGGAAAACTCGGTACGCCAGGCGTGGGGAAACGAGGCGGTGGAAATTTTGGACGAACCCTCGTTGGGGGCTGAAGATTTTTCAGTATATCTCGATCGCGCGCCGGGAATGATGTTCCGCCTCGGCGTCGGACATCCCGACAAACCCAACTACCCGCTCCACCATCCCGAATTCGAGATCGACGAGTCGGCGATTGTCACGGGGGTAATTACGCTGGCGCAAGCGGCGTGTCAGTATTGGCAAACGACGGCGGATTTGCCGGCAGAATAAAAACCCGATCCCTTTGAGGAACCGGGTCGTGGATTACCTGTGAGCCGATCGTAGCGCGATCGCCTAGATCAACGTCAAATCGGGATATCCCGCCACCAAATCGTCAGAGGTGAGGGTATCGCCTTCGGCTTGGGGCGTCCACAGCACTTCGACGGCGAACAGTTGCTCGCTACCGATACCGCCGAGCTGACGCAATGCTTGGCGCAGGTCTTCGCTACTGTTGACCTTGGGCAATTGCATCCGCCCTTCCGCCGCCGCCACGATGGTCACGACGATGTACTCGCCGGGGTCGGATTTTGCCAGTTCCCCAGATGGGTCGCCGGATTCGGCGCGATCGCGACTTTGAACTTGGCTATTGTAGTTGGAGAAGGTTTCCTCGCTAAACTTGCTGCGTTCGGCGAGCGACCACTGGTTGAACTGCGACTCGGCGTTGTTGAGCCGCGACTGTTCGGAGTCGGTTCCGGCGTAAACCCAGTATTCCGGGTGGCGCAGCAGGGCTAAGGTCGATTCTTGCAGCACCCGCGCGCGACCTTGAGCCGATCCCGTATCGGCGCGGCGACCGAGGTCTTCGAGTTCTTTTTGCAACCCGCGTGCCTCGGCGAGCAGTCCGACGCGAAGCCGAGAGATGGAAACCGTGGGATTGGTCGATTCCTGTTCTTGGCGTTCTTCGCTGGCGTTGCGGAAGCTATTGAGCAGGAAGTTTGCCAGGGCGATGATGATAAAGATGCCGAACAAGCCGCCAAAGCCGCCGCCGCCAAAGAACGGAATCAGGAACGGGAAGCCGAAACCACCGCCGTATCCGCCACCGCGCGGGGGATTGTAGTTGCGACTCGGCGGCGAGAACGACCGGGGGGCTCGAAACGAACCGCCACCAATGCGTCCGCCACTGCGCGCGGCGAGGGCGCTATCGGCTTGGCTGAAAACGAGGGCGACGACCAAGGCGATCGCCACGAGCGGTTTTAAAAGGGATTTCATGGAAGATAGGATATTGCGACCCATAGGACGAAATTGCATTGAACTCAAAGTAAAGATGTCGGTCGATTGGGAAGGGCGGGAGGAATGCCGCGCCAACCGCAAAAATTGATTGGATTTTGTCAAGGGTTTTTTAAGACTCTTTACATACTAAGGTATCGTTTTTAACGCTTTTGCCCCACACCCGTCGGGGGGAAGAAACCCGTACTGCGAGCCGCCGCCGACGATGGTAACAATCTCGAGGCGATCGCCCGCTTGCACCTGGGTTTGCTCCCAATACTGGCGGTGGAGGATTTCGCCATTGTACTCGACGGCGACCATACGCGGGTTATAGCCCAACTGTTGGAGCAATTGGGGCACGCTGACCGATTCGGGACAGGTTTGGGATTCGCCGTTGACTTGGACGTGAATTTGAGCGGACATGAGGCAAGGTAGAAATTCTACTGGCGATCGGCACTTTCGAGGGCTCGCAGGGTTTGCACCCGTGCCAGTTGCGAGAGGAAGTATTGGGTGACCAGGGTGGGTTGTTCGGCTTGCATCACCGCCCGCACCACGGCAATTCGCTCGGCACCGGCAGCGAGGACTTCATTCACATTATTCATGTTAATTCCCCCGATCGCGAACCAGGGAATGGGGGAGCGTTCCGCCGCATAGCGCACGTAGCTCAAGCCAGCCGCCGATTTGCCCACTTTGGTGGGAGTTTCGTACACCGGTCCGACGCCGATATAGTCGGCTCCCTCGTCGATCGCCCGCAGCATTTCTTCCGGATTCGTCGTAGACCGCCCGATAATGCGTTGGGGACCGAGTAACTGGCGCGCCAGGGCAACGGGCAGGTCTTGCTGTCCCAAATGCACGCCATCGGCATCGACGGCGAGGGCTAAATCGACGCGATCGTTGATTAAAAATAACGCGCCGTAGCGGTGGCACAACTGTCGCAAAGCGCGGGCGCGTTCGAGGCGATCGATATCGTCGGCGTCTTTATCGCGATACTGCACTAGGGTCAATCCCCCTTGCAGGGCGGCTTCTACAATGCGATCGAGGCGATCGTTGGGGGAGGTGACCAAATACAGCCGCGATTGGAGTAACTTTTGATAGCGTTGGTGGGCGAGTAACTGGCTTTCGAGGGTATAGACCCGATAGCGCATCTGCTTGCACGCCGCTCCCAAGTCGGGATCGTAGAGCTTGCCGTATTCTTCGAGGACGCGCAGGGCTTCTTCGACGCGACAGAGGTTGGCTTGCAAGACCTGTTCGAGGCTTTCGCGGTGGCGCTCTTGCGGGTGGGTCAGATCCGTGCCGACATCGCCGGGGGTATCGCGAGCCGCGCGCAAGTCGCTGGAGTGCCAGCTTGCCAGTTCTTGTCGCATTTCTTTACACTCTTGCGCCAACTGGGCGCGATCGAGTCCGAAGCGACACCATTCCTCAACAATTCGCAAACCTTCTCGCGCGCGATCTAAATTAGCATCTAAAATACGGCAGATAGCGGGCGGTGCAAATCCACCCTGGCGATTTTGCTCCCCCATAGAAATTCCCTCTAATACGTCGAAATCTTAATTTTTGGACTCTTGCTACGGTGGCAAAACAACGGGAATCGGCGAATCAGGCGGTGCGGGTGGGTTGCGGGGCTGGCGCTTGCGGGCGATCGCTCCCCTGCGACCCATTCAATCGCTGACAGTTGCCACCCTTGCGAGCCAACCGTTACGTTAAAATCGAGCAGCATTCGCTCCCAAATCCGGGCTGAGTGTTGTTTGGCAACCGGGGCGATCGCCTCTGCCACCCTCGAACCATCAGGCATTTACCGAGACCGTACGTTTGGAGAATCGCCGTGAGTTGGACAAATCCTCAACCCAACCTTCGCCCGTCCCGTTCGCTACTGATTTTAGCGGGATTGAGTGCCACTGTCGTCGCCTGTCTCGGTTTGACCGGCGATCGGGCGATCGCCACCGTTCCCCCCGAGCCGGATCCCGTTACGCTCGCTCAAGCCGACCGAGAAGTGAGCGTACTGCACGTCAATCCCAATATCGGGAACGACCGCAGCGGGGACGGGAGCGATCGCGCGCCTTACAAAACCATTACCCACGCTTTGGGAATGGCGGGGTCGAACATCGTTATTGTACTGGCTCCGGGAACCTACAGCACCCAAACGGGCGAAACATTTCCCCTCGAACTCGTCCCCAACGTCACGATTCAAGGGAATCCCGACAATCGCGGACAAGATACGATTATTCGCGGGGGCGGTTCCTATCTCAGTCCCACGGCAACTCGGCAAAACATCGCCATTCTCGCCGCCGATGGGGCAGGACTGACGGGGGTGACGGTGACCAATCCCAATCCGCGCGGGTATGGGTTGTGGGTCGAATCGAGCGCGCCGGTGGTGGCGAAAAATACCTTTGCCGGAAACCAGCACGACGGGATCTCGGTTAACGGCAACAGCCAGCCGGACATTCGCGACAATTACTTTACTCGCAATGGCGCGAGCGGGTTGAGCATTTTCGGCACGTCTACGGCGCAGGTGCAAGGGAATACGTTCGAGCGGACGGGATTTGGCGTCAACGTGGCGGGGGAAGCCGCTCCGGTGCTGATCGATAACGAGATTCGCCGCAACAAGGATGGGGTGGTGGTACAAGGCAGCGGACGCCCGATTTTGCGCGACAACCGCATCCAGTGGAACGAGCGGGATGGGGTAGTGGCGATTGGCGAGGCGCTCCCGGATTTGGGTACGGCGTCCGAACCGGGAAACAATACGATTCGCGCCAACGGTCGCTACGACTTGCACAATGCCGTGTCGCAGCAAATTATTCCGGCATTCGGGAATCAACTCTCGCGCGATCGCATTGAAGGTCGAGTCGATTTAGCGGGAAAGGTGGATCCGGAAAATGCTCCCGTGGCTCGGCGGCGGGAACCCCTCGATCGCGCGGCACTGTTGCGACGACCGTCCCAACCCCAAGGGCGTTCTCAGCGCCAGCAATCGAGCCAAGACAACGAGGCGATCGAAATTCCCGTCCCGCCCCCCGAATCCAACCAGGAGGCATCGAATTCTAGGGGCAATCTGTCGCCCCCGCCGCCCCAACGCTCGTTTGCTTCGTCCTCGCCCCCGCCGCAACCCATTCGTTCGAGGGAGCCTGACAACCGCCAACCCTCGTCCGTCACCGAGCGGGTTCCCAATCTCGGCTCGCTACCCGTTCCCGATTCCAACATTCCCGTGGGCAATGGGGGCAGTTTGCCGACGGTGACCCTAGATCCGAATCGGGGCGAAGGGCCGCCGCCACCGCCCGATCGCGCCGAGGCGTTGGGATTGCGCTATCGGGTGATCGTCAATACCGACAGCGGTCGCGAACAGTCCAAGGTGCGATCGCTCGTTCCCGGTTCCTTCCGCACCCGGCTCAACGGTCGCGTGGTGATGCAAGCGGGGGCATTTCGAGAGCGATCGCGGGCAATGCAGTTACTCGAGTTACTGCAAAACAACGATCTCGACGCAAAAATGGAGGAGATTCAATAATTTAAGCTAGCGCTGGGGTTAAATGCCCCAGCAAAAACTTATTCTGATTCCTCTTGAATCTCTTGCACGACCCAATTAAACGTTTCTAGAACTTGGTTGAGCGAAAACTCATCCTGCAACGTCGAAAGCCGCAGATAGGGAAATCGCGTTTCGGTGCGCTCCACCGGGAGTGCCAGACCGATGGAACTGAACTGAGCGCGTAACTTCGCCCATTCTTCGGGCAGATCGAACGGCGTCCGGTCGGCATAACTTTGCGACGAAATTTCCAAACCACCCCAAATTCCCACGCGGAACAGTTCGTGAGATTTTTTACCCTTTTGTTTCAGTTTGGTCACGAATCCGCCGTAAGTTTCGCCCGTACCCCACTGCACCTCCACGCTGGGTTGCGATTGCGCCCACTCGTAGATGCGACGCGCCATATTCGCCTCGTCCTCGCCGCGTCGAATGCGGAATTCTTGGAAAAACGAGACTTCGTCCCACCGGCGTCGCTCCCGCGTCGAACTGGATTTTTTCAGCTTCGCTTCCACCGTTTGACCGATGACGCGAGGGACGAGGGTTCGCAAGCCTTCTTCCTCGCTGGCGTATTGCTTCAGTTCCACCGCCAGCACTTCTGCCGGATCCATTTGCTCGTTGAGAAATTCGACCACCTGGCGCAATTCCGACGGAATGCGATCGCCGACAAACACCAAACGCACTTTCCCCGCTTGCAGGTTGGTTTTTACCTTTTGCCAAAATAACTCTTCGTCGGCATCCGAGCCGAGAAACGATTCGAACACCTGTTCGGGATCCCGACCGCGATCGCGGCAGTTGGCTTCAAACTGGGCGATAATCGATTCGATCGGCCAGTAAACTCCCGCATTAGCGGCATATTCGAGCATCTGCCCCACAAATTCCCGCCGCAGGCGATGGTCGTTCCCGCGTTTGACGTCTACGAGCGTCGGCGTGGCATTTTGGTCGATAAACAGGCGTTCGATCGCCCACCGACCGCCACTATCTTCTTCGGGGGGCAGCGGCGTTTCCCGCTCGACGAGCAGCCACTGACGGGGTACGGACGCATCGATGCGATCGCCCGCCAAGAGATTGGGATACGCCTCGAGTAGCTCTTGAAGCTGTTCTTCAGAATCGTAGGCTTGTTCTACCATTTCGACAAGCTGCTCGTCGTCCTGAATTAGATAAATGCCTCCACTCATTCAAAATCCTCTACGTCGGTTGGGTTTGCGCGCGATCGCCCGTTCTGACATTACAAACGACCCTCAAACGCGCGTTCGGCTGGACCGCTCATATAAAGCCGTCCGTCAGATTCAGACCATTCAATGTCCAATCCACCACCGGGCAGTTCGACGCGAGTTCGTCGGCGACACCGCCCCGTGAGGACGCCAGCCACTAATATGGCACAGGCTCCAGTCCCACAAGCCAGCGTAGCACCCGCTCCGCGCTCCCACACCCGCATTTTTACGGAGTCAGATCCCAGGATCTCGACAAACTCGGTATTTGTGCGTTTGGGAAAGGCAGGGTGGCGCTCGAATTTCGGTCCGATCGCTGCCAGGGGAACTTCATCGGCGCGATCGACAAAGGTAATGCAGTGGGGATTGCCCATGCTAACGCAGGTCACCGACCAGGAGGTGCCGTCCACCTCGATCGGCACGTCGATCGCCTTTTGGTTCGCCTCCACCAGCGTCGTCGGGATTTCTCCGGCTAGCAGTCGGGGCTGACCCATATCGACTTTAACCCAACCGTCGGCTTGCAGTTGCGGGGTCATGACCCCAGCCAGGGTGTGAATCCGATAGCGATCGCCCAGGGGACGCTCTGCCCCGATATCGTCTAAAAACCGTGCCAGACAGCGGATACCGTTGCCGCACATCTCCGGTTCGGAGCCGTCGGAGTTAAAAATGCGCATGGCATAATCGCAGCCATCGGTCGCATTCAGGGCAAAAATGACGCCATCGGCACCGACGCCAAAGTGGCGATCGCACAATTCGACCGCCGCTTGCGGACTCAAACTCGGCTCGGACTGTTGGCGATTGTCAATTAGGATAAAATCGTTGCCCAGTCCGTGGTACTTTGCAAATGAAATTCCCATGGGTGTTATACCGCCTCAATCGACCTGTAAGCTAAATACGAACCAAAATTTCTGAATGAGTCTGCGATCGCGAGGACCGACTTATGGCTAACGAGTTCGATACGAATCTCCCCAGTATCCGTCAGGTTCAAACCTACATCCACGATAAAACCGAAGTCGAGCTAAAACTGACGACCGACGATTTGCTCGTCGGGAAGGTTTATTGGCAAGACGCTCAGTGCGTGTGCCTGCTCGATCAGTACGACCAACCCATTTTAGTTTGGCGTCAGGCAATGGTTTACCTCAAGCCCAAATTCTAACCCGAGCCGATGCGCCCGTGCATCCGATTGTCTCACACTTACCGCAGCCGATCGCTCGAATCCATTGCCCGAATGTCCGGACAGACTTGCCCTCGTCCTGGCATAACTAACCGAAGGAAAGCCCTGGCGAGTTCGCCGACTCGGATTCGACCCCGAAGCCACAATCGGCGCGATCGCGGGATTTGCTATGGGGTGCGACGGTGGGGCTGAAAGAATTGGGAGTTGAACTGCCCCGACGCTAGAGTTAGTATGCTCTATGGCTCTATGGTCATTGACAGTCGCTAGCGATCGGCTAACTCGCGCGATCGATGCGATTGTGTCATGCGGTAGGGGGCTTCGCGAAGTGCCCCTACAGTCCCTCGAACTAGCACAGGTCTAAAGACGCGCAGACCGAGTAATAAACTTATGCCAAAATTGCGATATCTCTTGGCGACAGGTGTGAGTGTGGCGATCGCCTTGAATGACGGGCAGACATGGGCTTCTCCAGAAGTTCCTCCCCTCGCTCAACCCCAACTTCGCCCCCTAGAGGGCGACCCGCTCCAGTTAGACTTGGACATTCCCTCCCCAGACGCGATCGAAACCGAGTCGCTGCCCCTGACTCAGCAAGTCGGACAAGCAACTCCCGACGCCGTCGATCCGATTCCCGGCGACGCGATCGAACCCCCCGAGGATGCCGAAGGCATTCCTCCCCTCGATCTCGAAGACCGACCGGAAGACCCCCCCCCGGACTATCTCAATCCCAGTCCCAACCCCCTCCAATTTCCCACCCAACCCGAGGAAGTCGAGATTGTCGGCACGCAACCGATTACCTTAGAACAAGCCTTAGAACTGGCGCGGCAAAACAACCGAGAGCTGCAACGGGCGCAGTTGGATTTGCAACAGGCACAACAATCCTTGCGCGAAGCTCGGGCGGACTACTTGCCCGATCTCAGCTTGCAATCGAACCTGACGCGCACCGATTCGGCGAGTTCGGAACTGTCGATCGAGCGGCAAGAAGAACTCGGCATCCGAGACTTTCAACGAGACCTGCAACCCGACACCACCACCACCACCCTCGATGCCACCCTGGAGCTGACGTACGACATTTTTACGTCGGGTCGCCGCGACGGTCAAGTTCGCGCCGCCAAGCGACAGGTGCGCTTTTCGGAATTAGAACTCGAGCGCATTGCCGAGCAAATTCGCCTCGATGTCACCAACGCCTATTACGATTTGCAAGAAGCCAACGAGCAGGTGCGCATCGCTCGGGCAGCGGTAGACAATGCCCAACAGAGTTTGAAAGACGCGCAAGCCTTAGAACGTGCCGGGGTGGGGACCCGCTTCGACGTGCTGCGATCGCAGGTGCAACTCGCCGATGAAGAACAAGTCCTGACGCAGCGATTGGGGGATTTGCGCATTGCTCGCCGCCAGCTCGCTCAATTGCTCAGCGTTGCCCAAACGGTGAATCTCGGGGCTGCCGACCCGGTGGAGATTTCGGGGTTTTGGGATTTAACCCTAGAAGAAAGCATCATTCGCGCGTTCAAACATCGAGCCGAGCTAGAACAGCAGTTGGTGCAGCGCGAAATTAGCGAACAGCAACGACGGGTGGCACTGTCGGCAGTGCGCCCGCAAGTCAGTGCCTTTGCCAACTACAATGTTCTCAATCAATCCGACGACGATTTGGGATTTGCCGACGGCAATACCATCGGATTGCAATTTCGCTGGAACTTCTACGATGGCGGTGCGGCTCGCGCCCGGGCGGACCAACAGGAAACCAATATCGAACAGGCAGAAACCCGCTTTGCCCAATTGCGCGACCAAGTCCGCTTCCAAGTCGAACAGGCGTATTCGGACTTGCAAACTAATTTGGAAAATATCCAAACCACGACCGTGGCGTTGGCTCAGGCACGCGAAAGCTTGCGACTGGCGCGATTGCGCTTTCAAGCGGGCGTGGGGACGCAAACGGACGTGATTCAGGCAGAAACGGACTTAACTAGCGCCGAAGGAAATCGATTGCAAGCAATTATCGGGTACAACCGAGCCTTGGCAACGCTGCAACGAGTGGTGTCCAATTTGCCCCCCGCCGAGACGTTCGATCTGAGCGGACGCTAAGGGCAATCCGGGATCGAAGTTAGGGGAAAATTATTAAGTTTGGTAACATCAATGGAGAAGTCGGGTTCGATCGCCAATTTTGATTCGAACTCGATCGACCAACGCGATCCCGACCGCGAGTTGGGAGTCTTGGCGCGCGGTTCGCGCCAGAGCAAATCAGCAAGGGGAACGGCACATGGCTAATATCAACTTTACGAACGAAAACAAGGAGGTTGTCGCTGCCGATGGCGCTAACCTGAGACTTAAAGCCCTCGAAAACGGCATCGATCTCTACAAGCTTTGGGGCAAAATGACCAATTGCGGGGGATGCGGTCAATGCGGGACCTGTATTGTCGAAGTGGTCGAGGGGATGGAAAACCTCTCGCCCCGCACCGAAGCGGAAAAGCAGAAGCTCAAAAAGAAGCCCGATAGCTATCGCCTCTCCTGTCAAACCCAAGTCAACGGATCGGTCAGCGTAAAAACCAAGCCGTGATACTCTAAGAGTACTGAGTTTTGAGACAAGCAAGAGGCTGGGTTAAATGGAAGTTAATCAATTAGGGTTTGTTGCCAGCATTTTATTCGTGTTGGTGCCCACTGTTTTCCTATTGATTCTGTATATCCAAACCAGTAGCCGACAAGGAAACCAAAACGACTCCTAGGATTGGCGCGATCGAGATCCAACTCGATTGATGATATCGGTGCCGTCAGGCTATATGCCCCGGCACCAATTTTTATGGGTTTAACCGCGTCGGGCTAGCGATCGACCATTCGCGTCAGGAGGACCGGACAGTTGGCGTAAACGCGGACGTAATCCGAGAGCGACCCCCCTAAGAGCCGATCCAGGTCGGGAAGGGTTTTGGCAATCGACGGACGGCGATCGGGCGATCCCAACATCAGCAGATCGACGCTCAAATCGTCGGCAGTCCGACAGATTTCTTCGCCAGCGTTCCCCGTTTCGGTGATGCAGCGGGCGCTGACTCCGGCTTTTTTCGCCTCTTTGAGGGCTTCTGCCAAGATCGGGTCTTCCTCGGGTCTTTGATTGGGATCGTCGGGGTTGACGTGGACGAGAACGAGTTCTCCGCCCTGAATGTCGCGCAGGAGGAACAGCGCGAACTTCAAGCATTGCTGTGCGGCTTGGGATTTATTCATCGCCACCATGACGCGGTAGACCCGCTTGACGTAAACGTCGTCCTTCACCAACAGCATCGGGCGATCGGTCAGTTGAAACACGTATTGGCTGACCGAATTTTCTAAAATGGCTTGCAAGCGTCCCAAGGCGCGCGAGCCCATGATAATCAGATCGGCGTCTTCTTCGTCGGCGACTTCGCACACGATGGTTTTCGGATCGCCTTGTTTGAGTCTGGGATTGAGTTTGCTCGCATCGAGGTTAATCGACTGCACGGCTTGGGCGAGGATTTTTCCCCCTTCTTCCAATTTCTCAGCCATGTTGTCGGCTCCGATTTGAGGCGGGACGACGTGCAAGACGGTAATCGACGCCCTCTGGATCGAGGGAATTTCGAGCAACATATTTACCATCTCTTCGCACAGTCCCCGTCCGGCGACGGCCACTAGAATTTTTTCGATCATAGATTTATCTCGGTTTATCTCGCGATGGACAACAGCTCTGGGGCTCCGATCTGTCAGCTCAATTTCTGCGCGAAATTGCGATGCGATCGTAACATTCCAGGTGAAGGGAGTGAGAAAGTAGACCCTGGGAGCCTTTTAGGATCAAGCATAAGTGCGATTGCTGACCGATAGTTTTGAGAAATGTAGCGTTTTGGGACGTTTTGTAACATGAACCAACAACCCGACCAACCACAATTGCAGCCGACTGGGGCGATTGAGAATTTCTCGGCAACGACCGATACCAATTGGTTCGAGTACCCGGTGCGGGCGCATCCCCATCACACGGACTATGCGGGGGTCGTTTGGCACGGCACGTATATCACCTGGATGGAGGAAGCGCGGGTCGAGTGCTTGCGCTCGATCGGGATCGATTTTGCCGATTTGGTGGCGTTGGGGTGCGATTTACCCGTGGTGGAGCTATCCGCGCGCTACCATCAGGCAATGCGCATGGGGGAGACGGCGACGATTCGCACGCGCATGGAAGAGATGACCGGGGTACGGTTGAATTGGACGTACCAAATTGTCTCGAGCGATCGCCAGCGTCTCTATTTCACCGCCCGCGTGGTGCTGGTGGCGGTGGATCGCGATCGGGGTAAAATTTTGCGACGCCTTCCGCCCCCGATTCAAGATGCGCTGGTGAAGTTATCGGTTTAGGGGCAATTTACGCGCCCGTACCTGCGAAAATTAACAGAAGGAGGGCATCTCTGCCCCTCCAACCCAGAAACCGACGGTTCGTCGAAGATCGCTGCGAGGTCATCTCCATGGAATTCAAATCCGTCCCGCTCGATATTCCCGAAGGGGGCAACATCATTCTCGGTCAGTCGCACTTCATCAAGACGGTCGAGGACTTACACGAAATTCTGGTGGGCAGTTCGGGACAAGTGCAGTTCGGACTGGCATTCTGCGAGGCGTCCGGTCCGTGTTTGATTCGCACCTCCGGGAACGACGACACCCTGCAAGGTGTGGCGGTGAAAAATGCCGAGGCGATCGCGGCGGGACATTCCTTCATTATCGTGCTGCGCAATGCTTTCCCGATTAACGTGCTCAATGCCGTCAAACAATGCCCGGAGGTGTGTCGGATTTACTGCGCCACGGCAAATCCCGTCGAAGTCATTCTCGCCGAAACCCAACAGGGGCGGGGCATTCTCGGCGTTATCGATGGATTTTCGCCCCAGGGCGTAGAAGGCGCAGCCGAGGTGCGAGAGCGCCAAGATTTCTTACGCCAAATTGGTTACCGAAAAACTTGGGTCTAAAGCCCCGTCCTTCTAGGACGGCTTTTTATGTTATACTATTTTGCGTCAGGTTATCCCACGCCAATGATTGTCCTAGAGTTTAAAGCTAAAGGGAAACCCACTCAATATAGTGCCATTGATGAGGCCATCCGAACGGCTCAATTCATCCGCAACAAAGCCATCCGCTTTTGGATGGACAATTCAGGAGTTGGGCAGAAGG
>CAYQUF010000059.1:0-4655 GCA_964420595.1 uncultured bacterium
GTCCCCCTCCTCCTCAGTAGCGTCAAAATCGAGATTAAATTCTTCCTCGTCTTCGGATGCGGCAACTTCCGTTTCGTCAAGCCATCCTTCCAGGGATAATTCTTCTTCGCTTTCGGGGGGGCTATCCAGACTAGGAGTTGTTTGACTGGGCGTATCTTCAGTGTTGCCGATCGCCAGTAAGTCGTCGAAGTCAGACGAACTCGCCTCGTCGCTCTCGGGTTCGGCAGTTTCGGTGTCGTCGAGTTCTTCGAGCCAACCCGTCCATTCGCCTTCAGCCGCGTCCGCCTCCTGGTTCGACTCGCTGGCGCGATCGCCATTGGTGGCCTCAGATTCGTCAGCCTCGGCAAATAGCGGTTCTTCCTCCTCCAGTCCGGCAAATAATTCTCCCAGGCGATCGGCATCGTCGGGAGCGGCGGTCGAGGACGAGGGGGTTTCGGCACCTTCGTTGGACGTTTCGTCCGATTCTAATAACTCGTCTCCGAACAAGTCGGCGAATTCGTCTTCGGAACTCGAAGCCTCGCGATCGCTGCTATCTTCGTCGAAGAGCAAATCGGAAAAGTCGCTATCTAACTCGTCCAACGCGCCGTTGTTCCCGGACGTCTCGCCATTTTTTTGACGGCTCTCGTCTGGGCGATCGTCGTCGATTTTTTCTTCTTCCCAAGTATCGTCTAAATCGCTAAATTCCCCTTCAAATAAATCTGCCAAGCTGTTGAGTTCGGCTAGACCCATTTCCGGTCCGGCGCGTTCGGCATTTTCCGGTTCGACCTCCAGGGAGAAGGAGTCGGCATGGGTTGGCGAGGGATCCGAGTCGCGATCGGCTTGCGCCTCCACTTCGGCACCCACGGGAGCGAGATCGATCTCGTCATCGTGGGATTCGAGATTGGCGAGTTCGCCATCGTCGCTGCCCACTTCGAGCAATTGTTCGAGATCGAGATCGTCTTCAGCGGTTTCGGTCTCCGCCGGACTCGGAAGGAGAGATTGGAGGCGATGGCTGATGGCAATTTCAGTCGAGCGACCGGCTAGCACCAAATCCCGCGCTTGCTTGAGATCCTGGATCAAAATCGGGGCGAGGGTCGAAAAATGATTCTCGGGATGGGCGATCGCCCGGGCGCACTCGTGCAGCAGTTCGACCCACTCGTTCAAGTCAAACTGTTCGCCCGCTTGTGCCAATTCCCGACAAATTTGCTGTAAATGCTCTCGATTTTCTTCGCTCTCGCCCTGCTTCAGTCCTTGCAGCATTTGGCGCAGCTGAGCCGGAACGTCGTTTTGAAAGACCAGCTGTAGGGCGCTTTCTTCGGGCAATCCAGATCGCCGTCCCGAGGACTGAGCCTTGGACGCCTCAGCTTCTAGCGACTGGAGGTGTTGGTTGAGTTGTTCGAAAACGGGTTCCCCTTGTGCCATAATTTCATCCGCCGTCTGTTCGGGTAAATCACCCGATTCTTGCAATTGGTCGAGCAGGGCTTGCAGGATATCGAACACCTGCAAAAATAGGGACTCTAAATCGCGATCGATCGCGATCGGATGCTCGTCGAGCCGCTTGAAACTATCTTCTAGACGATGGGCGGTCTTTTGAATGCTTCCGATCCCCAACATCGCCGCCCCGCCTTTCACCGAATGTGCCGCGCGGAACACCTCCGATCGCAATTCCGGATCCTCGGCAGTGCGTTCGAGGTCGAGCAACCCTTGTTCGATGGTATTGAGGTGGTCTCTTGCCTCCTCAATAAAGTAGTGGAGGATTCGTTGTTGTTCCGGCAGCATGGCAGTGTCCCTCGGTGGTTGGCGTAGGCGGTGCCGTTACGGGTATCTCCCTTTCTGGCATGGCACGGTAGACGCGCCTTTCGCGGAGCGCTCCGACTTATTCGCTGGGTTCGACGCGGAAACGTTCGACCGAGGTCAGCAGGTCTCGTGCGACTCCAACCAGATTTTGTAGCGATCCCGAAACTCGCTGGGCTTCTTGCGAAGTCTCTTGGGCGGTCAGCTCCACCGCTTGCATCACTTGAGCCACCGCTCGCGAGGTTTCGGTTTGCTCGACGGTGTCGGCGGTAATCGATCGCACCAACACGTCGATGCGGTTGGACACTTGAATGATGTCTTCGAGCGATCGCTTTGCCTGTTCGGCGAGCTTCGTTCCCTCGATCACCTGTTGCGTCCCTTCTTCCATTGCCGTCATCACCGAGCCGGTTTCGCTCTGAATTTGCATCACGATTTGCTCGATTTCTTTTAAGGCTTTCGCCGAGCGATCGGCAAGCTGGCGCACCTCATCGGCAACGATGGCAAACCCCCGACCGGCTTCTCCAGCACGGGCTGCCTCAATACTAGCATTGAGGGCAAGGAGGTTGGTGCGCGAGGCAATGGTCGAAATTAGGGCGACAATCTTGGAAATTTCTTGGGACGATTCTGCCAAACGCTTGACTTTTCTCGTTGTTTCTGCTACAGTCTCGCGAATTTCGAGAATTCCCGCCACAGTCCGTTCCACGGCTTCGCCCCCCTTCAATGCCGTCGCCGAGGCAGAGCGCGCCACTTCTTCGGCTTCGCGGGCACTTTCAGCCACCCGTTGAATCGAGTCGGTCATCACCTGCACCGAATTCAACGTCGCTGCCAGTTCTTCCGCTTGACGCAAGGCATCGGAGGAGAGGCTGCGGGCAAACGATTCGCTGTCGGTGGCTCCTTTGGTCACCTGTCGGGCGGCTTGGGTCACCTGTTGGACGATCTCGCGCAGGTTTTGAATCGTCAAGTTAAACGAGTCGGCGACCGCTCCCAACACGTCGGCGGTCACCTCGGCGGTTACCGTCAAGTCGCCGCGAGCCGCGCCTTCCACGTCGTCGAGCAAGCGAATCACCTGACGCTGCAAGTCTTCTTTCGCCTGTTCTTGCTCTTCTGCCTTGCGTTGGGCTTCGCTGGTGGTGGTAAACACGATGCGAGCCATCTGGTTGAATTTCGCCGCCATCTGCCCGAATTCGTCTTCGGAATACACCGTGGCGCGCGCGCCCAAATTGCCTTGAGACACGGCATCGAACTGCGCTTGCAAATCATCGATCGATCGCCCGATTTGCTTGGCTCCAATACGCCCCATCACCAAGGTAGACGCACCGCCAGCTACGCCCGCCGTGACCGCCATTGCCAGCCCCATCCACTGCATTTGCGGCACGAATCGCTGGCGCAGTTCCACGTCCAAGCTTTCCTTTTGAGCCAGTCGGCTCGCCGACACGTTACTGACCAAGGCAACTGCTGCCGCCGACACGACTGCTGTCACCAACGCCGCAATCCACTGCTTGCTCGGCAGCGAGGCATTTTCAAAAAAGGCTAGCGCCCCCTGCTCCACGTTCACGGAGGCTTCGACCGCACCGGCTTCCCCTTGGGTAAAGCTCGGGACTTGCTCGCCCGTTCCGGCAATGCTGAACAATTCTTCATCGCGAATCACCGACCCGTCGGTGGTAGCATCGCTGAAGTCCATGCTCACATCATCGCTGGGCGCCAGCCCGCTGCTAGAAGACTCGAAGAAATCGGAGTCTTCGGTCATGCTCGGAGAATCGGTAGACTCTCCCGACAAGTCAAAGTTGGGAATGTTGCCGAGGTCGTCAAATTCGTCGAATTCATCTAAAAACCCGGCACTGCTGGGCTGACCGGAATCTTCCGGCGGAGCCTCCGAGGCTTCTGCTTCGTCTTCGCCAAAGGCATCGTCGAACTCGTCGAAATCGAATTCGTCTCCGGCATTAAAGCCATTTTGACTTGCCGGTGCCACAAAGGTTTGCTCGTCTTCGTTCCCAGTTGGCACGTCCCCGAAACTCGGAGGCGTTTGGTCGAACTCGTCAAAGTCTTCGAACCCCTCTTCTTCGTCCGGCGTCCATTGTTGCGTGTCTTCATCGGCGAAAGCCGGGGGTTCTTCTGCAAACGGGGACTCGTCTTCGTCGGCGCCCATCAAGAAGGTTTCGGCTTCGGCTCCGCTATTGGTGGTTTGAGAGTCTTCTTCGCCAAACTCGTCCTCGGCAGCGAATTCATCCCCAGCAGCAAAGTCTTCTTCGCCAAACTCGTCCCCGGCAGCGAATTCGTCTTCTTCAGCCTCGCGATTGTCTTCTGGCGGCGGCAACGGTTCGGTCGGTTCGTCAGTGGGGGCAGCGTCCTCAGCGTCGAAATCGTCGAGGTCGGCATCGTCTACCCCAGCCGCCGGGTCGTCTTCAAACTCGGTAAACGGCGTCGGCAGTTCGACATCATCTAAGTTGGCATCGGCACTAAAGGGCGAATAGGCTTCCCCTTCGCCTTCTTCTTCGCCGATTAAATCGGGCATTTCTTCATCTGGCAAAAAGCCGGGAAGTTCTGCCCAGCTTTCGGAGTCTTCGTCGTCGCTTAACTCTTCGGGGCTGACGTCAAAGGGGTTGTCCCCATCGTCGCCGGCTTCGGCTCCACCTGTATCTGCCTCGCCTTCACCGACTTCCCCCTCCAGGTCGAAGGGGTTGTCCTCTTGAGACACGGCGGCTTCTGCCTCGTCTCGATCTTGCGCGTCTTCCATCTCGTGGAATGGACCTTCGGCATCGGACTCGAAGTCAAATGCAGCGTCGCTGCTGTCTGCACCTTCCCCGAGGTCGAAGGATTCTCCCGCGTCTGGGGCTTCGCCTTCGAAGTTAAAATCTTCGCCTTCCCCGAGGTCGAAGGATTCT
>CAYQUF010000059.1:4755-15951 GCA_964420595.1 uncultured bacterium
CTTCCCCGAGGTCGAAGGATTCTCCCGCGTCTGGGGCTTGAGGAGACGTTTGCGGCATCTCGGGCAAGGCTTCGGTGGCTTCGGCATCGTCAAAGAAGGCATCCCCGTCGAGGGCAGCCGTTTCTCCCTCTTCTTCGAAGTCGGCTTCCCCTTCAAAGTCTTCTCCCTCGAATTCGTCGGCTTCTCCCGCCTCGGCGAGAACCTGGTTGACGTATTCCAATCCGCCATTGGCATACTCGACGAAATCGGGTTCGGCGGTTAATTGCAAGACGGACTCGTACTGTTCGGCAGCGGTTTCAAACTGTTGCAGCCCGTAACAATAGATATGACCTTTGAGCAGGCGAGCGCTCGGGTCGTCGGGGAATTCTTCGACGAGTCCGTCTACAATGGCGGCGGCTTCTTCGTACTCCCCTTCCATGTAGGCTGTTTCAGCCCGTTGATATTCTTGTGCGAAGTCTGTCTTCGATACCATTTAGTCTCCTCGGAGCCGATGCACGTATCCCAAAATGGGGTTTACCCAGTTTGCGCTTCGCGCGCGAGTGCCTCAGTGACCCATTGCGGGGCGCGTCTGGTTCGCCGACGCCAGCCACTGCTCATGCCGCCCATCGCGCCGAACGAAGAATCGCAACTTGGTCGAGCAGTCGGAGATACTGATTGTTATCTTCATCGAGGACCCACTCGCCCCGTAGAAATGGTGCCATGCTATCGGGTACGTTGGTTGCCATTTGCAAACCATCGACGTCAAGCCAGTCCATTTCCCCAATCCCGTCAACCGCTAACCCTAGTATAGTGTCTTGATCTTCGACTGCCACGATCGGAATTTCGGCGCGATCGGTGTTCAGTGGCGCATTTTCTCCTAAAAACTGACCCAGGTCTGCCACCCATATTACCCGCCCGCGTACGTTCAGGGTGCCCAAGAGCAAGGGGGAGACGTTGGGAATGGGGGTAATGCGTTCGGGCGAATGGGAGAGAACCTCGCGAATTCCGGTGGCGGGGAGGGCAAATTCGTGTCCGGAGGGGACGTAGAACCGCAGGTGTAAATCGCCTTCGGGGGTTTCGAGTTCTTGAAATTCGGGGGCTTGATCGGGACCGCCGCCGGTCAAGAAATCTGGATTTCCGACCATCTCACTTCCCTCTATCCTCGCAACAGTTGTTTGACGGTTCCTACCAGTTCGGTGGGTTGGAAGGGTTTGGCAATGTAGGCATCCGCGCCTTGTTTCATGCCCCAGTAGCGATCGAATTCTTCGCCTTTAGACGAGCACATGACCACGGGAACGCTTTGAGTTTTGGGATCGGCTTTTAACCGACGGCAGACTTCGTAACCGTTCATGCGCGGCATGACAATATCGAGCACGACCAAATCGGGTAAAGTGTCTTGGATGTGTTCTAATGCTTCGACGCCGTCGCCTGCTTCAGCTACGGTTAATCCACTCCCTCGCAAGAGGTTGGAGATCATTTCGCGCTGCGTGACGCTATCTTCGACCACCAGAACTGTACTCATAACTTCCTACCTGCCGATGGCGGCACCTTCTTGACCAACATTCACGCGATCTTGCCATGAATCGACGCGATAAACTTGCACGCTTGCTGCTTGCTTGCGTTTGAGCCGGAGCGCGCGAGAGAACCCGACGGTCGCGTACGAACGGAATTGGGGTTGACGGGTAATGCGCGAGCGACCCTCAATCCTTCAACTCTATACTTTATACTGACACGATCCGCATTGCGGGAACGCGATCGCCGATCGCCTCGGTCGAAGGATCGCTCGGGGACGACGCGCGCTTGTGATTCGGGCGGGCAACCTCAGCTCAACAGTAGCATTTTCTAGGGGATGCGTAGCTTGCAGCATGGCGATCGCCTCTGGAATTGGCGGGGTCAACTTCGGGACGGGCGCTGAGGAGTCCCCACTCGGGCGGATTGGGCGGATCGCGGTTTCATTTTTTTTTGGAACCGGGTTTGGAATCGGGCGTCGAAGGCTCGGAGTTGGTGGGGGTCGATTGACTCGCGCCGATATATTTTTCCACGAGCATCACGAGTTCTTGTTCGCCGAAGGGTTTGGTCAAATAGTCGGTCGCGCCGACCATGCGAGCTTTGACGCGATCGATAAATCCATCTTTGCCCGTCAGCATGACGATCGGAACTTGTCGGAAGGCGGTGGAGCGGCGCAGCATGGCGCAAATTTCGTAGCCGTCGGGTTCGGGCATGGCAATGTCGCACAAAATCAGGTGAGGCTTGCGTTGGAAGGCAACTCCGAAGCTTTTGAGGGGATTGTTAATGGCGCTGACCCGATAGCCCCGCTCGGTCAACATGGATTCGACAATTTTGCCGACGGTGACGTCGTCGTCGATACACATGACGCGCAGGGGTTGGGCGACGGCGTTGGCACCAGACGATTGCGGTTGGGCGGGATTTCCCGGTTGGGAATGCCAATGGGACAGTTGCACCAATCCCTGTTGGACGTAGGGGTAAATCGCGCGAGCGACGGTGAGAATGTCGCGATTGAGATAGCGCGCCATTTGTCGGATGGAGGTGCGACCGTCTGCCCATCGGGTAACGGTTTTAAAGGTGTTTTCCGGTAAGGCTTCGCGCAATGCCTCCGGGTCGGAGACAATCGGACATTGGTTGGGCGATTGGATGTGGGGGTGAAATTGCTTCCACTCTTGCACTTGCTTGATAATTTTGGCGACCAGCGGCTCGATGGGCAGGGTCATCAATTGAGGTGCCAGAGCCGATCCCATCTCGAAGATAAATGCGCCCTGATGCAGTCCGAGCAGGTCGAAGAGGGTTTCGTGCAACATGCTTTTGATGATGCTGCGCCCTTGGGCGGGGGTGAGGACGTGTTTTTCCAAAAGCGCCCACAGGTAACCGTATTCGGGGGCATTGGTGGAGACGAGGTCGGGAAATTCGCGATCGCTTAGGGCGTCGTCGAGCTTGTAGCGGTGCAGGTAATCGCGCAGCCGCGACAGGTTGCTCCCGGTGTTATCGGCAGCGTAGACGAGCTGACCGTTAAAGAAAAAGACAAACCAAGCGCGATCGCGATCGTCCCGAGGGCGCGTCACTTGCGGATAAAGATCGAGCGTCGCCGACGGAGAACTATACGCCTCGACAAACAGTTCGCCCGTTCGCTGACCCAATTCGATCAGTTGCAGGATGCTGCGGATATCGATTTCATTTAAATTTCCCTGCATGCAGCTAAAAGGCTCTCCTCATCCGAATCTGAGTAGGGGCGGTTCGCGAAGGGTCCCTTCGCACTGCCCGAGCGGACTCCACAATGGCTCGCGCGCTTTCTAACCGGGGGGTCGCCAACCCCCACCTCCGCTCCCCCGACCCGAGTCCTAATTTCATCTGAACAGGTTGGGATAGCTTCGGTCAAGATTGACCCGAAACCGAGCGCAACGATCTCCCCGACGCAGGTCACCCAGCGATCCGCAAAACGCGATTAGATTATTATTATGAACTTAACTGAAATTCATTCACTGACGCTTGGCGGTTCAGGCTGACGACCCCCCTCGATCTGGGAAGAACGATTCGCCAACTGCCCTAACCGCTCTCGCGAAGGCGGGCGTTCTTACCGTTCGAGCCTTGGATCGATTCTCCCGAAGGTCGATCGCCGCGCTAGCGCAACAGCCGATTAAAGGCTAATTTGAGTACCATGAAGCGGATTAAACTATCAGGGGAGAGGTTTAGTCCGAGGCGAGCCTAGAACAGGAAGAGGAAGAGTAGCGTGCAGTATCTAGCGGAAGTCCAGAAAAAAAGCGGCGTCTTTGGGGGCGGTAAAGCCGAACTCAAACTGCTGGCTTGCCAGCGTGGCGAGCAAAATTGGGTGCAAGCTCCTGGCGAAGAAATGATTCAAGCAGACGAAGCCAGTCATTTGAATGCTGGCGCGCTGGTTCTCGTGGAACTGAATGCCAACAAACAGGTGCAGCGCATTCAAGAGGCGGGTCGTCCGCTGGTCAGCATTTTACAAAATTTCTCGCGCTTCCAAGAACGATTTAAAACCCAAGAAGAAGAAATCGAGCAGTGGAAGCAGTCGCTGACCTATCAGAGTCAGGAACTCAACCGCCGCGAAATGGAAATGGAGGCGCGGCGCGAGGAACTCGAACAAATCCAAAACGAAGCCGAACAGCTCGAATCGCAACGGGGGGAAATCGAATCGGCGCGCGAAGAAGCCGAACGCATGCGCGAGGAACTCGAACGCAACCGCCAAGAACTCGATGGCGCGTGGGAACACTTGCGCAATGAGATGAGCAGTTTGGAGCAGCGCCAGAACGAACTGCAACAGGCGTCGGTTTTGGGGGAGGAACAAGCTCGCAATATTCAAGAGTGGCTCGATCGCCTGGGCGAATCCATTGCTTCGACGGATACCGCGAGCGAACAGCTCCACCTGTCGTTTGAGAAGCTCGCCGCCCAACAGTCGCTGCTCGACGAATACTGGCAGAAGTTAGAGACCGAGCGCGCTAATGCCGAGCAGTTGCAAGGGGACGCGGATCGGCAGGGAAACGACATCGAGCAAGGCTGGCAGCAGTGGTACGAGTCTCAGGCGTCTTTGGAACAGGCGCGATCGGAGTTGACGGTGCAGCAGACGACGCTGAAAATCAAGCAGGAGTACGCCCAATCCCTATCGTCGCAACTGCAAGCCGGACAGGAGCTGTATCAGAGTATTTTTCAACTGGTCGAGCAGTCTGCCGATCGCGTCAATATTAGCGAAAAGGTGGACGTGAAGCGCCTCGAACAAATGCCGCTTGAGGAGTTACAGCGCGTCGTTCGAGAGTTGCAGCAAGATCTCGATAAGGTATTCCAGTTCGTCAACGACCAAGAGGAGGAGTTGAAACTCCAGCAGGAGACGATTGAGGAGGTGCAAGCGAAGCTCGACAACGCCAGCGGCTCGGAACAAGAGAATTTGCAAACGGAACTGGCTGACGAGCAGGATCGCTACCAAATGCTCAATGAAACCCTGGTGGGCCAGCGGCGCACCCTGCGAGAGCGCGAAGAAATTCTCAGCCAACACCAAAACGTGATGTGGCAGCGGTTGGGAAGTGCCAGTGGCGGGAACAATCAGGAAAATAAGGTCGATTTGGGGCCGACGCTGAAGCAGTTGGAAGCCAATCGCGACGATCGCGAGGAGGAGTTACAAAAGCTGGAAAACGAAGTGGAACAAATGCAGCAAAATATCCAGCAAGCGCAGGATATGGTCGAGCGGCAGGAAAGCCAACAGCAAACTCGACGGGAGGAGCTGGAGCAGCAGGAGCAAAGTTGGCTGGAGCAGCGATCGCAAGTGGCGCAGCTGTGGGGTCGGGTTAATCTATACGAGGAGATGCTACAACCCCTGCAAGATCGCTCGAACGAGATCCGCGAACAACTCGAAGCGATTCAGGGCGGACTGGAGGAGATCCAAGCGTCGGGTCAGTCTCAAAACGAGACGATCGCTCAGTTACGCCAAACGATCGACCAATTGAGCGATCGCCAATCGCAACAAGTGGCGGCGTCCTGATCGAACGCCCTTGATTCGGGGAACGACGGGGGCGCATTGTCCCGATCGCGAGTCGTGGAACTCAGATCGACCCAAGTGCCAACATTGACCAGAAAGATGGGGGTTTATCGTGTTGACAGTTTCAACAGATAACGGACTGACGGGACGAGCGTGATGGAGGAGCCTCGATGGATGGGGCGGTGGAATGGCGAATTCTAGCAACGCAAGAGGACAGATAGCGTGCGGTATCTAGCGGAAGTTCAAAAAAAAAGCAGCGGCGTGTTTGGTGGCGGGAAAGCCGAGTTGAAATTACTCGCCTGTCAGCAAGGGGAGCAAAATTGGGTCTCGGTGGAGGAGCAAAAGCCGAACTCGGTGGTCGCCGAAGAAGCGAATTCGTATAATTCGGGGGCTTTGGTATTGGTGGAATTGACGCCGAAGCAACGGGTGCAGCAAATCCAACCCGCCGGTCGCTCGATTACGAGTATTTTGCAAACCCTCTCGCGCGCTCACTCAAAGCTACAGTCGGAACAAGAGGAAATCGAACAATTCAAACCCGCCCTCAGCTATCAGGATGAGGAGTTTGGCAAGCGCCGCCAAGAACTCGAACGCCAGGAAGCCGAAATCGAAGCTAAATGGCAGGAATTGGCACCGAAACAGGAACAGGTGGATACGGAGGAAGCCGAACAACTCGACGCTCAACGCAATGAAGTCGAGTCGATTCGCTCGGAAGCCGAACGCATGCGCGCCGAACTCGAACGCAGCCGCCAAGATCTCGATCGCGAGTGGGAACGCTATCGGGAGGAAGCGGCTCGACTGGAACAGTCCCAATCGGGGTCGGTTATCGACGATCGGCAAGTTGGCGAGATTGACGAACAATTGGCTGGCTTGAGCGACCTGGCGATTGCGATCGATCCGGTTCGGACGCCCCTGGATGCGGTGCTGGAGACTATGACCGCGCTCAAGGCTTGGCTGGAGGAGGGGGAAGCGGCGTTGAGTCAAGATCGCGATCGCGCCGAGCAGTTGCAAGGTGAAGTAGACGAACAACAGCAGCAACTCGATGGCGATTGGCAACAATGGCACGACGCTCGGGCGGCGTTGGAACAGTTGCGAGTCGAAGTACAACTCGAACAAGCGAAACTCAGTGCCGATCGCGAGTATGCTGACGTGCTGCGAGGGAATATCAGCGATCGCGAGGCAGCTCATCAGCAAATGTCGCAACTGGCTCAAACCTTTGGCAACGGGAATGAGGCGAGCGCCAATGTGGATGTGGAACGGCTCCAACAAATGCCGATCCAGCAATTGCAATCCACCGTGCGCGATTTGCAGCAGGATCTCGATAAGGTGTTCCAATTCGTCAACGACCAAGAGGAGGAGTTACGGCTGCAACAAGAAACCCTGGACGAGTTAAACTCGAAGCTCGAGAGTGCCAGCGCCTCGGACAAGGGGCAAATTGAATCGGAACTGGCTGACGAGCGCGATCGCTATCAAATGCTCGAACAAACCCTGATCGGTCAGCGGCGCACGTTTCGGGAGCGCCAAGCGGGACTGCGACAGCATCAGGCGATTTTATGGCAGCGGTTGGGACATTCTCCCGAAGGTGAGGTAGACCATCCCGAACGTTCTGCCGCGATCGCTCCTTTGTTAGAACAGTTGGAGTCAGAAGCTCAAAAACTTCGGGAGGAGTTGCAACGCTTGGACAACCAAATTGCCGAGCGAGAGCAAAGCCTGGAGTCGAAACAGGAGGAGTTGGGACAGCAGGAAACCCAACACCAGGCGCGACGGGAAGAGTTGGACGGACGCAAGCGCGATTGGCTCGATCGCTACGCCGAGGTCGCTGGGGTGCAGGGACGGATTCAGGCGCGCGAGGAAATTCTGTCTCCCCTGCAAGAGGAATTATTCGAAATGCGTCAGTATCTTGAAGGGATTGCCGAGCAATTAAACGACCTGCAAGCATCGGGAGATTATCAAAAAGAAACGATTCCTCAGTTGCGCGAGATAGTGGCAGAGTTGAGTGCGGAAAGCGCGGCGTAATTTAGTCGGACTGAGAGTGCCAGAGGATCCAATCCCCCGACACTTCTGCGATCGCGCCGCCAGGGAAGGGATCGGTTCGCGATCGGTTGGGGGCACCCACGAGGCGGACGAATTTCTCGATATGCTCGAATTGCGGGGCTTGCGGCAGGTGCAGGGAGAGGAATTGACGCAAGGCGCGGCGTTGGAGGGCGAGAGGGACTTGTTGGAGACAGCGGCGATCCAGGCGATGGGGATCGTCACGGGTGGCACGCTGTCGAACTTCGGTAGCACTGCGTTCGAGACATTCGACGTCGGCGCGCAGGAGTTCGGCGGTATGGGCGATGGCGCGATCGATATTGGGATTAAAATGCTGCTTTAAGTAAGGTATCAATTCCCAGCGGATGCGGTTGCGGCGGTAGGCAACATCCTGATTCGTGTCATCTTCCCAAATCGGCAAGTTGCGATCCCGACAAAATTGACCCGTCGTGGCTCTGGAAACGTTTAGGAGCGGACGAACCAGTTGTAAGGAACTCTCTGCCAGCGATCGCCGCCAGTTCAGCGCTTGCAAGCCATCGGCACCCGACCCGCGCGTGAGGTTGTAGAGCAAGGTTTCGGCGAGATCGGTTTGGGTGTGACCCGTCACTAAGATGTCATCGTGGCGATCGCGCGCCAAGTCGGTCAAAACCCGATAGCGCCACTGACGCGCATCAGCTTCAGACTGAGGAATCTCGATCGCCGTTTCTAGATAAAACGGTAAATTCCACCCTCGCGCCAGCCGTTCGACATGAGCGGCATTAGCACTCGAATCGTTGCGCCAGCGATGGTCGCAGTGGGCGATCGCTAACGTCCACTCCCATTTTGGCTGCAAATCGAGCAATAACTGCGCCAAACACAGCGAATCTTGTCCGCCCGACACGGCAACTAACAGGCGATCGCCTCTCGGAAGCAGGTGTCGCTGGCGCAGGGTTTGATGGACTCGCGCGTGTAGGGGCGTCCAGGGGAAATCAGACGACACGGGGTCTAGCTGCTGCGATCCGATGGAACGACTTGAGAACCGTGGGAGCGGGGATCGCTGCTGTTAGAACGCTGCTGCGGATTGTCAAACTTCGAGACGCGACCGGTAGCTTTGGCATGGGGGAGCGGATCTCCGGCGACCAACGCAGTTAGATTCTCCGCCATCACCGATTGCGGTTGTTCGCCAATCGTCTGGGCGATCGCCTCGCCGTCTCGGTTTAAATAGACAAAGTGGGGAATGCCGTCCACCCGATATTGGCTCAGTTCCGGCAACCACTTGCGATTGTCCACATTGAGCATGACAAAATTCACGTCGTCGGCGTACTCGGTTTCCAACTCGCGAATCTCGGGTGCCATCGCCTGACAGGTGGTACACCAGTTGGCGTAAAATTCCATCAGCGTCGGCTTGCCGTTGTCCATCGCCACCTCTAACGGCGTCGAATCTTCGGCGAGGTTAGAAAGATTCGCCGGACTCGTTTCGGCTCGCAGTCCCAGGAACACGGCAGTTGCCAGGACAATGGCGACGGCGACGAGGAGCAAGTTTCGCACGCGAGTGGCAACAGTGGCGGAGTTCGAGTCGGGGGTCTGCACGGTCATGGGAATTTTTCTTAGGATTGAGATCGAACGCTGTTCTTAGTGTAGCCGAACTCGAAGAGACCCCCTAGCCGTGAAAAAGCGAGTGACCCTCACCTTTCCCAAATTTTCAGTGCAAATGCCGGTGACCTATCGACTGGCGAAGGATTTTAATGTCGCTGCCAATATTATCCGCGCCCAAGTCGCCCCCGATCGCATTGGTAAATTAGTGCTGGAGCTGTCGGGCGATATTGACGAACTGGATGCGGCAATTGAATGGATGCGATCGCAGGATATCACCGTCTCCCTCGCCAGTCGCGAAATTCTGATCGACGAGGACAGTTGCGTCGATTGCGGTCTGTGTACGGGAGTCTGTCCCACCGAAGCGTTGACCCTCAACCCCGACACCTTCCGACTCAACTTCGCGCGATCGCGTTGTATCGTGTGCGAGCAGTGCATTCCCGCCTGTCCCGTGCAAGCGATTTCGACGAATTTGTAGTTCGATCGCGATCGCTGGATAATAAGACGATTGGGAAAGGTTTGGAGATCGAACCCTACATTGCCCCCGATCTCCCCATCTCCCCATCCCCTTATCTCCAACACCCATGCGATCGAAACCCAAAACCCCCTGGCTCTCTCTGCTGCTGTTATTGGTGTCGTATGCCAATTTTGGGCGATTGCTGGCAGAATCGAATGTGAATTGGTATGTTTGGGGGCTGGCGACGGGATTGGCGCTGCTGATTGCCGAAGCACTTGCCTCTCCCTGGTCGCTGATCCGCACCGTTGCCATTCGCTGGCTGAAATCGGACACGCGAGCGTTCATCACCGTGATGGCGTCGGCGTTTCTGGCAGTTGCCGTCCTCAACTGGTTCCACATTTCGGCGCAGGGCATTTTACTGGTCACGGCGTCGGCGTTAGTGCGACTCGACGCTCAAATTTTGGGCACGAGCGACCTGCAAGCCTTTTTTATTGTCATGTCGGTGTCGCTGTTGGGATTGGGACTGGGATGGTTGTGGAATTATTTTCTTTATTAACGGCACCGCTACGGGGGAAACTTCACTCTTCGGCATGGTCGAGTGTCATTGTCCGTGCCGGGTAGGCTTTTTGATATCAAAATCCGTATAGCTTATCTTCAAAAAAGTCCTCGCACGACACTTGTACGATCTCTCGAAATCCCAAGCTTTCCAAGTGAGCGATCCAGCTTTCCGGCGTATCTTCAACCTGTAGTGCTCCCACGATCCGCGCCACATCTGCAACCCACGGAACCGTCGAGATTCGATAGCCCTGCCAGTTCGTCCCCACCGACAGCCAATCGGGCATAGTCTCGGGAGAAATGGGGGTTGAGGGATGGCAACTGGCTCGGAAACAGAAGATTTGATTGGAATTTTGCATGTTTGCGCTCCTGTTGGCGGGCAGAGGCGGGATAGACTGGTTTTACAGTCGAATCGGTAATGTATCAAAGCCAGTCTGGGCAAATTGCCAAGAAAGTTACCGAGAAACCGAGTTTTATTTTAGCGGCACGATAAATTTGGCGTCGCGTTAGGATTTTGGATTAGAGCGATGTTATCGGAGGGACGCACGTGATGGATTCGAGATTCGGTCAAATTCTGATTATCCTACTCGGCGGGATTGGCGGCGCGATCGCGGGAATTTTTATCGCTCCCAATGCCTCGGTGTCTGGCGACATTGCCATCTCGGGATGCGCCCTTGGGGGCGGAATTGGGGCGTGGTTGGGGGCTTCGACCCTGTTTTCCGGGTTAACCCGCGATCCGAGTGTCGCGTCGGTGGAAACGGGAGCCGCCAAAACCGTACAAATTGCCGCACGGGCGATCGGTGGCATTCTGGGAATGGGAATCGGTGCGGGAATCGGACTGTTATTGGCGGTGCTGGCGTTGGGATCGTAGGAAAATGTAGGTTGGGTTGACGAAGGAAACCCAAAGAAAGCCTTGTTGGTGCTGGGTTTCGTACCTCAACCCAGCCTACGATAATGCCCTATTTTCGCCGGGTCAGTTCACTATTATTCCTCGACCCGATATCAGGAAACCCAAAGAAAGCCTTGTTGGTGCTGGGTTTCGTGCCTCAACCCAGCCTACGATAATGCCCTATTTTCGCCGGGTCAGTTCACTATTATT
>CAYQUF010000059.1:16051-25119 GCA_964420595.1 uncultured bacterium
AACCCAAAGAAAGCCTTGTTGGTGCTGGGTTTCGTGCCTCAACCCAGCCTACGATCGCCCGATTTTATTCCTCGACTCGATAGCCGAGTTCTTCCAAGCGAATCCGGGACTGTCGCCATTTTGGTTGCACCCGCACGAACAGTTGCAGGTAAATTTTTCCCTCAATTAGCTTCTGCATTTGTTCGCGAGCCGCCGTGCCGATTTGCTTTAACATACTCCCTTGCTTGCCGATAATAATGGCTTTTTGGGAGGGACGTTCGACATTAATCGTGGCAAAAACGCGGGTAATTTTGTCCGATTCTTCCACGCGATCGATCGCGACTGCAACCGAATGCGGTACTTCTTGACGGGTCATTAACAATACCTGCTCCCGAATCAATTCGCCCATAATGAAGCGTTCGGGTTGGTCGGTGACTAAATCGGGCGGATAATAATAAGGACCGACTTCGAGGCGATCGACCAAGAGCGATTGTACCCGTTCTAAGCCTTCTCCAGTCAGGGCGGAAAATTTAGCAATTTCCCATCCCGCTGTTTCGGCGAGTGCGGCGTAACTGTTATCGATGTCTTCGCTCACGTCGGGCGATCGCACGTCGATTTTATTAATACCTAAAATAACCGGAATTTTGCTGTTTTGCAGTAACTCGGCAATATAGCGATCGCCCCCGCCGGCTTCGACCGAACCATCCGTGACGAAGAGCAGCACGTCCACCGAGTCGATCGCCACTTTAGCGTTTTGCACCAGAATTTTACCGAGCTGGTGGTGGGGTTTGTGAATCCCTGGCGTATCGACAAAAATAACCTGCGCTTGGGGGGTAGTGAGAATTCCCCGCAATCGATTGCGCGTGGTTTGCGCCACGGGAGACGTAATGGCAATTTTTTGCCCCACCATTTGATTCATCAAGGTCGATTTGCCCACGTTGGGACGACCGATCAGTCCGGCAAATCCAGATTTATACTCGGGTGGGGCAGTGGGAATCAGTAAGGTTTCGGCGGAATCCAGAATTCGCTCCTCTGATTGACAATCCTGCTTGGATTTTACCTTAACCTGCGAGAAGGATCCCCCGCTCTACCCGACGGATTCGGATTAGTCGTCGCGATCGCCAAAATCGGGGTGCAGGGGCAATTGCACGACAAATTGCGTCCATCCCCCCTCGCTTTTCACCTCAATCGTTCCCTGGAGTTGTTCGACCAGCTTTTGCACCAACGCCAATCCCAACCCCGTTCCGCCTTGCTTCCACGGATCGGAATGGGGAACGCGATAGAATTTTTCAAAGATGCGCGGCAATTCCGAGGGCGGAATCTCGGCTTCATTGCTCACGGTAAACACGATCGACTCGCTGGGGTCGAGATGTCGAACTTTCAGTTTGACGTCGCCGCCAGTGGGAGTGTACTTGCAGGCATTATTGAGCAATTCCACTAAAATTCGCTCTAGGTTGGAGCGATCCGACACTAACGACGGAATATCTTGCGGACAGTCGATGCGTAGATTTTGCTGGCGATTGCGGGCGCGAGTGCTGAAGGATTGAATCACGCTGGGCAGCCATTCGACCGGATTGATGGTTTCTGGAGAAACGGGATAGGATTGGGCTTCGAGTCGCTGCAAGTCGAGCAAGTCGTTGACCAATTCCGTTTCGCGCAAACACTCGGCTTCGAGAATATTTAAATACCGCTGGGAGCGCTCGTCTGTCGGCATTAATTTCAACATGTAGATTGCCAGTTTCATGTTGGACACCGGCGTGCGCAGTTCGTGGGAAACGGTGCTGAGAAAGTCGTCCTTGAGGCGATTGAGTTTTTCCAATTCGGCAACTTGCGCTTGGGAGGCTTGAAACAGGCGGGCTTGGCGAATGGCGATCGCGCATTGGTTCGACACTTGCTGCACCAGGCGCAATTCTAATTCGTTAAAGGCATAATCGGGGCGATCGATCAGCCACAGGTCGCCCAGGACGCCCTTGTTATCGAAAATCGGACACGCGAGCATCGCCACTCGACCGCGCACCGGGTTGGGAATGAGCGAGCAAAATTGGAAGTAATAACCCTCTTGCAACTGTCCGTAAATTTCGGGGAAGTTCCCCATCTGAGAAATCCGTCCCTGGGAGGCTGGAATCGAGGCGGCGTATTCGTAGCAAATCGTCGAGGTGCCCCGATTGAGGTCGTAGAGGGCGGCGTTACAGCAACTGACTCCGAGAACGGTGGTCAATTCCCGCACGGCGGTTTGCAAAATTTGGTTTTCGTCGAGGCTGTCGCGGACTTTATCGGTAATGCGCTTGAGCATCGCCTCGAATTCCAAGGCTTGCTGGAGTTGGTTGGTACGCGCTTGAAATTGACGTTCGAGGGCAATCCCTTGACGCTGGACTCGCTCGAACAGACTCGATTGCTGGATGGCGATCGCCAATTGGGTGGTGAGGGTTTGCAGGAGTTCGATGTCAACCGGCGTCCACCCTCGGGGCGCGCGACACTCGTGAACCACGAGCAATCCCCACAGCGAGGGATGGTAGGTTGGCATGAGGCGAGGTTCGGATCGGATCGCCCGTTCGCCGATGGCGCTGTCTTCGGGATCCAAGCTCAATTGTTTGTTGACCACAATCGGCACCACCAAACAGGCGCTCACCTGAAACCGAATCATTAATTCTTTGGGCCAGGGGGCGTGGAGATCGGCTTGAATGTCTGCGATGGTGTCGATTTGACCTTGTTGGTAGTTTTGCAGGTCGCTCGTCGTCCAGGGAATCGACAGGCGATGTCCCGCCATCGATCGCCAGGGACGCTCTACCGATTCGACGGCGACGATGCCTCGCTTTGACGGTTGGTGGGTGCTGCATGAGGTGTGGGGCGGTACGGGAGCAGACTGTTCCCCATTGCCGATTTCGGGATTGAAGCGAAAGACGAATACTCGATCGGTTTGAAGGAACTGGCGGATCTCGGTCACCGCCGTTTGCAGGATCTCGTGAAGATCGAGCGACTGGTGGATGTGCTGGGCGATCGCGCCGATTAGATGTTCCCGTTCGGTGCGATGGCGAATGGCGAGTTCGGCTTGCTTGCGCTCGCTGACGTCTCGAACGATTCCCTCAATGGCGATGCAGCGACCGGTTTCGTCGGTAATGCGGGTATTTTGCAATTCCGTCCACACCAACGTCCCGTCTTTGCGAAACCATCGTAATGCCAAGGGAAAGCAATCCCGCTGCGATCGCAGCCACGCTTTGAGAAGGGGTTTGTCGTCGGGATGGAGTTGTTTGAGGGGGAGCTTGGGATCGGCTTCGCACTCGGCGCTGGTGTACCCCGCGATCGCTGCGACCGAGGGACTGATATACTCGAACCCTCGGGGATGGGCGAGGCGATAGCGATACACGATTTCTCCAGCATGTTCGGCAAGCGATCGGGCGTTGGGAAGCGATTGAAACTCCTCGGGGGAAAGCGGTTCTCTCGACGGGCGCGATCCGATCGCTTCGACTAACCCGATCAGAGCGCGGGATGAAGTGCCATTGGTAGGGTTGTCGGTTGTGGGGGCGAAAAAGAGTTTGATATCGATCCAAATCGAGGTGCCATCAGCACGGAGACAGCGTTGTCGAACTCGGGCGGATTGCGACCCCTCCCGCGCGACCAGTTGGCGAATTTCGTCCCGGAGCGCGTCGCGATCGTTGGGATGGGTCAGGTCGTACAAGTCGAGGTCGCCCAATTGAGCGCGATCGTACCCCGTTATCTGACAAAATTGCGAATTGACCCGCACGAATCGACCGTCCAGTTCGGCATGGATGATGCCAATGTCGGCTCGTTCGAGGGTTCGGTGCAGTAGCGATTCGCTTTCGAGCGAGTCTGGGTTGGACTCCTCGCCGAGGCGATCGCGAACAAATGCGCCGTTTCTGACTCGATCGCTAAATTGGGGAGAGTTAACCATAATTGATATTGGGAAATAACCGCTGCGGGCGACAAGCGGGTCTCGCGAGGACGATAGATATCTCGATCCATTCTGTTCCTATCTTAATCGCGCTCGTTCCAAATCGCTGGTTTTCGAGTCCAGAAAACTCCTTGAAATTGCCCGAACGCTGATTTGCGCCCTCAACTCGGATACAGCGCTGACAAGTCGTCCGCTAAGATTAAAAATGCGTTCTGCTGTTGGGAAAATCGCACGCAATCGGAGCAGTGGCGAGTGACGTGCGGTCTGCCTCAGTTGAGAAAGGTAGCAGGCAACGGGCAATCCGAGAGTTTGCCTGGAACAATCTGGGAAATGCAATATGAGTGCTGTCACGACAACCCCCCGTTTCCAACCGAGTCACGATCGCGCGATCGCTTTTGGCAATCCCTTGAGTGTCGCGCCGATGATGGATCGCACCGATCGCCATTTTCGCTATTTCATGCGTCAAATTACCCGCCACACCTTGCTGTACACTGAAATGGTGACGATGGCGGCGATTCGACACGGCGATCGCGACAAGCTATTGGGGTTTTCTCCCGAAGAAAAACCGCTGGCGTTGCAAATTGGCGGCGACGATCCCCAACAGGCTGCCGAATGCGCTCGTATTGCCGAAGATATGGGGTATGACGAGGTAAATCTCAATATCGGCTGTCCGAGCGATCGCGTCCAAAATGGCAATTTCGGAGCCTGTTTGATGGCGCATCCCGAGTTAGTGGCGCGCATGGTCGAAGCGATGCAAGCGGTGGTTTCGATTCCCGTGACCGTGAAGCATCGGATTGGCATTGACGATCGCGATCGCTATGAAGATATGGCGCAATTTATTCGCGTTGTTTCTAATGCCGGATGTCGCCGTTTCAGCATTCACGCGCGCAAAGCTTGGTTGCAAGGATTGAGTCCGAAAGAAAATCGCAACGTTCCTCCGCTGCGCTACGATGACATCCATCAAATCAAGCGCGAATTTCCCCATTTATTCATTGAAATCAATGGTGGATTCCAAGATTTAAATGCCGTTTGCGAACAGCTCCAGCACGTCGATGCGGTCATGATCGGACGCGCCGCTTACGACAATCCCTATTTATTTGCAACAGTCGATCGCGAGATTTACGGCAAACCCGCGACCCCTCCCACCCGTCACGAGATTGTCGAAGCAATGTATCCCTATATCGATGGGTGGGTTGCCCAAGGCGTCAAACTGAATAAAATTACCCGTCACATGCTGCAACTATTCGCCGGACAACCGGGTGCGAGAGCGTGGCGGCGACACTTGAGCGAAAATGCGTATCGTTGGGATGCGGGATCGGAAACCGTGGGCGAGGCGTTGGCAAAAGTTCCGCCCGTTTGCTAAAGGGAATTGGTGGGCATTGACCGTTCGGCGATCGCTCGTTTGAGAGACAATACCCACCCGATTCTTAGCCGATATCTAGCGAATCTGCCGCGTTTTCATCCAACGACGATGGCGTGGTGGAAGTGGGAGACGATTGCGGTTTGGAAGCCGCCGAAAAACTCGATTTGGAGGTCGAGGTTTGCTCCGGTTCGGGTTCCGGCGCGATCGCTTTCATCGGTTTCAATTCTGTTTCGATCCCTAACTGATGCATCGCTCGATCGATAGCGTAATCCGCACTCGACGATCCGGCGAGCATCAGTCGCCGTCCCGCTTCGCCAAAAACGTGATTTACCTTGGGATCTTCAATGTTGCTATACCAGGCGCGCATACTGCGTCCGGCTTGGACGGAATTGACCCATCCCCACGCAAATCCGACAAATAGCAAGCACGCCACTAACCAAATTAGTTTTGCCGATTCTTTGATAATATCCCACGTTAGCGTTAAGGCGCGTTTGTAAGTGTCTCCCGTTTCGGGATTAAACAGGAGATCCCATAGCTTTGTTGCTTGTTCCTGAATTTTATTCATGGTCACCGATATCCGATTTTCCGACAAATCGCGATCGCCCTTCAATCTGTAACGCTCAAATGCCGGGAATTTCCGACACTTGACTTTCGACTTCTTCGACCGAAAAGCGCGTCATTTCGCGCCACTCTTCGATGGTAAAATTATACCCGAATTCGCGGGCTTGTCGGACAAAGTATTCGACATCCGGTGCGGCATTCAAGCGATCGCGCAGCGATGCATTCGAACGCGCGGCTCGGAATAGTCTTGCTACTTCTTCTCTTGCCATATTAGCGCCCTCTATTGTCGCGAAATTAATGCTACTGTAACAGAAGAGAAACTACTAGAACAGTTGTTCGTGACGTGCAGTACATCTCAGTGGAGGAAGGCAACGGGCAACGGGCAACAGGCAGCAGAGAGTGTACCTCATCAACCTTGGAAATGCTCTAGCACTCCATTTTAAGTTTATCTCAACACTTGCCTCCTTTCTCAGATTCGCAACCCGCCGCGATCGCCATGGGATATCGGTGACTGCGCCATCCTAGCAGCGCGACAGTCGCGATCGTATTAGCAGAAGGTCGAATTATGGCAAAGAATCGCTCCAAGCAGATGAGTAAGGTGCTGGCAGATGTGACTCGCCGATCCTCCCCTAAGTTTCATCTCCAGAAATTCCTACCGCGATTGAGGCACGTTCCAGGCGGGAGCAAGATTTCGGGCGTTTTGGGGCGATTTCGTCAAGTGTCCGATGTCAAGGAAATTTCCGCGCTGTTCGACACTGAAAAAAATTATTTGAGTCCCACGAGCGTGCCGTCCTACCGCAGCCAGGACGAAGCGGTCGGCACTCGCTTTCTCCCGACCCATTCGCCTTATCCCAAATACCCGTGCGATCGCGGCAATCCCCTCAACTGTCCGAACTCGCGCGATCTGTCGGTGGCTGGCGCGCCGTTGGGAACGTGTCCCCAATGCGGCTTTCCCGGCACAATTCCCGCGAATACTAAAGTGCAAGGGGATTTTGGCACTTATCGCATCGAGGAACTGATTGGCTGGCGCGGGATGGGACGGCTGTACGCTGCCGAGGAACAAGCGACCCGCCAACCGTTTGTGGTGAAAGAGTACGTGCTGCCGCAGCGCTATTTTAACGATACCGAAGCGCGATCGCGCCAGCAGGCGTTTGCTAATGTCGCCGGACTGGAACTCGCCGATGGTCGAGTCCAAGATTATCGCATTCTGACCCCCATCGAAGCGATCGCCGATCCGCTGCAACGCCGCTGTTACCTGGTCACCCCCACCCATCGCGAAGCCGCTCCCAGTCTGAAACGCTATCTCGCCGAAACGGGAGCCATGTCTCAAATGCAAGTGCGCCAACTGTTGCAGCAGGGGTTGCAAAGTCTCGAAGCCTTGCACTCTCAGAAGTTTCGCCTGCCTTCGGGACTGGTGCGATCGCAGTTGGTTCACGGCAATCTCAACCTCGATACCGTGTTGGTGGTGCCGACGTTGGAGGGATTTTTCTTCTATCTGTGCGATTTAAACCTGTGGGAGCGCCTGTTCGACCCGCCGCTGTCGCCGTCGCCGATGGAGTTGCAACGCGCCGATTTGGCGGATTTGGGATACCTTGCCTTTTACGCGCTCTCGGGAGGCAATACGGATGTCGAAACCGGCGATCGCTTGGATCCGCGTCTGGAAGTACACTGGCGCGAGGACATCGATCCGGCGTTGCAACAGTATATTTTGGGACTGATCCTCGGTGGCGACGATTCCCCGTTTGCACGCGCCGACTCAGCACGTCAGGCGTTACCGGAACTCCCCATCCCGGAGCCGCTGGAACTGCCGAGCGATCGCGCCGACGAAACGGCATCCCAAGGCAAGTCAAACCGGCGATCGCGCCTGTGGTGGTGGATTTTGGGCATTTTGGGGGTCGTGCTGTTGGCGGCGCTAATTGGGTGGCTCGCGGGGCGATCGCGCCAGCAAACGACGGATGGCGAAACCACTCTGAGTTGTTGTATCGACCGGGTTTCGGGAATTCCGGCAGGTCAATTTCGCGCCATCGGCGTCAGCGATAGCAGTTGGAGTTATGCCTGGCGACAAGCCAATTTAATTGCCAAAGGGGTGACCCTCGCCCAAGAATTGTACCAACGCCAACCCGACTTTACTATCCTTTACCGTACCGTCGAATCTGCCGAAGAGGCGATCGCGCAGGTCATCAACCGCCAAGTCGATTTTGCGATCGCTGCATTTCCCCGTCGCGCCAGTACTGACATTGGCTATCGCGAATTTGCCTATGACGGGTTGGTGGCGTACGTGGCATTCAGTTATGCCAAACGGGACAATAGCCTGCCCCAAGCCCTGCGCGGTAAAATTAGTTTTGCCCAACTGCGCCAGTTGTATACCGGCGAAATTGCCAATTGGCGGCTATTAGGCGGTCCCGATCTTCCCGTGCGACTGTACGCGCCAACCGATCGGGAAGCGATCCGGATTTTTGAAGAACGGGTGTTGCAAGATGAAGGGGCAATTTCGAGTTTTCGGCAACTGCTGCGCGCCAGTCGTCAAGAGAACGGTAGCATTTCTCGCCTGCAACGTTTTACCATTACCTCAAAGCCGACTTTTGAAACCCTCTCGGCGGTGCTGCGAGACTTTGAAGATCGCGAAATTGGGAGCATTTCATTCGGCACGATGAGTAAGATTTTCGGACAGTGTTCGGTGTATCCGCTGGCACTGACAGATGATGCCGGATCGACGACGGCACCGCTAGTTCGAGAAAACGGCAATCCCATCGCGCCGACAACCGACTTGTGCAACGATAAAGGCAGTTACTTTACCAACGCCGACGCCTTTCGCCGCCAACGCTATCCCCTCGCTTATCCCCTCGCCGTCGCTTATTTTCGGGACAATCGCCAACCGCCTGCGGGAGAAAAATTTGCGGCAATGTTGCGGACGGTGGAAGTACAACAATTATTACAACAAACGGGTTTAATTCCGGTGCGATCGCTCGAAGGTTTGCACCGACCGTCTGAGTCCGAAGCAAAGGAAAATCCCCAACCGTAGGGTGGGCATTATCGGTCGATACTTTGAGCGATCCGATCGCTGAAATTGACAATGCCCACCAAACTCAACTGAATCCGAGGCAACTGTAGCAACCGTAGGGTGGGCATTGCCGGTCGATACGTTAAACGATCCGATCGCTAAAAGTTATAATGCCCACCATCTCCATAAATTGAATAATTGTCAAGTATGTCCGAGTATCGCAGAACCTATGTCCCTGGTGGAACTTTCTTTCT
>CAYQUF010000060.1:0-4162 GCA_964420595.1 uncultured bacterium
TTTTGCCCACCCTACTCGGGATAACATAAAATGAATTAGATGGGTTTAAACGGTGTGCGATCGTGTCTAAAAAATCTCAATCCACCGAATACGACAGTCCGTGGAAAGAAGCATTGGACGTTTACTTTCCCGAATTCCTACAACTTCTCTTTCCCAACGTTTACCAAGACATCGATTGGGAACGAGGGTACGAATTCCTCGACACGGAACTGCAAAAAGTGGTTCGAGATGCCAACCTGGGGAAACGACTCGCTGACAAATTAGTCAAAGTCTGGCTCAAAGACGGTGTAGAAACCCTGATTTTGATTCACCTGGAAATCCAGGGACAATACGATGCAAACTTTACCCAACGGATGTTCGTCTACCACTATCGCATCTTCGACCGCTATCGGCTGCAAGTGGTCAGTTTAGCCGTCCTCGGGGACGACAACCCCCAATGGCGACCGAATACCTACGGTTACGAACGTTGGGGGTCTCGGATACAACTGAACTTCCCAGCGGTCAAACTGTGGGACTACCGTCAAAACCAAGCACAACTCGCCAAAAACTCCAATCCGTTTGCTGCGGTGGTTTTGGCACATTTAGCGGCGTTGGAAACCACCAATCGACCCCAGCAGCGGCTACAACGGAAGTGGACGCTGGTGCGAGGACTTTACGAGCGAGGTTACACTAGGGAACAGATTCTGCAACTGTTCCGTTTAATTGACTGGTTTCTCTCGCTTCCAGAGGAGTTAACACGTAGTTTTGACGAACAATTGGCTCGTTATGAGGAGGAGCAAAAAATGCCTTATATTACCAGTGTAGAACGTTTGGCGATCGAACGCGGCGAACTTAAAGGAGAACTTAAAGCGAACCGAGCAAGGATTTTAGAAATCCTACAAGTTCGCTTTGGAGAAGTTCCTGACGATTTAAGTGAAAAACTCGATTGGATTGAAGAGGTCGAACGACTTGAAGATTTATTCAGACAGGCAATTACGATCGCCTCTTTAGAGGAGTTTGAGTCGTTGCTTCCCACAGATAATAGCTAACGGGTTGATGGGTGGGTCAATCCTCCCACCCTGCACTCCTAGAAAGTGAGAGAACAATGCTTTATGTCAAAACAATATAATCTTTATACTGACTTCAAACCCTGGTTTTGCGATCGCTTTAATAATGAATAATAGTGTAATTGTTGCAGATTAATCGTTCCGATCGCGTTGCAGCACCGAGAATGAGAACCCTCACCCAACCGCCATAACGCACCGAGACCGAATGCGCGATAATCGGGAGGGTTAGCACGAGATACACGAGTATGGCGCGTAAGTGGAATTGGGTAGCGGGATACCTCGCGATCGCTTTAGTATTGGGTATCGCCTTCCGTTTCGTCAATCTGGACGGACTGATTTACTGGCACGACGAAACCTCGACCTCGCTGCGAATCTCCGGCTATACCAAAACCGAATTCGTGCGGCGAGTTGCCGGAAGCGACCCCATCTCGGTGGCGCAGTTGCACCGACGCTATCAATCGCCGAACCCGACTCGCGACCTCTCCCACACCCTCGACGCTCTGGCGAGCAAACCGGAACATCCCCCACTGTATTACCTTCTAGCACGATTTTGGGCGCAAGGGTTCGGCAGTTCGGTCACAGCCATGCGCGCGTTACCGGCGATAATTAGCGTACTGGCATTTCCCGCGATGTATTGGCTCGCTGTCGAATTGTTCGCCGCTCCCCCAGTCGGTTGGGTGGCGATGGTGTTGGTGGCGGTCTCGCCGATTCACGTGCTGTATGCGAAGGAGGCGCGAGAATACAGTTTGTGGATTGTAGCAATTTTACTCTCTAGTGCGGCGCTGTTGAAAGCACTTCGGCGCGATCGCTGGTTGGATTGGAGCTTGTACGCGCTTACTCTCGCTCTCGGGTTGTATTCTCACTTACTTTATGTTTTTGTGGGACTATCTCACGGGATTTATGTCCTGTGGCGACGGCAAATCGGACGGTTTGTATTGGCGTTAGCAGTGGCGTTGGTGGCATTTTCGCCGTGGTTGGCGGTGATGCTGTCGCGAATGCAGCGGTTGGAAACCATCAACGCACAGTTAGACCGTCAGGCGGATTTATCGTATTTGGTGGGGAAGTGGTTTCTTCATTTCAACCGCCTGTTTCACGAGATCGATTTTGGCTCGGTTAATTGGATCTTTTTCCTGTTTTCCCTCTATGCAATTTACGTGGCGTGTCGGCAGAATTTTGTGAAGTCGGGGTTATTTATCGCGCTGTTATTTGGCGTGACGGCGTTGGGACTGGCAATTCCAGATTTGCTGGAAGGGGGACATCGTTCGGTGCGAACTCGCTATCTGATGCCGTGTTATTTGGCGGTGGAATTAGCGATGGCGAATTTGCTCGTGACTGGGGCGATCGCTTCTAGGAAAGTTTGGCAACAACAAGTTTGGCGCGGTGTGGGAGCGTTACTGGTGACGATGGGAGTTGTCTCGGGAATTGTTAGTTTGGATTTGCAAACGGCATGGAGTAAAAATGATGAGTTGACTCGAAATTATCCCAAGGTAGCGGAAGTTGTGAATGGGGGCGATCGCCCTTTGTTGGCAAGCGATACTGACCCCGACCAGCTATTATCTTTGAGTTATTTACTCGACCCAAATATTTCAATTCAATTAATTGACAAACCCGAAATATTTTCGCCCGCGCGCTCGTTCGATCCGGTGTTCGTTTACAATCCTTCGATACCGCTAGCCCAATCGTTGCGATCGAGATTTGAAATTCGGAAGACCATTGAAACGAAGCGAGTGCAGTTGTTAGAATTAATAAGTCCTCCTAACTAATTCTTCAAACAATCCGCCGACAACACAACCAACCCTTCTTCATAAAATACCGCACACTGTTCCATCTTTGCTGCCAAAACCGGAACTTCTCCCCCTTCCAAACTCAACCTTGCCTTTGTAGCCGCCGACTCGTACTCTTGAATCCAACGATTACCCATTACATACTCCGGTGTAAATGCCCCCCATTCTACTAACCATAAATCCACCCCATAACGCTGAATAAAAGCTTGAACCGTTTTCTCATCTGAACTATACTGAGCTTCAATTAAATCGACGGTTCGCCGATAAATTTTCTGATAATAATCTAAATGATAAGGCAACGCATATCCTTCCCCACCCACTAAAATCGAGCGCTGGGTAAACGTAGGAAGATTATTCGCTTCCTGGGTTAACGAGGCAATTAGTGTATCTTTCGGTTGTTGTTGCAGAAACTCATAAAGTTCCGGTACCTTGCCTACCGTGTAACGACTAATCGGAAACGGATAATCGTTGGCTTTCAAAATGATGGGATAAAATATAAGAATTGCAGTCAAAAAAACCGTAAAACTAACCCCCAAAAGTGGTTTCTTCTTAATTCGAGCTACCTGTAAAACTGTATCCAATAAAATAGTCAGCGCCACAGCCCCCGCTAACGCCACCAAAATCCGCAAACTGTGTTCTGTATAACGATTAGGAAGATGCAGCCTAAATAGAAGTAAATGAGCCACGACAAACATGCCGATTGAGACCAGCAGCATCTGAGGTAACAGCACAATTCCCTCACGCACCCGTTTGACTAAGGGAAACCACGAGGGAGATTTTAACAGAAACATCAAGGAAAAACTCACCCAAACTTGTGGTGGCAATAAAAGAATTGAATACTTCGCCATTAACCGACACCATTCCCTTGGCAGCATCCCACTACGCTTGCCACAAACCCAATAATTCCAGGGATCGTCATTAAAAAAATTCGACCATCCTTCGCTCGAAAAAGCGTGTAATGTTCTCGCTTCTGTTGCACTCATCACAGCACCAAATTCTGAAGGGTTTAAATAAAGTAGGAGAACCAAGAATGCTACTCCTAATCCCAAACCACAAAACCAATAATTCGATCGCGATGGAGATAAGCAAAACCATTTATCTTCCCATCGCACTAGCTGTAAAATTAAAAGTCCAGTTGCAATTAAAACACACTGAGGGTAAAATAATCCCAAAAGCGCGATCGTGACAAGTGTTGGTAGTAACAACCGTCGCAAATAATAATACAAAAAGGCCAGCAATAGAGGATAAACAAAGGCGACAGCTGTAGCCGATACTAAATCATCTCTCATCCAAAGATTTTGGTTCAATAGTAACGACGCAATAAACCCTGCA
>CAYQUF010000060.1:4262-24870 GCA_964420595.1 uncultured bacterium
TTTGAATGTCTCCATTAAACCCCTTCCCCAGCACCGTGTCCAGAGATAATTGGCAAGGCTCAGTTAAAATGTTAATATATTAACAACCAAACGCTACCAAAACAGGGCTGAAACTTGCTCCTGGACAGAATCGAAGCTTGCTATGGTATTGCGTTATTTTGGCAATTTTCGTCGAGCCTCGCAAACTATTGCACTCGTCCGTTAGTTTCTCAACGATCGGTGGGGATCAAAAAGATGCGATCGCAAGTTTAAAAATCCCAACTAACCCAAATTTTAGTATAATAGAGATCGATCGCTCTAGCGGATATAACTATGACAACTTCTCCATCCAAAACCAGCGAGTGGGTTGAAGTTCCGGCTCTCGATATTGGTCACATTGTGACGGAAGACAATACCCCCGTAGATAATTTTTTTTGGAAAAACAGCAGCGATTTTTAGTTAATTCAATCTACCCCTCTCTATCGCGAGAGTTTCCATTCCTCGCAACTGCCGATGTCAGTTTTTTACGCGCTGCATCAACTCCCTCTGGTTCCCGATATCATGGTTAGCTTCAACGTAACGGCTCCCGCAGATTGGCGAGAACCGCAAAACCGCTCTTATTTTGTTTGGGTAATGGGAGAATCCACCGGAAGTGGCGATTGACATTAATGTTAATCCACAACGCTTGCAACAAGGAATCGTTCCCGCCTTGTCAACCACCGTCGAGCGCTGTACCATTCTCGCATCCGAAGAAGCCTTGCTCTTGGACGCCAACTGTATCGCCGAAATGGGAGAGCGCCAAATTGCGAATCCGTAAGTCTGGCTGGTTTCATCCCCTGTTACTATTGGGTTGGATCGCCGTGGGAGCGGTGTTGCGCTTCGTCGGACTCAACGTCCAAGCCTGTTGGGGAGACGAATTTTCGACGCTGGTCTTCGGGTTGGGGAATAGCTTTCAAACTGTCCCGCTAGACCGCGCCATCCCCCTCGATACGTTACTTTCACCGCTACAATTGCGTCCGGATGCGGGTTTGGGGTCGGTCGTCCGCCACCTGCTCGACGAAAGCACCCATCCCCCCGTTTATTTTGCCCTTACCCACTTGTGGATGCGACTGTTTTCGCCCGATAATGGGGTTGCCGTGATGACCGTAGGGCGATCGCTCGCTGCCCTGTGTGGAATCGCCGCCATCCCCGCCACGTTCGGACTTGGTTGGTTGGCGTTCGGCTCGTACCGCGTCGCTCACCTCGCCGCCGCACTTATGGCGGTGTCGCCGTTGGGAGTGTTCCTGTCGCGGGAGGCGCGTCACTATCCCCTGGCAATTTTACTATTTATCGCCTCAATGGCGTGTTTGGTGGTGGCAATTCGCCGCTTGCGTCAAGGTCAACCGCCGACCGTGGGGTTGGTTTTGGGGTGGATTGTCATTAATGCCCTCGGAATTGCAACTCATTATTTTTTCGGTTTGGCATTTGCGGCGGAAGGGATCGCGCTGTTGCGGTTTTGGATCGCCGATTGGAAGCAAGGGGAAATCTGGGGAAAACCGTGGCGGCGAATTTATGCAGCTATCGCGGGAACGTTGGCGTCGGGATTGGCTTGGATTCCCGTGTGGCAAAGTTTCTACGGCAGCGATTTAACCAGTTGGGTGTATGAAGACGAGCCGTTGGAGGAGTGGTTCGAGCCGATCGAGCGTACGATTGGGTGGATGGTGTCGATGCTGTTCCAACTCCCGACGGATACGGCGGTGGTGTCGGAGACTGTTGAGATTATTTCTCAAATTGCCGTGGGAATTGCTGCCATTGCTGCGGCGATCGCGATTTTTCGCGGTTTGAAACGCCAACCATCGGCATGGTTGCTCGAAATTCGCATTTTTGGCGGTATTATTTTAGGGGCGATCGCGATCTTTTTGGTCTTCTATATTTTCGGGACGGATTTAACCCTCGCTCCCCGATTTAGCTTTATCTATTTTCCCGCATTTATTGCCTTTGTTGCGGTTAGCTTGCACGCGCAACCGAAAGCAGCGATCGCCATTTGGCTGTTAGGTTTATTAGGGGGAATGACGGTTGTCGCCAATATCGGCGATTTGGAACACCACCGTCCGGATCGTTTGGTCGATGCGATGCAGCGGGATTCGCAAGCGCCTATTTTAATTTCAACCACTCACGATTTACATCACGGTCCCATTGTTAAAATGATGGGAATTGCCGTAGAATTGATGCGAGAGAATATGATTTCGCCTCAGTTTCTCTTAGCGCACCACGGTCGGGATTTAGGGGAAGCCACGGGAACGTTAGGGCGAATTTTAATGACGCGCGATCGCCCTTTAGATTTATGGTTGGTGAATTTTAAAGCACCCATCGACCTAACCGGACAAAATTGTCGCGAACTGTCGGATGGAGAGGAAGAAGTCGGGCGATTTGAATACCGACATTACCGCTGCGATCGCGTTAGAAATGACTGGACTGCGGAAAGTTAGAGCAATTCTTAGAGCTGTCGGCTTCCTTAACTGAGGTATACCGCACGTGATTAACAACTGCTCTATTGTCGTTCCCAAACGGCAAAGCCGCCATCGCTTTCGAGCTAAATCGCGATCGGATTGATTCGAGTACGGGAGGGCGTCCCTGAAACGAACGACACGCTAAAAAGCGACTGTCCGAGGCGCGATCGCTTGGTTACAACGGCAATAGCACTTCAAATTTTAATGTTGCTATGCCGAATCCAGAACTTGAAAATAACGAATTTTTCCAAAACGTCGGCGTTATCAATCCTTATGCCCTCGCCGAACTCGTAGCGGGTCGTCGCATCAAGTGGAATGACATTCACGATCGCCCTCGCTTGCTCGAAGACATTTTGCAAACCCCCTACAACGAACTGTTCGATCCGAAATACCAGGGACCGCTGTATGCGGGGTTGAAACTGAACCAAAAATTGCAACTCGAACCCGAGCGATCGCCCCTGTTAGATCTCGAGGTGAAAGTCGATGTCAACGACCTCGAAGATCCCACCACCATCGATCCGAAAAGCATTAAAAAATTATCCGATCTTGCCCCTCGCTTGAAGGTTGAAGACATCGGCAATCTCGAAGTCAAACGCGCCGTTCCCGTCGGGACTCGCGATTTACAATTGACCTTGCGCGCGAACGAAGGCGATCGCTTGAAACAGTTGGCACGGGTCTTGCCCAAATCTCTGATTCGAACCATTGCGTTCGATCCAAAAACCAGCGGGAAAGTGCCAGATTGGACGCCCGATAATGCCACATGGCGCGATCGTGGACGCTTTTTCAACGAAGCGACCGAATACTTCGATCCGATCCAAGGGGCAGTTGCCAATTGCTACTACATTGCCGCCCTGTCTGCCGTGGCGTGGGCGGTGCCTTATCGAATTCAGAACCTGACTCGCGCCACTGGAGTCGGACAGCAAAACTTTGTCAACGCGATCCGATTCTACAAGCCAGACAGCAACGGACAGGTCGATCGCGAAATTGAAGTCAGCGATGCAGTGCCCGTCAGCAATGCCTCGGGGAACTTCATGTACGCCCGATCCAGCGAAGCCGGAGAAATCTGGCCGGCAGTCTACGAAAAAGCCTATGCCAAACTGACCACCGGAACCGATGGCGATCGCCCCGACATTACTGCCACCGCTTGGGGCAGTTCCTTACGCGCCACCGCACAACTCACGGGCGGTCAGCGATTCGCTTACGGAACCAGCAGCAAGTCGGCAGACGAACTGTGGGATTTGGTACGCGCCAACTCTCGCGGCGGTCGGACGTTTAACCCCATGACCTGCTGGACTTATTCTTCCAGCGGTGCCGCCGATCGCGACATCGACTACAGCGACGCCAACATTGTCGCCTCCCACGCCTATACGGTCATGGGGTGGGCGTATCGCAACGATCGCAAGTACATCGTCGTGCGCAACCCGTGGGGACGAACGGAAGCCACGACTAGCATCCTGAACGGGACGCTGTGGCTGTACGACATTTCGTTCTGGCGTCCGATCGATTTGACGGCGAACGATGGCGTTTTCGCGATTGAAGCTTCGGCGTTTAAGACCTATTTTGCCGGAATGGGCGTGGTGAAATAGGCAAACCCAAAATCGTTTTTCCTTGGCGCTAGAGGTGCGATGCGTTCGCGCCTCTTTTTTGAGGCTAAACAATCCCCAACAAACTCGCCAGCAATGCCTTCTGAGCGTGCATCCGATTTTCCGCCTGATCCCAAACCCGCGATTGTTTGCCTTCAATGGCTCCGTTAGAAATTTCTTCGCCGCGATGGGCGGGTAAGCAATGCAGGGCGATCGCGTCGGACTCGGCTTTGGCGAGTAAGCTCTCGTTGAGTTGGTACGGTTTGAATAAGGGCAAGCGTTCTTGAGCTTGGGATTCTTGTCCCATGCTCGCCCACACGTCGGTATACAAAACGTTTGCGCCTTTGACGGCGGTTTCGGGGTCTTGGGTTACCGTGACTTCGACGCCATCTCCCGCGAGCGATCGCGCCGTTTCGAGGATATCGGCGGCAGGTTCGTACCCTTCGGGACACGCCACTCGCACGTTCGCCCCCACCATAGCACAGCCGAGCAGCAGGGAATGGGCGACGTTATTGCCATCGCCGAGATAGGTGAGCGTGACGCCCTCGCAACTGCCGAAACACTCGCGCACCGTCAGCAAATCTGCCAGAGCTTGACAGGGATGGGCGCGATCGGTCAGGGCGTTAATGACGGGAATCTCGGCATATTGGGAAAAGGTTTCGAGATCTGCTTGTTCGAAAGTGCGAATGGCAATGAGATCGAGATAGCGATCCAGCACCCGTGCGGTATCGGCGAGGGGTTCGCCCCGACTGACTTGGGTGACGTTGGGGTTGAGATCGATGACCTGACCGCCGAGTTGGTACATGGCGACGGAAAAGCTCACCCGGGTTCGCGTCGATGCTTTGTAAAACAGCAATCCCAACACTTTGCGATCGCACTGGGGGTCGATTTTGCCTGCCTTCATTTGCGCCGCCAATTCTAGCAATTGCGCGAGTTCGGCGGCGGTTAAATCTGCCAAGCTGAGGAAATCGCGTCCTTTCAATGCCTCCATGCCAATCCTCGATCTCGCTGTAGATGGGTTATTGTACCAGCTTTTGCTTCCCCGCACGGGCGATCGCCCCTGGGGAATTGTTAAGGATCGATCGTTCGAGGCAATCGATGGGCAGGAAAACGTGCGCACGACTACAGACCGCGATCGGTGCGATCTGGCATTATTATGCTGGCGTTAGGGGTTTAACCCATCTGAATTCCTCTGTTCCTGTCAGGAGATTGGGGTGTATCTTCTTTCTGGTGCGATCGGGCAACAGGTAACCGGTAATAAGCAACAGTAAGAGTGTCCTTCATGAGTCTAGGAAACGCTCTAAGGGCGATCTCTTAAAGTTTTTTTGTTGTCGTTAATTCAGGGTTAAAATTAGTTTAAAATATCCTAGATAATTACAATTATATTGCTTTATATCTACGTATTATTTCGGATCTACACTGCGCGATCGATCCGATAAAATTTTTCCAAAGCTGAATTCTAGATTGTCAAAGCGATCGCATCTTACCATTGAGCCAATTGCAACAATCGCGGCGACGAGTTCGTCAGAATCGATATCGATCGGTTGAAAGACGAGTAAAATTGAGAGTTTGCCGTCTTCAAAAAATGAAGCTATCATTGCCTCGTCAGCAACTCGTTCGCGGCGATCGCGGCTGGGGATGCTCCAACGCGGAATGGGTTCGACCCCAATTTCGCCCACTGGCGTTGGAACGCTGGGAGCATTCGGCGCAACACTCGTTTTCCCGGATCGATTCAGGGGCGATTGTCTATCGAAGTGTAAACTCGCAGGCGATTGAGTTATCGGACGAAATCTCTAGGGAATACTACGAACAACTGCTGCGTTCTCTCGATCGATACCCATCGCGCCCAATGTCTGCAAAAATGCTTGTTGTCGGTTCTGATAAAAAGTGAGACAGATAAACACAATCAAGGTTGTAATTTAATCTGGAAATATAAAAATGAATGTTGAGTTTCCCACGACAGGCACGCTCTTAATCGTTGACGACAATCCCGCCAACCTCGGCGTTCTCTCTGACGTTTTGGATGAAGCTGGCTTTGAGGTGCTAGTGGCGCGGGATGGGGAAAGTGCCATTCAAAAGGTCGAATACGGCGTCCCCGATCTGATTCTATTAGACATTATGATGCCGGGAATGGATGGCTTTGAGACGTGTTCGCATCTGAAGCAAAATCCCGACTATCGAGATATTCCAATTATATTTATGACCGCTTTATCGGATTCAAAAGATAAAGTTAAAGGACTCAACCTCGGAGCAGTCGATTATATTACTAAACCCTTTCAACAAGAGGAAGTATTGGCAAGGGTAAGATTGCACTTAAGACTGCACTATCTCACCCGAAGTTTATCCGAAAAAAATACTCAATTAGAGCGCGAAATTAGCGAACGCCTCGCCGCCGAAGCGGCATTGACCGAACTCACCCAACAACTCGAACAACGAGTCGCCCAACGCACTGCCGAATTATCGCAATCGTTCGAGGAACTCAAAAGCGCCCAACTTCAGTTAATTAAAAGCGAAAAAATGTCGAGTTTGGGACAACTGGTAGCGGGAGTCGCCCATGAAATCAACAATCCCGTCAGCTTTATTTCCGGCAACCTCACCCATACCCAAGATTACACCCACGACCTGATCGACCACCTGCAACTGTACCGCCAACATTACCCCGATCCCGTTCCCAATATCACCGAACACGCCGAAGACATCGATCTCGACTTTTTGCTCGAAGACTTGCCCCAAACGATCGAGTCGATGAAAGTCGGAACCGATCGCATTCGTTCGTTGAGTCTGTCATTGCGTAATTTCTCTCGCTCCGATCGCGGATCGACCGCTTACGCCAACATTGGCGATTGCATTGAAAGTACCCTATTAATTCTACGCCACCGTCTCAAAGCTAAAGGCGATCGCGCGGCAATTGAAATCATTAAAGAGTACGGCGACTTACCCGAAATCGAGTGCTATCCGGGGCAACTCAATCAAGTATTTATGAACGTTCTCGCCAACAGCATCGACGCTCTAGAAACGCAACGCCTGCAAGCCGACAATCCCCCCCAAATTCGGATTAAAACCGATCGCGTCGAAGGCGATCGCGTCATCGTTTGCATTTCCGATAACGGTTGCGGGATGAGTGAAGAAGTCCGCCAGCGGTTGTTCGAGCCAATGTTTACCACCAAACCCGTAGGGAAAGGAACGGGACTGGGATTGTCCATCAGCCACGAAATCGTCGCCGACAAACACGGCGGTCAGCTCAGTTGCATTTCTGCTCCCAACCAAGGTTCGGAATTTATTATCGAATTGCCGCTCAAATTAGCCACTCCCTCGCCTAAATCGCGAGAGTATGCTAACGCCTCCTAAGATTGCAGCCAATTATCGAGAAAGCCTTGCAGCCAGCGTTCGTTCTGGCGGGCGTATTGTTGGTGTTTTTCCAACTGTTGCGATCGCGATTGCGCTCCCGGTAACGAAAGTTGGTCGCTCCCTTGGGTTGTCCAAAACGCGATCGTGTCGGCGGTAATTTCGGGGTGAAATTGGATGCCGTAGGCGCGATCGCCATAGCAAAAGGCTTGCAGGTCAAACGTCTCTCCCTGCGCCAATTGAACGGCCCCCGACGGTAGCTCGAACCCTTCTCGATGCCAGTGATAGACTTGTTCTAGCGGTTCGAGTGGCGATTGACCGGACGGCGTCGGCGCGATTGGAAAGTAACCGATTTCCGTCAATCCGTCCGGGTGCGGGGAGACGGTAGCGCCCAAGACCCGCGCCAGCATTTGAGCCCCCAAACAAATGCCCAAAAACGGCTTGTTCGACGCTAGAGCCGTGGGAATCCAGTCCAGTTCGGCGCGAATAAACGGCAGTTCGCCGTCATCGTTGGCACTCATCGGGCCGCCAAATACGATCGCCCCGTCGTAATCGTCCATCGTGGAGGGCAGTGGCTCGCCCAAACTCGGCGTTTTCACCTCTAGCGAGTACCCCTGCGCCGCCAACACCGTTTCCACTAAACCAGGGGTTGAGGTTGCTTGATGGACGATCGCGAGAATGGGTTTCATGGACATTTGAAGACGAACGTTAGCGGGATTTCACCTTAACCGTCGAAGAGGCAGACTCCTCAATGGAATTCGGCGCTAATACTACTTTGCGACTGAATAATTTGAAGTAACTCGAAACAAACCATTCTTTAATCGGAAATAGCAAATACGTCCAAGGGTAGAACGTAATTACCATATTGCGCGTATCCGATTTTGCCGATCGCACGATTTGTTTGGCGACCCAATTTGGCGACATAATGCCAATCGGATTTAGGTGGCTTTTAAACGGTCCTAAAATAATTTTGCGGATCGTGCAGGGAGCGTCCAACCGCCGCAACGTGACCAAATCTCCCATCGTCCGCTTGCTCAATTCGTACAGGGGGCTGACCGCCGGAGAGACTTCGGCTTCGGAGGTATTCACCCACACCTCTTTGCGCGCTATGTCTTCATTGGTGCGAACGGTTTGTAAGAATTGCTCCATCATCCGCAACCCCGAAAACGCATTCACTTCGTAGGATTTGGTGACCGCTTCGGGAGTGCGATCGGTTTGAACGTTAACGCCGTGGTTGAGCAGCAAAATATCGACCCGCTCGAACAGTTCGGCGAGTTGCGCTTCTTCACCCACCGTCCAAGTGACCGTTTGAACCGACACGGTTTCGCCCTCGACTTCAAGGGTCAAAGGGTCGGTTTTCGAGGTCAGCGCGATCGGAATGGCACCGGCTAAATAGAGTTGCTTCAGCAGCGATCGCCCCAGCGCCCCCGACGCGCCCGTGACTGCAACCCGCTTTCCCTTCAGAGACAATGCCGTTCCCATAAGTTTATCGACCAACGTTAGCGCACCGCAATAATAAGCATTTTGATTGTCGAAATGATGTCGCCAGTGATACGTTCGATTGACGAACCAATTCGACGGCGGCGAGGCAAATGCGCCCGGTCGGTGAGTCAGATCCGTCAGTTCCTGCGCCCAGTTCCAACCGCTTCCCCGCGCGATCGCGCCACCGAAAAAGCTGAGAGAATAGGCGCTTCCCGTTAGAGCGAACCAATGGAACCTCGGGGCGATCGCCAGCACTCCTCCCCACAGTAGCAAGCTAAACGCCAGCATGACCAGGGATTCGGGCAAGTCGTTGCGCCACTGCGCCTTGCAATAAATTGCCTGACTCGCTGGCGTTAAATCCGGTCGAAACACGCGGTGGTGCCAAACGTGCAGCTTGTACAGCGGCGTCCAAACGTGAGCCAGGGCGTGGTAAACATCGCGGACGACCTCAACCCAGACCACGGAAACCAATCCCCACGCGATCGCTGCCATCCAATCGGTCATATCGAACAAACTCCTTGTCTCTTGCGGTTGCCATGGGCGAACACAACTTCAATAGTTTACGGCAGAGTCGGGGATTGAGCTAGATGGATCCGCGATCGACGCGACAGAACGATCTTTCGCGCTGAAACTTATTTGAGTTTTTGTTAATCAGATCGAACCACAAAGTTTAAATCAATGTTAGCCTCGCGCGATCGCGCTTGGGGAACTTTCTTGGGAAACTTTGTCTCTTCGCAATGATTTCGATCCAGCTATAAGCGGGCAGGGGCCCCGCGCTGTACCGCTTGCGGTCAGCGTCGGGAGGAATGCCCGCACGGATTGATGTTGTATTCATAGCCATCCTGTTTGTGAACGATCTGGATTTGCGTTTTAGCGGTTAAATCGATCTGTTTTTTTCCAAAAGGACGCAAGGCGGGCGGGCGTTTTTCTCTCACTCCGGCGATCGCTCCCGTCCACTGTCCGCGATATTTCCCGTTCGGCACAGTGGCTCGCACGATGTCGCCTGCCTGCAAACCGTTGACTTGCGCTTTGGTTTTCCTCACGGCACGGGGGAAACCGTAACGGTCGATGAGGGTGCGAAATCTTGTCGGACGACCTTTACTCAAGATCGCCATCGGGGTTTCAGTTACTAAATGTAGCGATGGCGTCTCTCCTACACAAGCAGCATCAAGCCAATGAGCTTTCGGCAACCCCAATCGAGTGCGGTTGAACTTGGTCAAACCGCCCGTTCCGGTTTCAACAGGTAACCCTGTCTCTTTCAACTGTTGGTACAGTTTCCACCGAGTTGCATTGACCGCCGCCGCATCTTTTAACGGTGCCTTGGCTTGTCTCAAGATGCGCTCGAGAACGGACGGCTTACCCGACAGAAACTCTCGAACGTCAAGATTTCCCTTGAATTGATTGCAGGGACGGCAAGCCAAGGTGAGGTTGGAGACGCGATCGCTCCCTCCCTTCGATTTGGGATGAATGTGTTCGACCTCTAACGGCACGTTCTCAGCTCCGCAGTAGGCGCACTTTCGTTCCCACTTGTCCAACAGGTACTCCCGAACCTCGTAGCCCAACAATTCGCCTTGCTGGTACTCAACCCCGCTGATTTCAGGGTTTTGGAGTTTCTGGGTATCGAACCGCACGAGTTCTTGAGAGATAGATGCAATGGGACAAAGTTTTCGCAAGCGGTTCACCCACGTCATGGTGGTTTCGACCCGATGGTTGAGAGACGGTGGAAGCCAACCCTTCGGACGGGTGCGGTTGAGAAAGCGAGGCTTGCGGTATCGCGTTTGGCGGTTCCGACGATTCCGACGACAGACACGACGGGTTTCCAATTTCGCTTTAATGCGATCGCCTCGGTGTCGTAATTCCGCGCCCCAAACGAGTTTGTTACGATTTACAATGGCGAGTCCGGTGGTTTGGGAGCCGGGGTCTATCTTGAGTTGGCTTTCGGGCGGCACCTCGCCCACAGCACGATTTAAAACGATGGTGAACGGATAGCGCCTGTAAACTGCCGCCTTTCCCTTGGCTAACAGTTCCCTAGCTCGTGCGGGGTGGCACGGTGTGAGGGGCTGTCGGTTCGTGTCGAGTACAAAAACAAAATTAGACATTTCTGTCTACTCCTATCGCTTAGGCGACGTAACGTTGGCCTCGGCAATGTTATCGAGGCTTGTGAGGTCGGTCGCACTGCCTTAACCCGAGTCAAGCTGTTTAACGACCGACGACAGAGCAACAAGCTGGCTAACTCGTCGGTGTCGTGACCTCGATAACGGAGTCCGTAAAGGACTTAGCCTGGTCAACTCTCGGGCTTTTCAAGCCCGCACTGTACCCGTTAGGGTCAGCGTCGGGTGGTTGACGCGATTTCACCTCCGCGATCGCGCCCTAAAATTGAGAGTCAAAGCACCCGAACCCCCGCGTAACCGCATCAAATCGATAAAATCGCCCTGTCCTAGTTAGCGGTAGTGACGTTCTAAGTTTTCATCTTCCTAAATGGATAAAGGATTCTATCGTCACTAGAATCCGCCACAAACCAGGGTCACAATTCCCATCCAACCTCTCTCAACAATCGGGTGAATCTACAATGAGCATCTCATTGGTCAACGTTGCCAAATATTACAAAGGCGAACCCCATCAGGAAAAAGCCCTCAAACGACTGCAAGAACAAATCGACACCCTCTGTCCCGAACTGCTTCAGGACTCCTCAGAATTCTTGCAAGCTTGGAGAACGCCCCTCGGCGTGCCATCTCAGACTGAAGAAAACGGCAAAAGCGCGTCCCAAGGCAAACACGTTCGACCGGACGGCACCGTCAAGCTCAATGTTCCCTACCTCAGCCAACTCGACAACGTTAACAATCCCTACGGGTCGTGCAACGTCACCAGCGTGTCGATGTGCATGGGATACTTCGGTCATCCCCTCAAAAACAAGCAAACCGGCGAGCAACTCGAAGACGAACTCTATCAATTCATGCTCGCCAACGGCTTATCCCGCCACTCCCCCCAAGACTTACAGCACGTTTTGCGCGTCTACGGCTACGAAGACGACTTTCAACCCGACGCCAAATGGGGCGATGTCAAAAAATGGCTCGACAAGGGCAATCCCTGCATTTCCCACGGTTGGTTCACGCGATCGGGACACATCATTACCATCATCGGCTACAACGACAAAGGCTGGATCGTCCACGACCCTTACGGCGAATGGTTTTCCAGCGGCTACGACACCAACCGCAGCGGTGCGGGACTGACCTACTCCTACGGGATGATGCGCCAAGTGTGCGGTCCCGACGGCGACAACTGGGTTCACTTCGTCTCCGATCCCAACGGGAATCAAGCATCGGCGAGCAGTAACGGGTCGGCGTCCGCGTCCTCCCCGACATCCTTAAACCTGCAAGATATATGCAGCCAAGGCAAAGAACTGCCCCTCGAACAAGCGGCACAGTATCAAGCCCTAATTCGCCAAATTCAAATTCGCCTGCGCGCCCTAAAACTCCTAGCCGGAGAAGCCGACGGACTCTATGGACCGATTACGCGATCGGCGATCGATCGCTTCGCCGAAGCCTTCAGCCTCTCTCCCGACCCGCTCAACGCCCAACTGGCAAAATATTTAATTCAAGCCAAAGAAGTTCCCGGCTTCGATCCCGCCAAAGAAATGATCACGCCGGAACTGACCGCTCAACTGCTCAACTGTCCCATCTCCGATGCCAAAAAGTATCTCCCCGGCGTCCTGAAGGGACTCGATGGCAAAGGTCTGCTCAACAAACCCACCGTCATTGCCGCACTGGCGACCATCGGCGTCGAAACGGCGGGATTCCGACCGATTAACGAATGGGGCGGCGAAGATTACTTCCGCGAAATGTACGAATACCGTCAAGATTTGGGCAATACCCAACCCGGCGACGGCGTTCGCTACCACGGACGCGGCTTCATTCAAATTACCGGTCGCGCCAACTATCGCCATTACGGACAAAAGATTGGCGTTCCCCTTGAAGAAAATCCCGAACTCGCCCTCGACCCGGATGTCGCCGCCAAAATTTTGGTGGAATATTTCTGGGAGCGCGAGGTTGACCGACGGGCGATGGAAGGCAATTGGAAAGGCGTCCGACGGGCGGTCAACGGCGGTTTGAACGGGTGGAGTCACTTCTGGCCGCTGGTGCAAAAGCTGCAACAACGCCTGGTGTAAGGGAGTCTCTCGACCGAAACAAGTTTGCGCTACGACACATTGGAACTTTAAGGGTATATTTCGATGGCAATTACGTTAACGAGCATCGCGAAGTATTACGAAGGCGAACCCCATCAAGATCGCGCCTTGCAACTGCTGCAAGAGGCATTAGAGCGCAAGTATCCCGAATTACTCGACGAGCATTCGGAGTTTGTCGAAATTTGGAAAACGCCGGAAGAAACGCAAGAAGAAAAGGCACAAACTCAAACGCAAAATGGTTTGCCGCCCACGGTCAATTTAGACGTTCCCTATTTGACCCAGTTGGATAATGTTAACAATCCGCACGGGTCGTGTAACGTGACCAGCGTGGCGATGTGTTTGGGGTATTTGGGACATCCGACGACAACGGCGAGTGGCTTGCAGTTGGAAGACGAGATGTATCGCTACTGTCTCGACCACGGTTTGTCCCGCCATTCTCCCCACGACTTAGAGAAATTAATTCACATTTACGGGTACAAGGACGATTTCCAGCCGGATGCCAAGTGGAGCGATGCTAAGAAATGGCTGGCGGCGGGCAATCCACTGATCGTTCACGGTTGGTTTACGCGATCGGGACACATTATCGTGATTCGCGGTTATAACGAGAAAGGTTGGATCGTCAACGATCCCTATGGCGAATGGTTTTCGTGGGGATACGATACGAGTTTGACGGGTAAGGGTTTGACGTATTCTTATGGCATGATGCGGCAAGTTTGCGGCACCGACGGCGACTTGTGGTTGCACTACGTCTCGAAATAGCGTTTAAACTTTTAAACTTTGGGGATTCGGGTCGGGGCGCGATCGCGTTGTTTTGCAACTGGGTCAATTGCGATTTAACTCTCGATCCGATCGCCCCGAAGTTCAACTTTCGCAAAACTCGATCGAACGATTGAAGGCATTAGTTACTGTTCGCGTCATACCCTTCTCGGTCACGCGAATTCGAGTCACTTTCAGGGAGCATCATGACTGAGGCATTTATTTCCTACTCGCGGCGCGACAAAGAATTCGTCAAACAACTGTACGAAGCATTTGTCAAAATCGATCGCCCGGTTTGGGTCGATTGGGATAGCATTCCCCTCACGGCGGATTGGCGACAAGAAATCTATCAAGGGATCGAAGCGGCGAATAATTTTGTCTTCGTCCTCAGTCCCGATTCAGTTTCCTCGCAGGTGTGCGGCGAAGAAGTCGAACACGCGATTCAAAATAACAAGCGCTTGGTGCCCATTGTTTATCGGGAAATCGACTACAGCCAAGTTCACCCGGAACTGGCAAAAATTAACTGGATTTTCTTTAACAACGGAGCAGATTTCGACGACAGTTTCGAGCAACTGATTAACTCGATCGACACCGATCTCGACCACGTTAAACGGCACACGCGCTTGCAACAGCGGGCGATCGAATGGGACAAGAAAAATCGCGACGCCAGCTTTTTACTGCGGGGCAACGACTTAAAAGAAGCCGAAGAATGGATTGCCCTGAGTACCCAGAAACAGCCGCAACCGACCGCCCTGCAAACGCAATACATCGTCGCCAGCGGTCAAAATAAAATCAAGCGCCAGCGAGCCACCCTCGGAGGCGCGATCGCGGGATTGGTGGTCATGGCAGGATTGGCAATCTTCGCCGACAACCAGCGTCGCTATGCCGTCGAACAACGCCACGAAGCCCGTAAAGAAGAAACGATCGCGCTGAATGCCCTCTCCGAAGCGCATTTAGCCAATCACGACGGGTTGAGCGCCATGCTCGCCAGCGTCAAAGCCGCCCAGCAGTCCCAACGGATGAACTTCCTCTCCGACGACATCAAACAGGAGACGCAAAACCGACTGCGAGAAGCCCTCTACAACGTGCAAGAGCGCAACCGCCTGGAACAGCACGAGGATAACGTCAACAGCGTTACCCTGTCGTCCGACGGCAAATGGCTCGCCTCAGCCAGCGACGACCAAACCGTCCGGCTGTGGCGGCACAATGGCGAATTAGTCCATACCCTCAAACACGAGAATAGCGTCCGTACCGTGACATTTTCTCCCGACGATCGATTCGTGCTGTCAGCGAGTGGCGACGGGACGATGAAGCTGTGGAATCTCGATGGGGAAAACGTGCAAACCATCGAACCGTCTAGCGTTCCCCGTGCGGCGATCTTCTCTCCGGACGGCGAGGCGATGTTAGCGGGTCATGCTGACGGGACAATGACCGTTTGGAACCGCGATGGGGAATTGCAGCAGACTGTCGAGGCTCACGCCAAAGAAGTCAACTGGGTGGGGTTCAGTTCCGACGGTCGATCGATCGTCACGGCGAGTAGCGATCGCACGGCGAAAGTCTGGACGCGAGAGGGAGAACTCGAACTGACCCTAGAAGGACACACCGATAAAGTCTGGGAAGCGCACTTTTCCCCCGACAGCCAAGAAATTGCTACAGTCAGTTCCGACAACACCATGAAACTGTGGGATCTCGACGGCAATCCCCCAGTCACCTTCGAGGCGCACACCAACTGGGTCAGCAGCGTCAGCTTCTCCCCCGATGGCGATCGCATTGCCACCGGAAGCGACGACGATACCGTCAAACTCTGGAGTCGCGACGGCACCTTACTCAAAACCTTTCTCGGTCATTCGGGAGGCGTCAAAAGCGTCCGCATTGCCCCCGACGGCAAAACCATTGCTTCTGGCAGTGCCGACCAAACCATTCGACTGCGGAGCTTAGAAGGGACGCTGATCGAAATTTTACAAGGACACACCTCTGCGGTGAAAAGCGTGCGTTTCGCCCCCAAAGGCAAGCTGGTCGCCTCCGTGGGAACGGACAATCAGGTGAAGCTGTGGGACGACGAAGGTCAACTGATCCAGCGGGTGGAATACAATGCCGGATTGCGCGACGTGGCGTTCAGTCCCGACGGTGAAACGATGTACACGGCAAGTTACGACAACACCCTGCAAAGTTGGGATGTTGAAGAAGCTCGGCGTTACGGTTCCGACACCCAACCGTTACGGATCTTTGCAGGTCACACCTCCACGGTGAAGAATCTCAATGTGTCCGCCGACGGACAGTTGGTGGTTTCGGCAGGAGGAGACGGTACGATCCGACTTTGGAATCCCGACGGTTCCCAAGTTGCCAGTTGGGAGGCTCACGAGCCGGAGGTGACCGACGTGGCGTTTGTTTCCGACGAGCGATTGGCGTCGGTGGGGGGCGACAATTTAGTCAAAATTTGGGATTTCGAGGGCAACTTACTCCAAACCCTCGAAGGTCACAACAATTGGATTAATGCTCTCGCGGTGCGATCGGACGGACAAATGCTGGCGACGGCAAGCGGCGATCGCACCATTATTTTATGGCGGCGCAACGAATCTGGCGAGTTCGATTTGTCTCCCGATCGGGTGTTGGAAGGTCACGAGGACTGGGTCTGGGATATCAGCTTCAGTCCGGACGGACAATTGCTGGCGTCAGCGGGCAAAGACGACACGGTGAAACTGTGGAATTCGACCGGCGAACTGCTGACTACCTTGCGAGAACACAAGAATTGGGTCAGAGCAGTCGAATTTTCTCCCAACGGCAAGGAATTTGCCTCGGCGAGTGCCGACAAAACGATTATCCTCTGGGATGTTAAGAGTATCGAAGCCCTCGACGGACAGCAAACGGAGGAGGATTTGGTGCAATTGCTCGATCGCAGTTGTACCTGGCTGCACGACTACCTGAAAACCAATTCCACCTTAACCGACAGCGATCGTCGGGCGTGCCCCGAGGCGGTTTAGGGGAGAGGGAGATAGGGGGAAACTTTGTCAGCTCTAACCCCCATTTTCGTGAAGATGAGGGGATGGGGATCTCCAACTCTTTATGCTTTCCCGATCTCCCCTCGATCTCCTCTAAATCGGCTGCACGTCGTTAAACCGAATCATCGTATCCGGAACCTTCTTGGCTTCGGGATCTTTGTCTGGCTGTCGGGTGGTGCGAATTTGCTGATTGGTGAGTAAGTAATACTTGCCAATCTTTTCGTAAAAATTCCTCACGTCTCGCCGTTCGAGAATTTCGCCCGTGTCGGCATCGCGGAAGGTTGCCTTGTAATGGCTGACCAGGTAGCCTTCTGGCGTATCTGTCGTTCCCACCGTATCGACAGTCACCGCCATTTCGTCGAGATCGCGATTGACTTGAGTAATCGTTCCTTCTCTCACTTTGTAGCGCGATTCCTTGTCTTTGCCAATCTCGCGAATCTCGATGTTGCCATCTTCGTCTTTCCCGACAATCTCGAACTGGTTGGAGCCGTGCAGCACGTCAAACGGGACGGGTTGGCGGTGGATGACTTCGAACTTGAGGCGATCGCGAATCAGTTGGCTCACGCCCTCGTCCTCGACGTTCATCACCAGCACGCTGGCGTCGGGATTGACGCGCACGATACCGTGATAGAGTTGCTCGTTGGTATTCACTGAGACTTCTGCCATGTATCCCGGAAAGTCCCGATCCCAGGTATAGCGGTTTTGATAAGCATTCTCGAATAGTTCCACCGCCGCGATCGTGGATTCTGCTGGCGAGGTGGAGGCGACGGCGGGAAGACTTCCCCCCAACAACAAGAGGACGGTCAAGCAGGCACTTGCCAAGACCCGCAACGGCTGATTGAAGATCGTTCGCATAAACTTGTCAATTCCATGAGCGACTGTACGAGATTAGTCGTACACGTCCATAATGGCATCCAATCGCAATTCGCCCCCAAATCGAACCGGGTGTGCGGGGAATCCGATTTCGGGGTGGGAGAGAACGAAACGCGCGAGTGTGACCCGAGGAAGTGTGCTGCTCTCTCGGGGGGCGAATCGGTTGGGCAAAATTGGGTCAGTGAAGAAGTACAGTGTCCGCCCTGGTGCTTTTAAGTTTTGTCCGTCCATCAGGTCTTTGCAGTTCAACAGGGGGCGTTGCAGGGGTCGAGTCCCGACGAAGCCTTCTTCGTACGTTGCGACGAACAAACCAATCCCCCATCCCACCGGGAGGCAGGTATTCTGACCGCCGAAATTGGGTTAGCTGCCACCATTCCCGGCGAATTTATTGTCGTCCGCTTGGTTCGCAATGCTGCGGGCGCCCGTTGAGTCATCCGAGGGGTCGCCTGCATCTGCCAATCCAGCCCCCGCTCCGCCCCATTCTCCCGGTGCGATCGTTGCGCCATCTGCGCCCAATGCAGACATCGCGCCATCCGTCGGGGTGCCAAGTCCTTCAGGCGATCGCGCCCCGTTAGAGAGGCGGTCCCCATTGCCACTATCCCAGCCGTTACCGCTGCCAATTTCGACCGATTCGACCGACAAAGGAGCGATCGCGCCAGTGACGGGGAAACCGACCGTTGGAGACTCCCGTGCGCCAGCCTCCGAACCTTTACCCCGCGTGTCGCCCTTACCCCGTCCCGAGCGATCGCGCCGTGTTACCGATCCGCCAAGTTCCGAGGACAATCCCGCAGCGACATCGCCCAATTCCCCGCCAGACTTGCCCCGCGTGCGACCCACGAGCGATCGCGATCTCGACCGTCCCCATCGTGGGAGGATACCGCGTTTCCCCTGCAACGACGACTCCCCCAACAACGGTTGTCCCATCGACCGACCGGACAACCGCTAGAGCGCCCCACCCCCCAGAACTCCCGCTCGCGCGCGCCTGGGTCGCACCGACCGCCAAGTCTCAACCCAACGCCGTCCCCAAACAGGAGAGAGCCGAGCGATCGCCATTTCCGCCACAATCAGCCCATCCACCCCCCGCACCCGCGACCCATTCCAATCCCCCACCTTCCCCTCAACCCCCCGACACCAACGCGATCGCGGCGCAAGTGGAGCGGCAAATGATGCGCAAGCTGGCGATCGAGCGAGAGCGGCGAGGGAAAAGTTCGTTTTAGTCGTTTGGAACATACGCTATGGTCGCTAACCTCGGCTCCCTGCTCGGTTTTTCCGGACTCACCAAAATGAGCGTGGCGGTAGAACTCCCCCACGCCGAACAAACCCTTATCGAACGCTGGGACAGTTACGCCGTTCTCTACAATCCCAATCAAATCACCGTCAGCCAGAGCCTGTCCGGCGGCGACGATGGCGAATTTTTTGGCAAAGACAACCCGAAAACCCTCTCGGTCGATTTGTTTTTCGACACGACTTTAAAAGAAGAAGAATCCCTATTCGAGCAACTGACGCCAGCCATCTTGCAAACATTTACCCCCAAAAACGTATTGGCAGAAATGGCTTGGTTGGACGAACTCACCCGGCTTGACGGCGGACCCAATAAAAACCGTCCCCGACGCTGCAAAATTTCGTGGGGCGAGGGAATTTACTTCGAGGGCGTCCTCACCTCCCTCACCAAAACCTACAGCCATTTTTGGTCGGACGGACGACCCGTGCGAGCCACCGCCAGTTGTTCGTTTCAGGAATATCTGCCCGAGGAAATCAAACAAAAAGGACGCAACCCGGTAGACGATCCGATCCGCATCGTCAAACGGGGCGAAACCCTCAGCAGCATTGCCGCTCGGGAATTTGGCGATCCGGCACTGTGGCGGGTCATTGCCGCCGCCAATGGCATCAATCGCCCCCGCAGCCTGTATCCGGGACAAGTGCTGACGATTCCGCCCCGACCTTCGCTCTAGGAGGACACCCGTGACCTTTGCCAGCAATCCGTTACCGACCCCTCGCATCGACCTGCAAATTGACGGTTTGGGATTGGCGATCGCTCCCAAAAGCCACATCACGCAGGTTGAAATTCTCGAAGACCTGGAAGCGCCCAGTATGTTTGCCATCACCCTAAAAGCCTGGGACGGGGAAACGGGGGAACTCCAGTGGATCGACGATTCTCTGTTCGAGCCGGGAAATGCCGTCAGTATCGCCTTGGGTTACGACGCGGACTTAATTCCCCTCATCGAGGGCGAAATCACCGCGTTGGAACCGGAGTTTGCCAGCGGGAGCCGACCGATGCTGGTGGTGCGAGGATACGATCGCCGCCATCGCCTGATGCGGGGTCGCAAAACGCGATCGTTTGCCGAGGTGACCGACAGCAAAATTGCCGGGGCGATCGCCCAAGCCGCCGGATTGCGCTTTCAAGGGGAAACCGAGGCAAAAGCCAAGGAGCAGTCGCGTCCCTACGTGCTGCAACACAACCAAACGGATTTCGAGTTTTTGCAAGGGCGCGCCGAGCAAATCGGCTATGAGTTTTTCGTCGAGGAGGGGGCGTTGGTGTTTCGTCCCATGCAACCCAAAGGCGACAGCACTCCCGTGTCCGACCCCGTCACCCTCGATCGCGAATTGGACGAGGTCGCCTTTTCGCCTCGCTTGAGTGCGGCGGATCGGGTATCGCAGGTGGAGGCGCGGGGTTGGGATCCTGCCAAAAAAGCGGCATTCCTCGGCAAAGCCACCGTCGGTCAATCCGGCATCGATACCGGACCGAAAGCGAGCAAATCGGCATTTGGCGCGAGTACGGACGCGATCGCGGATCGCCCGTTCCTCAGCCAAGCCGAAGCCGATCTCGCAGCGGCGGCGCGTTACAAACAGCGAGCGGTGGCGTACGTGACGGGGGACGGAAGCTGTCGGGGCAACACCGGGATTCGCGCCGGACGAACC